>CAVGEG010000028.1:0-7481 GCA_963628165.1 Paratractidigestivibacter sp. | reverse complement strand
CTCGTTGTGTGAACGCACAATGAGCGATTTCACATTCAAAACGATTTCCGTGACGTCCTCTACGACGCCCTCCAGAGAAGTGAATTCAAGTTGAGCTCCACGAAGTTTGATCTTCGTGACTGCGCTTCCCTCGAGACTGGAAAGAAGCACCCTGCGTAAGCTGTTGCCGACAGTGATGCCGAATCCGCGTTCAAATGGCTCGCAAGTGAAACGACCAAAAGTTGGCGTCGCCTGCTCGCACTTAACTTTGCTGGGAAGCTCTAATCCCCTCCATCTGATTCTCATGTTACAGTCCGCTCCAGTTTTAATGACGTGTTAAACAAAGTTATGACCACATTCCTCCCCATACGCGCCAAAAATAGAACGCGAGGGAAAAGAGAGCGATAGCAAACGAAGAAACTCGTCGTCTCTCCGTTGCTAACGCCTTTATATGGATCATTTCGAGCAAAGTTCGACGATAAGTTGCGGATTGACGGGCAAAGAGACGTCGTCGAAGAGCGGGTAACGAAGAACAACGCCATTCGGTACGTCGCCGTCGTTACGAACAAGATATTCAGGCGTCATGCGAGAGCCCAAATTCTCCAAAGAGAACTTGGCGATCCCCGCGGGGCCTTGGCGCTTCGATTTTTCGCCTTGGCGCTTATAAACCTTGATAGCGATGGAATCGCCCGGTCGAGTCAGATAGCTCGCGACGTCGAGACGACGTCCGTTCACGCAAATGTGACCGTGAGCGATCAACTGACGAGCTTGGCTACGAGAAGCCGCGAAGCCAAGACGATAAACTACGTTGTCAAGACGTCGTTCGAGGAGAGACATCAAAACCAAACCCGTATTACCCTTAGAGCGTTCAGCCATCTGATAATACTTACGGAATTGCGCTTCAAGTACGCCGTAGAAGGTCTTGACCTTCTGCTTTTCACGAAGCTGTTCGCCATATTCCGTCATTTTTCCACGCTTGAAACCATGCATTCCAGGAGGAAGAGGTTTTTTGTTCTGGCCAGCTTTATTGAAGGGGCACATCGGAGAATCGCAACGAGTTCCCTTCAGGAAGAGCTTCATGCCTTCACGACGGCATCTTTTGCAGACGGGTCCTAAAGTTCGAGCCATTATTTTGCTCCAATATTTAAAAATTCGATATTTGTTTTCTAAAAGTGCGTCAATTTGATCTTTACAAATGGGCCCTCGCTATCAACAAAGCAAAGCGCGCCCAAAAGAAAATCGATCAGACACGGCGACGCTTCGGAGGACGACAACCGTTATGGGGCAACGGACTCACGTCTTCTAACGTTTTAACGGTAAGGCCAGACTGCGCGATAGCAACGATAGCCAAATCGCGACCGCTTCCAGGACCCTTGACGCGAACGTCAACCTCTTTCATACCGAACTTTTTAGCTTTATCAGCCGCCTGCTGCGCCGCCATCTGTCCAGCAAAAGCCGTAGATTTACGGCTACCTTTGAAACCGCAAGTACCAGCGGTCGCCCAGCAGAGGGTGTCGCCTTTCATGTCGGTGATCGTCACAATCGTATTATTAAAAGTGACCTTGATGTGCACAATCCCGCTCGCAACGTTTCTCTTGATCTTACGTTTCTTAGAAACCTTAGCCACAGTATTATCTCCAGACTTATTATTCCGTAACAATCTAAACGGAATACTTCATTTTTAGTCCAATAAAATCCAATACTTTTTCGCTTCGTCGCATCTTTCCCATAACAAAAAAGGACGCGAAACAAGAAAACGAAAAATCGACAAGGAAAGATTATCGATCCTTGACGCCCTTCTTTCCGGCAACGGTCTTTTTGGGTCCCTTACGGGTACGCGCATTGGTTTTGGTTCGCTGACCACGAACAGGAAGGCCCTTACGGTGGCGAATACCGCGATAACACTTGATGGCATTAAGACGGGCAATATTTTGTTGAACTTGGCGACGAAGTTGACCTTCGACAACGTATTCGTTATCGAGAAGCGCGGCCAATCTCGCAATTTCGTCCTCTTTGAGTTCCTTCGCTCGCGCCGTAGGATTGACCCCAGCCTTCAAACAAAGTTCGCTCGCGATCTTGGGCCCAACGCCGTAAAGATACGTTAGAGCAACCACGGTCGGACGATCGTTTGGAATATCAACGCCCAATAAACGAGGCATTTAACTTCTCCTAAATTACTATACACTCGAACTTCCGTTCGACTTCCAGCGCGCCGTAGACGTTTAAAACATTACCCGTTCGTCGTCTTCCGCCTACTATGGCTACGCCACTCTCACGCTCAGCCTTGTCGCTGTTTGTGTCGTGGATTAACACAAATAACGTAGACCTTGCCCTTACGCTTAACGATTTTGCAGTTCTCGCAAATTCGTTTAACACTAGCTTGAACTTTCATTATTTCGTTCCTTACTAAAAACGAGCCAAGCGGGTCACGTGCAATTGAACGCCTCCCGCTACTAGCCGAATTTTAACTAATTTTAAAGGAGAAATAGATAAAATCAAGGGGGAGAAATTAGGGATTTTCACTTTCTTGATAGTCTCCCTATTTTCTCCTCAAGTATCCCTCTATTTATTATCTCGGTAACGACAGAAAAACTCGTCGACCTGCTCCTGCTCCTCCTGTGTCTGCGGAGGTCCTGTCAAAACAAGTGGACCCGTTTTGAGGATTCCGATCGTATGCTCCTCATGCGCGCTAAGGCGTCCGTCCGTCGTCACGATCGTCCAGTAGTCATTCAGCTGCTTGACGCGCTTCCCACCCGCGTTCACCATCGGTTCAACCGCGATCACCAGACCCGGCGTAATCTTAAAATCTTCGTAACGTAGAAATTCGTTGTAAACGAAATTGGGAACTTGCGGCGCTTCATGCATCGTCCTGCCGATCCCGTGTCCTACGAAAGACTCGACGACCGAATACCCCTGTCCACGAACGAACTTCTCCATATCTCGAGCGACCTCGCTCCAATATCGCGCCGTCTCAAGACGTTTGATCGCGAGATTCAGAACGTCGCGCGTACACTTCACCAAATCTTGCGCTTCTTTCGAAACGTTTCCGACAAGACTCGAATACGCGGCGTCGCCGCACCACCCGTTGATCTTGCATCCAAGGTCTACGCTCACAAGATCCCCGTCTTGAATCACGCGGTCTCCAGGAATTCCATGGACGACCTGTTCGTTGATCGAGATGCATGTAACAGCGGGGAAAGGAACGCGACCTGGAACGCCTTTAAACATCCCAACGGCGTAGTTGCGCGTGAAGAGATTTTCAACTTCTCTATCGAGCTCTGCGGTCGTCATGCCGGGACGAATGATTTGTCGCACGAGTTCGTGCGCCGACCAGGTGAGGAGCCCTGCTTTCCTCATTTTCCAAATATCTTTTTCCGTCTTCAGCGAGAGCATTATTTAAGCTTTCTATTTGTATCAACACAACGCATCGTCGTGGACAGTCCGTCTCTAATTCAAAAAAAACCGGGACTGGAGTCCCGGTAGACGCTTAAAGTAAAAGACGATTATTTATATTCATCAAGAACTTTTTGGATGCGCGCATAAATCTCGTCGATCGTTCCGACGCCATCGATCCTTCGCAAGATTCCCGCTTTGCTGTAATAGCCGACAAGCGGTTCTGTCTGATTGTGATAAGCGACGAGTCTCTGCTTGATGACCTCGGGATTGTCGTCGGCGCGACCGCGAGACGCGAGGCGCTTGAACAATTCGTCTTCAGGAACGGCAAGCTCGAGAACGACGTTAAGAGGAGAGTTCTTTTCGGCTAAGATTTTATCGAGAGCTTCCGCCTGCGCGATAGTGCGCGGGAAACCGTCGAGCAAGCATCCGTCTTTAGCTTCTTCGAGTCTTTCGACGACGACGCCAATAACGACTTCGTCGGGAACCAACGCGCCGGCTTTCATGTATTTGTCTGCTTCAATTCCAATCGGAGATTGAGCTTTCACGGCGGCGCGCAACGCGTCGCCAGTCGAAAGATGGAATAAACCATAGTCACGAACAATATTCTCCGCTTGAGTGCCTTTACCAGCGCCTGGAGGGCCTACAAAAACTACTCGCATATTAAATCCTTTAGTTAATCGACGTATCGATCTGAATGGGCGTCAAATAAATTATAAAAAGGCGTCAAACAAAAGATGTTCAACGCCATTTCCTATTATCTCACCTCTCGCAAAGGCGATTACTTTTCAAGAAGACTCTTGTAATTGCGCATGATAAGATGCGCGTCGATTTTATCGACAAGATCAAGAACGACGCTGACTGCGATCAACAAGCTCGTGCCGCCGAAGAAGCTCGCAAGGCTGTAACCGACGTGAAGCGAATTCGTAATAAGCGTTGGGACTATCGCGATGATTGCTAAAAAGGAAGCGCCGACGTAAGTAATGCGCAACATGACCTTTTCGAGGTAATTAGAGGTACTACTTCCCGGACGATAACCTTGAATGAAAGTGCCGCTTCTCTTGAGATTGTCCGCCATATCTTTCGGATTGAAAGTAACAGCCGTCCAGAAGTAACAGAAGAAGTAGATCAGGATGACGTCGAGAATCACGTAGGTGAAAGATTGGCTTCCACTGAAGATCTCATATCCGCCGCGCACGAAGGAAATCCAGATCGAGGAGGAATCGGACGCGAGATTCGAATTGAGGTAAGCGAAGAGAAATTGTGGGAAAAGCAAAAGGCTACTAGCGAAGATAATAGGCATAACGCCCGCCTGATTTACGCGAAGCGGGAGATACTGACGGCTTCCGCCGTAAACTTGGCGTCCGCGGACGTGCTTGGCGCTCTGCGTAGGAATACGGCGCTGTCCCTTCGTTACGAAAACAACCGCAAGGACGACGAGGAAGAAAAGCACGACTAGGAAGCACAAGGTTTCAACGCCAAAGGAACCGCCGAGCTTGAGTCCGCCGTCGCTAGACGCGGCGACCCACAGTTCCATAATGGCGCCCGGAGCGCGCGCGAGAATACCAGCCATAATCAACAAGCTGATGCCGTTGCCGATACCATATTCGTCAATCTGTTCGCCGAGCCACATAAGAAACGCTGTTCCGGTGGTCATGATCAGAATCGCCAACCAATACCATGCGAAGGTCAAATGACCATTCTCGGAAACGCAACTAGTTAAAAACATCTGTTGATAACCGTTCGAAGCGACCTGTTGCGCGGCCTGAGCGTTGAGCATTGACAGATAAGCCATCGACTGAATGATACAGATAACGATAGTCGCGTATCTTGTGTACTCGTTAATCTTTTTGCGTCCGCTTTCACCTTCTTTCTGAAGCTTTTCGAGAGGCTCGTAAACGGTTGCTAAAAGTTGGAAGATAATGGACGCCGAAATATATGGCATGATACCCAGACCAAAAATCGTCATTTGATCCAACTGGGTTCCGGAAAAGACAGCGACTTGGTTGAGAAGATCGCCAAAGCCGTTCGCCCCACTGAAAGCGGAGACCATATTGCTATCGACCATTGGGAGGAAGATGTTCCAACCAAGACGATAGATAGCGATAAGGCCGATCGTGAGCATTATCTTTTTTCTCAATTCAGCGATTGAGAACATTGTCCGAATCTTATCTATCATCGAAACCTCGATTAAAATGTTGCGCTTTTACTATGCGCTACGCGACATACGTCAAACGAACGTGTGCACGATCGCAGACCATTAGTATCAACGCGACTAATCCGAAACAGACGTTTCGGCGTAAACCTATCGCAAGGCGCCCGATAACCCCTAACGGCTCGCTCGACGAAAGCGACGTTTGAACGCTGAAAAGGAAGCGGCTTGTCGACCTCTAAGGACAACCATGATAGCTACGCTATCGGCGTCAATCCACAAATACTAGAATATGATTTTAATATTTATTTACAATTCAACAAGGACTAACTACCTAAATTGCCTGATTAAATAGTAAAAAGAACGTCCAACAAGTGTTGGACGTTCTTTTTAAGATACTGAAATCACTTCTTAGACTTCATCTTGTTCTTCAGAACCGGCTTTTTTCCAGGAAGAATCTCGATCTTACCGCCAGCCTTTTCGACTGCGGCTTTCGCGCCCTCGGAAACGCGATGAACTTTGAAGCTATAAGGGGCGTTCAATTCATCGGAACCGATAAGTTTGACAAAGGACTTGGCGCTCTTGATCAAACCTCTGCTCTCGAGAACTTCGGGGGTAACTTCGACGGAGGAATCGATCTTTCTCAGAATTGTCTTCAGGGCGACGCTTTCGACGACGTCGGCAAAGACTTTATTATTGAACCCACGCTTCGGGATACGACGAGAAAGGGGATTCTGACCACCCTCGAACAAAGGTGAAACAGAAGAACCAGCACGAGAACGTTGACCGTTAGAACCACGACCAGCAGTCTTACCATTTCCGGATCCAGGACCGCGACCAACTCGGTCTTTACGAACGTTTTTATTAACGTCCTGATTAACTGTATTGATATTCATTAGAGTTTAACTCCCCGCAAATTCTCAATTTGTTCCCTAGAGCGAAGATTATTAAGAGCGACAATGGTCGCTTTAACAAGGTTCGTGGAATTCGCGCTTCCATAAGATTTCGTGAGAATGTCGTTGATTCCGGCGGCTTCACATACGGCGCGAACAGCGGCGCCGGCGATAACGCCAGTACCGGGACGCGCGGGGATCAACTTCACTGAAGAAGAACCGAAGGCGCCTTCAACCGCATGAGGAATGGTGTTCTTATCAAGACAGACGGAAGCTAACTTTCGAACGCCGTCCTGGACAGCTTTGTTTACTGCGGGAGGAACTTCATTCGCGGTTCCGTAACCCCAAGCGACTTTGCCTTTTCCATCGCCTACGACGACTAATGCGGTGAAAGTAAATCGACGACCGCCTTTGACAGTCGCAGAGCATCGACGAATCTTGACGACTTTATCGATGATTTCGCCGTTTTCACGTGTATTATCGGACATTTTATCTATATCCTATTCGGGATTGTTTCTATCGATTCGACGATCGTTTGTCAAAAGACAAATGTTCGTCTGCCTATCGCTCATTCTTGTTCAGAGTTACCGCCAATATTAAGACCAGCTTCACGCGCGGCGTCGGCAAGAGCGGCGACGCGACCATGGTACTTATACCCCTTACGGTCGAAAGCTACAGCGGCGACGCCGACGGCCAACGCGCGTTCAGCAATCAGCTTGCCAATAACAGCCGCGGCGGCAACATTTCCACCGTTGGCGTTAGAGGAACGAAAATCTTTTTCGTAGGTGCTGGCGCTTGCGAGCGTTTTACCGCAAGAATCGTCGACGACCTGCGCACTAATGTGACGAGAACTACGAAAAACGCACAATCTCGGGCGAGTACTAACTCTTTTAACCGCATTTGAGACTCGGAATTTGCGAGTCTGGCGTTGTTTGTTGAGACGAAGTTGTTTTCTCATAATTATACCGGATATTAATTGTTAATGCTCATTACGTTGACTTGCTATACGCAAAGCGCATGTGAAACCAGGTCAACTGCCTGAAATAGTTTATTTAGACTATTTC
>CAVGEG010000027.1:23445-34939 GCA_963628165.1 Paratractidigestivibacter sp. | reverse complement strand
ACCAGAGCAAAAAAAGCATAGAACAAATTGGCGATTCGCGCGTCCGTTACGTCAATTATCTTAAATCACCTGAAACCCTTGCAGGTGAAGACGTCTTCCTAAAAGGTAAGGGCTCTTTTGAAATTGACTTTTTGCTATACGAAAAATTCGGATTAGATTTAACAGGTCAAAGTAATGGAACCCTCGAAACGTTGCGTCTCCCTACTCGATTATTCTTTCCTTTTCTCTTCTTAATTCTTGTAAGTTTAATTACGCCTCGTGGAAACATCGACTCCCTGGATCGTTATTTCGTTAAGATGAAAACCCCTGTTGATCCGGATCCTTTAAAAGATGCGGAGGAAATGGCGTTATCCTATGCCAATCCACATCGCTTTGATCACAAAAGGCTTACTAATCGCTGGGGTCTAGAAATCAATAAACCCACTAAGTTAGATTTTTTAGGCTTTTCCCTCTGCCTACTTGTCTGTATGTCTCTTGTGTGGCTTATTGTTGCTATAGCTAATTTCCAAGGATAAAACAAGAATCCCCCAAGGATGAGTATATCTCCCTGGGGGATTTTTTTACTAAAAGAAAACTTACTGTCTTTTAATGAAGGATTGGGCCATTGGACAGGAAAGCCTATCCTTTTGAGAACAATGCGAGCATTGGTGTGTACGCAAAGACTTCCGGATTTTATTGATTGTAAAGACTATCGCCCAAAGGACTATCAAACCAGTTATTACCAGTTCCATCATCTCACACACCCCCTTTAGGTTATCCCCAGTTAAAGAATCGTCCCACTTGAAAAATAGTACACGAAATACAAAAGCCCAAAACAGTAAGAACGAACCACTGCCCACAAGCCCACTTCAAGGAGGTTTCTTTAGCTACAATTACCAAGGTAGCCATGCAAGGAGCTGAAATAAGGCAGAAGACGAGCACACACAAACCGACAAGGGGAGTATACGCCTTTTGAATTCTACTGCGCAACGACTCCGAAGACTCGTCAACCTCTCCCATATCAAAGATAACTCCAAGTTGAGCGACAAAAACCTCCTTTGCCGCAAAAGCGCCAATCAAGCCGACGCCAATACGCCAATCAAACCCCGACAACTTTAAAACGGGTTCAAGTTTACGCCCCAACTGCCCCGCAATACTATTCTCAAGTTGCGCTTCATTACAGTCATTCTGATTTTTCTCTAATAACCTACACAATAACAGCTGTTGCTTCTTTGGATCAGTTGGAGCAAAGTTTAGAATCTTCTCCTCCGTTATTTCACCTTTCCAATCAAAAGACGACACGATTGAATCCATCCCCTTCACATCTAGCGGTAGATCATTTGTCTCCAGATCAATTTGCAAATCTTGAGCAACTGATCTAATCTCCGTTTCCCTTAACTCAAACCCCCTTAAACGTTCAGTTGGTAGAGATGGGAATGAAGAAATAACCCAAAGAATTACCGAGACGCCCAAGATCGTCGTTCCTGCCTTATGAAGGTACTGCATACCACGTTCACAAGCTCTCTTACCAACAGTTCTTATAGTTGGCAAGTGATAAGTAGGCAACTCGATAAGCAACGGGGCGGAATTTCCTTTAAGCACTCCATGGTTCAGTATAATCGCCAAAATCAAAGCGATAACAATTCCCAGAACATAGATTCCCCAAAGAATCGGCGCCTGCCAGGCTTTGGGGAAAAAAGCGGGAATGATGAGCATGTAAATAGGGAATCGAGCGCCGCAACTCATTAAAGGAACAATAAATATAGTAATTAAACGTAATTTTTTATCTTCGATAATCCTTGTGGCCATTACAGCGGGCACTGAACACCCAAACCCAACTAGAAGAGGAATAAAGCTTTTTCCCGTTAACCCCACTCTAGAAAGATAACGATCCATTAAAAAAGCACCTCGCGCTATATACCCCGATTCTTCAAGGATGGCGATAGCAGCAAATAGAATGAAGATATTTGGGAAAAATACAAGAACTCCTCCCACACCGGAAATTACGCCGTCAACGAGCAACGAACATAAAACGCTGTCCGGATTTTCACTCCAAAAATTCTCAACAACCCTACTTAAAAAGGATTGAAATTGTTCTAACCAACCGACAGGAATCTCGCCGAGAGTGAACGTCAGCCAGAAAACGCCATACATTGTTGCGAAAAAAATGATTAATCCCCAGAAAGGATGGATCAGCAGGGCGTCAATTTTATCTGTAAAACGAGAACGTTCACCAACATTAACGTCTTTGGTAACGACGCCGTCGCAAATGCTCTGAACAGCTTTGTAACGTTCAGATGCAATTTGAGACACCATAGGCGACTTATCAAGAGGATCCAAGTTTTCTCTATTGTCGAGAACGGAAACATCTTTCCCGTCAACCTTCCATGAGCGAACCGCATCCTGATCATTTTCTAGTAATTTGAGGGCCAACCACCTCAATCGACACTTAAACGACGGAGATTCAAGGTTGGCCTTTTCCTTTACACGTAGAGGAGTCGTTCGATCTCTTCCTGATTCTCCTGTTAAAAGCCAAATAGGGGACAAAGGATTACATTTTTCGTCAACTTCTAGAGAAGAGGGGTCGAAATTGGTTAGCGATTGAAGCACGCCTTGCTGAAGTTTTGACAGCTCCTCCTCTATAGCAGGAGAAAATCTAAGATATTTTCCGAGAGACGGAGTTGAGGAACCAAGATTGGCAAAGGAGTTCTCAATCTCGCGCAAAAGATTGCCAACGCCCTCTTTCTTAGTCGAATCAATCTCTACAACACGCACGCCTAGACGTTCAGCAAGCAAATTGGCGTTAATAGAATACCCCTTCTTATGCGCCAAATCTATCATATTCAAAACGACTATAACAGGAATACCCAACTCAATGAGCTGTAACGATAAAAAAAGATTTCTTTCTAAATTTGAAGAATCGACGACATTTACAATAAGATCAGGCCTATTCTCCAACAAATAATTGCAAGCCATTATTTCATCTTTAGACAAAGACGAAAGACTGTAAATGCCAGGCAAATCTACAAGTTCGTAATCTGTATTACACCAGGAAAATCTTCCTTCAATCACCTCTACTGTTACACCGGAATAATTTCCGACGCCATTATTAGATCCCGTCAAAAGATTGAAGATAGTCGTTTTTCCACAATTTGGATTGCCAGCCAGAACGATTTTCATAAAAGGAAACCACAAGTTTATCAAAATTACAGAGACTAAAGATAAAAAACGACGCTAGCAACCAAATATGCTTTTTAATATCCTGTCGTTGGCGTCAAACGTAACTTTTACATAACTTCGATAGAACGAGTCAAGCCACGCCCGAGCGCAAAGCGGCAATCTAAAAATTTCAAGACCATATCGCCAGCATGAGAAGCTCTGACAACCTCAACTTCTGCACCGGGGAAAAGTCCAATCGAAACTAGTCTTTGAGTTAGAAAAGAGGGTGTTTTTAACGCTACGACCGTAACCTTTTCCCCTGACTTTATATCCGAGAGATTCATTATTTACTCCTCAATTGGATTATCAATAACTCTTCAACTTATTCAGGGCATATTATATTCTCCTAAAAAGTTTAGTCAATCTAACTTTCCCAAATAAAGCCCTTTATTTCACTCAAACAAATAAGTTTTAACTCAAAAGAAAATCTCTTGTTAGAGAATTTGCGAGATCGCAATGAAAGGTCTTTGAGAGTACGATTTCTCTAGAATTCCCAATTTGCTTCGCAATGAGGTAACGATTACTTCTATCTGAAGAGAGGTCTATACTTCTGCAAAGCTTTGGTATCTTTGCTAGGATAATTTTGGCGATATTAGAAGCAAAATCTAAGTTGTAAAAAAAATGACCTTGAGGGCTGGGACAAGTAGTAATTCACGGTATAATCGCTTAAGTTTAGGTGCATTTGGTTAGCGCCAAGTCCTTTTGAGCGTTTTAGGTTTAAGTTTTAAAAGGTTGTTTGGCTTTTCCCTCTACACATTGAACGTTCTATATCACGAGGTGTCGATAAAAGCAGAGCATCTCAGTGATTGGGTGTCTTGTCGTTAGGGAGTATTTAAGTATGTGCGAAGCTTAACGTGCATCAGACGCTTTTCCTCGGAACGGCGATTGGGCGAGTACGAAAGCTTTGAATATGCTCACATTGAAAGGTTATTGTAAATGAGTAACGGTCTTGACTTAACGCAGTACGGTATCACCGTCAGTAATATCTTTCGCAACCCTGCTCCGGCGAAGCTTTATGAAGATGCTATCACTTTCGAGAAGGCTTCGATTACTTCCGCTGGCGCGTTGATGAATTCCTCTGGAAAGAAGACTGGTCGTAGCCCTAAGGATAAGCGCGTTGTTGACAATCCCGAGAGCGCCAATGACATTTGGTGGGGTTCCGTCAACATCAAGATGCCTGAATCCGCTTTCCTTCAGAACCGCGCGCGTGCTATCGACTACTTAAACACTCGCGACCATCTGTACGTTATCGACGCTTTTGCTGGATGGGATCCGGCTAATCGCATCAAGGTTCGCGTGATCTGCGCTCGCGCTTATCATGCTCTCTTCATGCACAACATGCTCATTCGTCCTACGCAGGAAGAACTCGCTTCCTTCGGTGAACCTGACTTTGTTATTTTCAACGCAGGTCAATTCAAGGCCGATCCCACGACCGCTTCTTTGACCTCTCCCACGTCTGTTGATCTCAACTTTGAACGCGGCGAATTCGTCATCCTCGGAACCGAGTATGCAGGAGAAATGAAGAAGGGCGTCTTCACGATCATGAATTACCTCATGCCGAAGAAGGGCTTCCTCTCGATGCACTGCTCCGCCAACGAAGGTAAAGACGGCGATACCTGCTTGTTCTTCGGTCTCTCTGGAACCGGTAAAACCACCCTCTCCACTGAACCTAATCGCAAGCTCATCGGCGACGACGAACATTATTGGACCGACGAAGGCGTCGTCAACATCGAAGGCGGTTGCTACGCGAAGTGCATCCACTTGTCTTCCGAAAGCGAACCCGAAATCTACAACGCGATCAAATTCGGAACGGTTCTTGAAAACACCGTCTTCGACCCCGAAACTCGCGAAGTCGACTTCGATAACGATTCTTTGACCGAAAACACACGCGCTTCCTATCCCATTCATTTCATTGAAAACATCAAAGAAGGAAGCCGCGGCGGACATCCCAAGAACGTTGTCTTCCTGACCTGCGATGCGTTCGGCGTTCTTCCCCCGGTGAGCAAGCTCACTCCTGAACAGGCGAAGTATTACTTCATTAGCGGTTACACCGCCAAAGTTGCTGGTACGGAAGTTGGCGTCAAGGAACCTCAAGCGACCTTCTCCGCTTGCTTCGGCGAAGCCTTCCTCGTTTGGCACCCGACGAAGTACGCTGACTTGCTTGCCGAAAACATGGCCAAGTACAACTCTAACGTCTGGCTCGTCAACACTGGTTGGAGCGGCGGAGCCTATGGCGTTGGCAAGCGTCTTTCCATTAAAGTCACTCGTTCGATCGTCGACGCCATTCACGACGGTTCCCTTGAAAAGGCCGACTACCAGACCGACGACATCTTTGGTTTGAGCGTTCCTACGTCTTGCCCGAACGTTCCTTCTGAAGTTCTCCTTCCTGAAAATAGTTGGGCTGATAAGGAAGCGTACAAGAAGACCGCGCAGAACCTTGCGAAGCTCTTCCATGAAAACTTCAAGAAGTTCGAAGACCTAGCTTCCGAAGAAATCTGCAAGGCTGGGCCCAAATACAACGACTGATCTGATCGGTTAGTTAGTTAGGAACCTCATATCGCTCCCACTTAAAATACCCTTTAAGTGGGAGATGTTTTATACAACAATGAAGAATATACGTTTATCTGCCACACTGTATAGTTCATTTACTTTCGCCCAATAAATTACGAGGAAGAACAATGGCTTGCGCACTATCCGAGAATTTTCTTCTACCAACAAGTAGCGCTCAAAGACTATATACAGAATATGCGAAAACTCAACCAATTATTGACTATCATTGTCATCTTTCGCCAAAGGAGATCGCCGAAGATCGTCAATTTGAAAACTTGACGCAAATCTGGCTTGGCGGCGATCATTACAAATGGAGAGCGCTTAGGGCTGCGGGCATAGAGGAAAAATACATCACCGGTTCCGCAAGCGATTGGGAAAAGTTTGAAAAATGGGCGTCAGTATGTCCCTTAACAATACGTAATCCGTTATTTCACTGGACCATGCTTGAATTGAATCGTCCTTTCGGAATAAACGATTGTTATCTTAACTCCCAAACGGCGCGTCAAATATGGGAAAGATGCAATGAAAAATTGCATACGAAAGAATTTTCTTCCCGGAATATTATTAGACAAATGAACGTTAAAGTCATTTGTACAACAGATGATCCGATTGATTCATTAGAATACCACAAAATATTAAGCGTCGATTACTCGACAGGAAATTTCCCTGTTAAAGTTTTACCTACTTTCCGTCCGGATAAAGTATTTCCAACCAAGTGTTTGACCCAGGATGGAGTGCGCTCCTACCTGAAATATCTTTCTTCCTTGGGCGAGGTCGCAAACGTCAAGATTAACTCCTTTTCCTCCTTGCGTTCAGCGCTTGAGAATCGCCATAACTATTTCCATCAAAATGGGGCGAGGTTGTCTGATTGTAGCTTTGGAGTCTTTGAATGGGCGCTCCCGGCTTCAGAAGCGTCTCTCGAAACCACCTTCTCTAAAATACTCCAGGGAAGCCCGGTCACACACGAAGAAATTATACCTCTAACAGCTACCCTACTCGGAGATCTTGGGAATTTGAACGCCCAAAAAGGTTGGGTTTCTCAGATTCATTTAGGAGCTCTTCGAGACAATTCAACACGTTTGTTTGAGCTTATTGGTCCGGATGCGGGATGCGACTCAATGGACGATAGAAGTTACGCGCAAGCTTTATCTTCCTATCTAGATCACCTTGACCGAAACGGCAACCTCCCCAAAACAATTGTGTATAATCTCAATCCCGCCGACAACTATATGCTGGCCGCTCTGGTAAATAGCTTTAACGATGGGTCAACGCCTGGTAAAATGCAATATGGATCTGGCTGGTGGTTTTTAGATCAAAAAAAAGGAATTGAGAAGCAACTAGAGACATTATCTAACATGGGGCTCTTAAGCTGTTTTGTTGGAATGTTAACGGATAGTCGATCATTTCTTTCTTATACTCGACATGAGTATTTCAGGCGGATTTTATGTAATATCCTTGGCTTAGAAATGGAACAAGGGTTACTTCCTTCCGATTTTGAATGGATTGGCGGTATCGTCAGCCGCATATGTTATACTAACGCGCTTGAATACTTTCGCTTTTAGTTTTGAGTTTTCCCCCTTATATTTTTTCTAGATAGTATTAGAATTCTGGATATATATGGGGTGAAAATCTGTTTGTTATTTGCCAATGGATCAGGTATATGGAAAAGAAAAAAATGGCCTCTTTTCCATCTAAAGAGTGATACATGAGGATAATTTTATGAATTACAGTGAAGAATCGTTAAAGAAACACTCCGAATGGCGCGGTAAAATTGAAGTGTGTTCTCGTGTTTCGGTAATGAGTCGAGAGGAGCTTTCACTTGCTTATACGCCTGGAGTGGCGCGTCCTTGTAAGGAAATCCAAGCGCATCCAGAATTATCTTTCGATCTTACTCGTCGTTGGAATACGGTTCCTGTCATTACAGATGGGACGGCGGTTCTCGGTTTAGGAGATATCGGTCCGGAGGCCGGTATGCCCGTAATGGAAGGAAAATGCGCCCTCTTCAAGGCGTTTGCTGACGTAGACGCGATTCCTCTGTGCATTAGATCTAAGGACGTCGACACTATCGTTGAAACCATCAAACTCCTTCAAGGAAGTTTTGGCGGAATTAATTTGGAAGATATCTCTGCTCCAAGGTGCTTTGAGATCGAACAAAGGTTAAAAAAAGAATTAGAGATCCCTGTGTTCCATGACGATCAGCATGGTACTGCCGTCGTTACGGCTGCGGCTCTTCTAAACGCCTTGAAGCTCGTTGGTAAGAAGATTGAAGATATCAAGGTTGTCATTAATGGAGCTGGCGCTGCTGGTATCTCTATCGCTAAGCTCTTGTTAAACTTTAATGTCACAGATATCGTTATATGCGACTCCAAGGGGATTATTTGTGAAGGCGATCCTCGTTTAAATCAACCTAAGCAGGATATTTCCAAGATTACCAACAGAAATCATCTGACAGGCAAGCTTACCGACGCTATGGTTGGACGGGATCTATTCGTTGGCGTCTCCACGGCTAACTGTGTTTCCAAAGAAATGGTTCAATCCATGAATGAAAAGGCGATTGTTTTTACATGCGCCAACCCCATTCCTGAGATTTCGCGAGCAGACGCTTTGGAGGCTGGAGCGTATATCGTTGGAACCGGTTCTTCGGAAAATCCCAATCAAATCAACAATGTTCTTGTATTCCCCGGTTTGTTCCGCGGAGCTTTGGACGTTCGTGCAAGCGATATAAATACTGAAATGATGATGGCAGCTACTCGTGCGATTGCTTCTTCAGTGAGTGACGATGAGCTTTCGACCGATAAAATTCTGCCGTATGCTTGGGACAAGAACGCTCATACGAAAGTGGCTACAGCTGTTGCAGAAGCAGCGAAGGCCACAGGCGTTGCTCGTAAGTGATCGATTTTTCAAGTATTAAAAGAGGTCGTTACATCGACCTCTTTTTTTATCTCTATCTGCATCTGCGACATCGCATACCTTAGTCGTTAGAAAGCATAATACTCGAGAGTAGAGATTTCGTTAGGAGAATGTTTTGAATCGATTAAAGTAACTTCAAGACGCACTCCATATGGTTGCGCCGAATTTATTTTAACTTCGATATTTTCTGGATCAACCTCATATTCAAAAGTTGGCTTCTTTTCAAATGGAACAAGGAATATCACGTTGTAAAATGTCGTTTCCTCATTCTCTTGGAAAACAATTGGTATTTGTCCCCTGATTGAAAAAGTACCGTCTTCTAGATACTCTACGCATTGCTGTATATATTTCCTATCGCAAAAGTTCCCCCCTTCGCCTTCTTGTCTTTCCTCTGCGGTGAATAAAGTCGATTGCTTGAAGCCATTCACTTTCCCTGTATCTGAACAGAAAGAGTCTTTTTCGAGATTCGAAGAATCACTAACAAAATCCAAACGTCCACACGGAAAAAATAAGCGTCTAAAAAATGGCTCCCCTTCTCTTATAGCAACGATAACCAGAAAAAATTCCTGAATTATAAAATACGCTAGTAATCCGCATATGGATCCTAATGACAAGCAACTCTTCGCGGTTCCTATCAACATTGTGAATAAGACGCCAATGATGAAAGAAAAGCTTAGATGAACCCTAGAGATACTCTTCTTTTCTAACCAAAATGGAAACCAGGCGCTAACGCAGTATGCCTCCAAACAAACGTGTCCCAAACACGCTAACATGGAAAGTAAAACGCCCTCTATCCCAATAGTGAACGACGGATAAAAGAATAGGAAATAAAAGACGTACCAACAAATGAAAACGCCAATAAGACATGCGAGACAACTATAAACGAATAGTTGGCTCGGAGAATTATGAAACGAATTTCTGCTTGTTCTATCGGACATAGCGATCCAATGCATTTCTGCATTAAAAAACAAATCGTATAACAACCGTATCAACGGCTATTATTGGATTCTGCAATTTTTAGAAACAATATCTAAGAATGTCAAGGAATACAACCCAAAACATCAAGCCAAGGATCAGCGCTAAACCAACATAACTCAATGCAATTTGAATTTTCTCATTAGGTTTGCGTCTGGTGATTGCCTCGTAAAGCAGGAAAACCATGTGCCCGCCATCCAGCACAGGTATGGGCAGGAAATTTACGACAGCTAAATTAGCGCTAATTAAACATAGGAACAAAAGAAAGACCCCATCGTCTCGTCCAGCGGCTTCATAGGCAGTCCCGACAATCATACCCGGCCCTCCTAAAGCCTTTGCCGAAACATTTTTCCCAACATTTTTTAGGAAAATAAAAACTTGAGACGCAGCTTCATAAGTCTTACCAACGCCAAAGGCAAATGCGTCTTTAAGATTGTCGGCGCACTGGAAGACCGAATCAACTTCAAACAAAAGTCCTCGATCGGTCAAATACACCTCTCCCGTTCTCTTGACAACTGTTTCAAGAACAGCCTCTTTACCGTCTAAGCCGATAAATGACACTTCTACAGGGGCTCCGTCTGGAATGTACGGAAGAGTTGTTAGGAGCCAGGAAATAGCCCCCCCGTCGTTTTCGCTTGCGACTCTATCTCCTGACGCCGCCGCCGTCTTCCAGTGGACGTTAAACGATTTTCCTTCATTCTCTTTTGAAGAAGTAACGCCTGTTAAAGATTTAAAGATTTCCTGCATATGAACAGGAGAATCATGTCCCGGATCAGAAACAGAAGTTTCAATTCCTGTAACAACGCCCCCGTAGGGATTCGTTTCATATGAACACGAGGCGTCTACGCCAGAAATAACCGGAGTAACTTGGTATGCGAATCCTAAAGAATCACAAGCCATGACTCCATTCTTCGCTGTTAGGCCCCCATAGGGAGCAACCCTTGGTAAGGTTACTGGAATCTCGACACGGTTACCGTCGCGATTTACAGTTAGCAGTAATGTTCGACTTGATAGAGAAGAACTTGTTTCTCTCTGTTCATTATCCTGACTCAGGTTCTGCAATTCCGCCTTAGATCCAACTAACCCCTCAAAAGTTTCTCCAGACGTTTCGCGGAATATTTTATATGGAAAAGTCAGCGGATCCAGAACAGGCTCATTGTCAACTTCTAGAATAATATCTCCTCTTTGGACAACGTTACCTTCGGAGTCCAATTCTCTGGAACGAAGTCCCACTTTTTCAGCGACAGAATTGGGTTTAATCTCGACAATTTCGCCCATAGTCATTCGAATGCCGATATCAGGCGACTTCACAGGATCCAGCGAAACGCTAAATGAATCAGCGTTTGATATATTTTCCGTTCCCTTTTCCGGATCCAGAGAACGAACAAAAGTGTATTCGATCGGTTGGTTGATGAACAGATTCGATAAACGCATGTAATCCGCGGGCGAGGAAACCGGAATATTGTTCATGCCGATTAAACGTTCCTTACCAGAGAACTTTTCGAACAACTTTTTTCCACTCTCCAAGGCCTGAGAATCAATGACTGTTTCAAACGGTCTATGATCAGAAATATCGGCAATCTGCAAAGAAGGAGACGGTCCAACGCCAATCATAGGAGTTAACGCGCCAGCGTCAACTCGAGGCGTCACGAAGACCGATTTGGTAGTATCTTGGCCCGGTTTACGAACTTTTAGTTCGATTTCTTTCCGATCCATACATGCCACTAAAATGGAAGAAAAAATCGGCTTCGTGTTTTCCCCGATAGCCACAATTTCATCTCCCGGTTGCAAATCAGCGTTCCACGCAGGGCTACCCGGAGCGACATAGCCAATCCTTGAAGACGTTTCATGAGTACCTATC
>CAVGEG010000027.1:0-23435 GCA_963628165.1 Paratractidigestivibacter sp. | reverse complement strand
CCGTCGCACAAAGAACAGCAAAGATGATATTCATAATCACTCCTGCTGAAATAATCGCCATTCGCTGGAAGACATTTTTGGCTAAGTAACTATCAGGAGCATAGAGTTGATCCTCTAATTTTTTGATATAGTCTTTATCAGAGGTTTCCTTAACGGCGCTCTGCCCCTCTTGACAATCCTTTCCCTCTTCTTTCGCCTCTAACTTTGCCTTTTCAATTTCTTCCTGAATATGGCTAGGGTTGTCCTCCTGGCCAAGCATCTTCACATATCCGCCCAAAGGAACCCAACCTAAACCGTATTCGGTATCCCCCCATTTAAAACTAAAGAGTTTGAACCCGTAGGCGTCAAACCAAATATAAAACTTATCGCATCGAACCCCACACATTCGTGCGACAATAAAATGTCCGAATTCGTGGACTATGACAAGCATATTCACGCCCAGAAGCACCAAAAGAACACGCCAAGCGACAGAGGTTACATTAGCCCAAAGAGACCCTTCGCCAGTAATCCCCAATAACGCCGTCATCGACAAATCCATTTCGTGGTCTCCTTTCGCGCCCAATTATCTAATTCAAAAATATACTCTAAACGAGGCTTGGGATCAAAATTATGTAGTTCTAGAATCTTCTTGCAAATATAAGGAATTTTCTCAAAAGAAATCAAGCGTTTTAAAAATGCGTCGACAAGAACTTCGTTCGCTGCATTCAAAACCACGCCAGTCGTTCCACCTTTCCGAGCAACTTCTTTCCCCAAAAGGAGAGCTGGAAAACGATCATAATCTGGAGGAATGAATTCGAATTGATATGACTGAGTCCAATCAAACGTCCTTGCAGAACCAGAATTTCGTTGTTTTCCATATAAGGCAAATTGAATCGGCAACCTCATATCTGGCGGACTTAATTGGGCCAGAGTAGCTCCGTCGACAAACTCTACCATCGAATGTATTAGTGATTGCGGATGAATGACAACGCTGATCTTTTCTACGTCTACGCCAAACAACCACCTTGCCTCAATGATCTCCAAGGCTTTATTCATCATAGAGGCTGAATCAATCGTAATCTTTTTCCCCATATTCCAAGTAGGATGCTTCAAAGCCTCTTCAGGAGTGACTTCTCGGAGACGTTCGAGGGAATAATTCCAAAATGGGCCGCCGCTAGCGGTCAAAATCAACCGCTTAACGTCTCTTGAAGTAATTCTAGGACTGTTAGCGGCACATTTTGACAGAAGACACTGATAAATGGCGCTATGCTCGCTATCGACAGGAATCAGTCTTCCTCCCTTAGCCTCGAGAAGATCTTCTATGATCGCTCCGCCAGCCACCAATGATTCTTTATTAGCTAGAGCTATCGTTTTCCCCGCTTCTAACGCGCTCAGCGTAACATGTAATCCGGCTATTCCAACAATTGCAATTAATACAACGTCAATTTCCGGCATCCTCACAACCTCGTCGAGAGGCTCTTTGCCGAAGCGCACTTTAATACTACTCGGTAATTCTCTCAGCGCAGAGCGATCAACATTTTCATCACCCACGACTATCAACTCGGGTTGAAAACGTAAAGCGAGTTTCCCTAGCTTATCAATTGAAGTGTTGGCCGTTAAAACGCTAGCTCGCAAACGCCCCTCAGATTTTTCAATTACATCAAGAGCGCTTTCTCCAATGCTTCCCGTAGCGCCAATGACCGCTACGTTAATCGCAGAAGAACTAGATTCGTAATGATCGTGATTTTGTATTGTCATACTTGCTGAAAACGAGTTTCTTGTCCAGATTTAATCCCCCTAAAAGGGAGCTTACAACCTCAGTTCAATATGTAACTATTTTAAAAATTATGACTTTTTTTGAAGGACCAGAGGTCATAGATTGACGTCGTCTACCTCAATCATCCACAAGATCCAAAGCTGTATTATTTTAAATCCACCGTCATTCTGTTATCCAATAAGAACGTAGCAATACAGTAGAACTTTCTTCAGACCATCCGGCTGATTCGTTATCATTGCAATACTTTGGGGAAGCAATAGCTGACTTTGGTTCCCAAACGGAAAATATTCTGTTGAAATAATCAAATCCTCTGCTCATAAAGTCGTATGGCGCACTAGAGTGATTTAATCCAAAGGCGTGTCCTAATTCATGAACTCCAGCGCCTAATGAAGAAGAAGATAATGCCCATGAAACATTTCGAAAAGCTGAATCTTCCGATAAGCACGTAGGAATAGCTGAATCATCAGAAAGATAGTCCATCAGGTCGCCTATAGAAGGAGGGCAGAAAGAGAGGGTAACAGAATCGATAAGCGCTAATCGATCAGTTCCCAGAGCAATTCTCATTGCGTCAAAAGAACGCTTATCTTCATATTGAGACGAATTAGCATAAAAAACAACGAAAAAACAGGCAAAATCAGAAGCGCTAGAACCATGAATGACTTCATCATAGATTCTTCGAAATCTTTCCTCTGTGGATAAGGAACAATATTCGGCGAACGTCAGTTTCCCTCTCTGATGTCTGACGCTCACCTCTCCAGTCGAATCGGTTTCTAACGTATATGATCTTCGCCCATAACCGGACAAATATAGGGTTTCAGCAATCGCAGTCTGCCAAATAGTCGCGCATGTCTGCAATGTTTGGGGAGAAACATGATACTTGGTTTCTAAACCGTCGGTCACATGAGTTGGCAACGATGGGACTGATTCTTGTTCCAAAGGGGTGTCGCTTGGGCAAAACCAAACCAAACGAACATGGTATGGATTTCGACTTCGGCGATATATCAAAATGAGTTCTTCCCTGCTCCCCGTGTCGGAGGAAATAGATAGTCGATTTTCTCCTTCCACCATTCTGACTACTATTTTGAACACTCCGTTATGATAAGGCGCGCGGGTAATTCGATCTGGAGCGCTAGAAGAAAGGTTTTCCACGAGAGCAACCCCTTCTTGCGCCCCATGCACATTTCCTCTTAACAGGACGAGAGGAAAACATACCAGCTCATAGTCACGGTAATTGTCGATACATACCGAGCTCGAAGAGGCAAACAAGGATGTCGGGATCGAGATCGAATTACCAGAAACGACTACGAATAACAACAATTCCGTAATCATCCACGTAATGATTTTCATCGATAAACACCGATAACTTTCACCGAGAAAAAGGGATTGCGATTCAACTCAGTTTATCGACGTTATCCAGTTTTTTCTCCAAAAACGAGGGATCCCCGAATTCTAAGGACGAAGATTTCGCATACTTAATCCCTCGAATCACACACCACCCAATATAGACGACGGCAAAAACAGCGCCGAGTATGTAAGATAGCTTTAAATCTAGGCCTGCTCCCATCGGCCCCTTATGTTCTTCTGACGTCCATAGAATGAAGGAAACAACGATAAACGTCATGAATAAACCGGGAATTGCGGAAATCCATCCCTGTTTTTTTAGCGCGTAAAGCCATACAGTCCCTGCGCCGAGCGTAAAAACGGCTAAAGACTGATTTCCCCAAGCTAAATAATTCCATAATTTACCAAATGACGTTGCATCTGAATTAGACCACCACAAGATTCCAGTCACGACAAAGATCAGCGGAAAACAAATTACAAAACGGTTTAGGAGGGGTTTTTGATCGATTTTAAAAGCCTCTGCTAAACTCATTCGCAAGCACCTCATTGCCGTGTCCCCCGTAGTTACAGCCAAAATAATAACGCCGGCAACTGTAACCCCACCCATCCAGGAGCCTAGATTATAAGTTGTAATTTCGGTCAAAACTTTAGTTGGCGAACAGCTCCAAAGTTCGGGTTTGATGTTGTAAAGATATATGGCTCCTGCTGCCCAAACCATCGCGATAATACCTTCTAAAACCATCATCCCATAAAAGGAAGAACGCGCTTGCCGCTCCGTTTTCATCGTCCTCGCAATAAGCGGAGACTGCGTCGCGTGAAAACCTGATAAAATTCCACAGGTAATCGTTACAAAAAGACACGGAAGAATCGGATTGTCTACACGGAAACTTTCTTTACTTTGAGCGAATGTCGCCGATTCGCTAAATATACTGGGCGTATGGATTCCCTTGAAAACTAACACCCCAAGTAATCCCAAACTGCCGCAAATCAAAAGCGCTCCAAAGAACGGGTATAGGGAACCGATGATCTTGTCCACTGGGAAAATCGTTGCGACGATGTAATAAAGGAAGATTATAGCGCTAGCCCACCAGAAAAGACTCAAATTTGGGAAAAAGTAGTCGTTTATCAAAGTAGCTGGAATATTGATGAAAACGACAATCACTAATAGCAACAAAAAAACCATGAGGACGGAGAACAGACGATACGCAAGGCCCCCTAAAGTTCCTCGAATAAAACCAGGTAGATTTCCGCCATTACTCCGCAATGACGCCATTCCTGAAATGAAATCGTGAGTAGCCCCGCCGATTATATTTCCAATAGGAATTAACAAAAAAACAATCGAACCAAACTTGATACCGGCTATCACACCAATAACAGGCCCAACCCCAGCAATATTTAAGAATTGAATTAGCATATTTTTCCAATGAGGCAAAGGGACATAATCAACCCCATCATACAACCTCTCGGCTGGAGTTTGCCTATCGTCAGGGGCTAAAACCTTTTCCACAAAAGCTCCATATGTGAAATACCCCAACACAAGCAAAACTACTCCCAAAACGAAAAGCAACATAACACTCCTAACTTATTTCTATCCCTTCGACGACATAGCCCCAAACATTTATTCCGTCATTCTAACTCCTCTACATAAAAAATCAAGTTTTCGCCATGGAGTTACGACCCTGAATATCTTTCTTGATATTCAGGTCTTGTCATTGGGAATTTAAAACGTTATATTACGAACCGAACTGGTGTGGCGTAAGTATGCGCTCTGTTAGGACAGGCGACAGGCCTGGCTCAATTCTTCCATCAAATCTTCCACTTTATTCTATATGATGAATATCAGCGTCTCTCAAAAAGAATTCTTGAAATCGTTGACATTGGGCCTTATTGCGTTGGTCGCGTTGATTTGTTGGATAGGCTTTCATCCGCATCAACATTCCAATACTTCAGAAGATCAAATCGGTAAGAAACTCTCTGAAGGACTTAACGATTTAGAGAATGTCACGCAGATACAGCTCATTCGAATAGAACCAGAGACGGGTAAAAAACAAGATCTTATCATCAAAAAAGAAGGTACTGAATGGATTCTTCCCTCATTTTCCGGATTTGCGGCGGAGAACGCAAAGAAACTAGCTGAAATTCTCACGCCTCTTTTGCAGCTAACAGTGTTAGATACAGTTCGCCCCCCTGTTTCGACAGAGGACTCGAAGGGAATTAAAAACTTTCACAGCGAATGCGGCGTGTTAAATCCTAGCGATGACGAGTTTGATTATGCCTCCGCTAGAGATTCTTCCATTAGCGCCTCAGGAACAGCCTTAGAAGTAATATTGGAAGGTGAAGGTCACAGAATTCTACTAGATCTACTTGTTGGTAAGAGAGCACCAGAAAGTTCTTATAATAGAGACGCGCGATTTGTTCGTTTTCCAAGTGAAGATTTTGTATACGTGGTGGATTTTCTCGGAGAATCCACGCAGGAAGCGGCCACGTCCAGCGTAATTGAATACACGAATAGAGTATCATTCTCTCCGATGGACTATGTTGACTCTGATTTATTACGCATTAGCAGGTGGGATATCCTTTATATGACGATGAAGGATTACACCCTTACTGTTCAAAATACGGACGACAACGTAAGTTACAAAGACCAGGTATTTCATGACTTCTTAGTCTTCAAACAAACGCCGGATAATCCCTCCTCTAAAATATGGTCTCTCCGGGAGAGGTATACCCTAACTTCGGATGGAAGTTGGCGACAAATAGCCGATGTAGACCCTACTTTAGCCAATAATACAATCTTAAATGAAACCGCTGATCTAATAGGCAAGCTAAGGTTTGCGGACGTAAGCAGAAAACCGCTTCCTCTTGCGCAACTTTTCCGTACAGAAAAGTGGGGAACGGAGTTAACGACTCAATCTTCATTGTTGTCTGATTTTGGTTTCTGCCTGTTGGAAAGCGATCCGGTTGACCCCAATCGCATCGAACCTATCCTAGGGGGTGAAGGAGGTTCGATTGAACTTACGACAAGATCCGGGCTCAAAATTGTTTTAGTTTTTGGGGGGAAACAAGAAAACAAAAGAGCTGTTATCGCTTATGCCTCGTATAATCGAGAAGCCTTAAACAGTACGACAGATAGTGAAGCCGAACTATCCTTTCTCGAATCAGAGGCTCGAGAGAAAGCGGCAATTAAAAACACGCGTTTTTCCAATTGGGTTTATTTAGTCGACGAACAAGATTTTCAAAAAATACGTTTTCGAGTGCAAGATGTTTTGAACTAGCTATTCAACATGGAGTCTCTTGATGCTTTACGACAACATTCAACAAAACTATGTTGTTATTTCATTTAACCCCAAAGCGGGTCGTAAATCACCTCTGAAACGGACGGAAAAACTCCAATCCTCTCTCCAAAGAATGGGGTTTCATACGGAGATTTACGAAGACTTAGATCAAGCGACTCGTCGCGCCAACGAACTTTTTCAAAAAGGAACTTTGCGCGTTTTGGTAGGAGTCGGCGGTGATGGAACCGCAAGCGAGCTAACCAACAGAACAGCCCCAGGGGTTCCTATCACTCTTCTTCCTTCAGGCACAGCCAACCTAATAGCCAAATATCTAAAAATACCCTTTAATCCACTCAAAACGGCTGAAATGATTGCCACAGGAAAACGATTAACACTTGATGCAGGGAAGGCCAATGATAGACTTTTTTTACTTATGTTAAGCGCGGGAATTGACGCAGGCGTAGTCAACAAAGTCCATGATAAACGTGAAAGAAAAACGTCGCGTCCAAGAGGCGCTCACATAAACTATTTATCGTATTTATTCCCCATATTCCAGACCATTCATTCGTATCGCTATCCCACTGCTTCATTTCAATCTCGTAGTTCGTCGCATACGACTAACCTTATCGAAGGAACTTGGTTCACAATTTCCAATCTGCCGCTTTATGGATGGGGGTTTTCCTTTATCCCCTCGACATTTCGTAAGAAAGGCCAACTGTCGTTCTGCCTCTTAGACAAAGCCAAACTATTCAAGACATTGATGACTTTCATTCTGGCTCAGTTCGGTTTGACGCATCGTTTCTTGCCGTATGTAAAACTTGGAAATGCCACAATGTTTCACTTAGACAATATTGAAAAAACGACGAATCCGACCCCATATCAACTCGATGGGGATCCAGGAGGCTATCTCCCCGTAGACGTTGAGGTTCTTCCAAACAGGTTTACAGTATTGGTTCCGTCGACATTGGAATCCAATTAAACTAAACATTACAAACAGATACTTTATTCCAAGGAAATATATCGTTTGTCTTGTGAAAAAGTTTCAAAAGAATAAAATCTGCGTGAGTAGTGTCCCCCGTTAACCATTGTTTACCTTCTACGAGGATTTGTCCTATGTCTTTCCTTGAACGAATATTCGGAAAAAAAAGATTAGATTACAAAAAAAGATTTATTCTTTTGAAGGCGGCTATTTCAGGAACCATGTCAGATTTTTACATGGCCAAAGATCGTGAAACGGGACAGATTGTAGGTTTAAAAATTCTCGACCCCAAGAAATGTAATATCGTCGAGGAACGTTACAAAAACATCAAGGGGGTTCACAAACCTCGCGAGGGTGAAATTGCGACACTATTTGATCATCCGTATATTGTACGAACATTTGAAGAAGGCTTCACTACGGACGGCGAACAATATCTGGTAATGGAGTACCTCGAGGGAACTGGGCTTAACAACATTTTGATGATTAAGCAAGATATGCTCGCCGGTGGCAGAATCCGTTACATTAGACAATGCGCAGAGGCATTGCAAGCTGTCCATAAGGCAGGATTTATACATCGAGATTACTGCCCCAGAAACCTTCTTTTTACAGGAGATGGCGCAATCCTAAAATTAACGGATTTTGGTCTTTCTATCCCTAATAGATCTCCGTTTACAGATCCCGGAAATCGAACGGGGACGCCCAATTATATGGCTCCAGAATTAATTCGACGTCGTCCCACAAACGAAAGGGTCGATATTTTTGCGTTTGGAGTCACGATGTATGAAATGTGCACAAGAGAATTGCCGTGGCCTCGCGGTACTAATGGATTGGCGGCAATGACGCACGATCAACAGCCGGAACCCATCGAACACTATAGGCCCAACATTGATCCGACCTTAGCCAAGGCTATCCACTGGTGTCTCAAAGCAGATCCTAAAGATCGATGTCCTTCCATGGAAGCTTTTTTAAAAATGATTCAAAACGTCACCTATGAAGAGGTTGTATAGTCTCAAAAGAAGTATACAACCCCTTCAGGGATTTACTTCTATTCTTCGAAAATTTTAATTAGCGCGTTTGCAA
The DNA here is from genome assembly GCA_963628165.1 of Paratractidigestivibacter sp. GTDB lineage: Bacteria > Planctomycetota > Planctomycetia > Pirellulales > Thermoguttaceae > RUG369. The sequence continues at coordinate 15,004 of CAVGEG010000027.1, read as the reverse complement.
ATAATCTCATTCCAAACTCATTAGGATGGTTGATGTTGTTTGTCATAAGGGTTAAATACGGAATTCCCGCGTACCCAAGTTTACCATATAAGGTTGGGGTATCCGCAAAGGGCACGTTGTTCTCAACCGTAAATCTCCTCAAGCCTTTGACGAGCGGACGTGGATCGTTATCCACGTTCCGTTCAGAATTTAACCCCATCCAGTCTGGTCTCACATAATGAGGGCCAAGAATAATCCATTCTATTCCTCGGCTACGAAAATCTTCCAACATTTCCGAGTACTTGCGAATAGCCGTCTCTTCGCCCATGTAGGCGTCATTGACAAATTCTGAAATTATCAAATCAGGTTGGAGATCCAAAACACGTTCCTGATAGTTCTTCGGACTTCCGCTTGGTTCATTCCTATATGAATCGCTTGATCTTCCTCCCCACGCTTCCGTAAGCATCACTATATGCGCTTTAGGGAACTTTTTTTGAAGCATTTCCGCGAATACAGATTGCCATCTTTGGTTGTCAGGGAGATAACCGCAGGCGGTCACACTATCTCCCCAAGCCAAAATTTTAACTTCCTCGCCATTCTGCAATTTCTCCCAAACCTTTGGAAGATATGAACGAGCCGCCCCTTTACCAGACGTCGACACTTCCTCTGATAAACCATGAGTTCGATTGAAATTCTCTAAATTTGAAACGAAAGATTCTGCATTTAAGGAATACGGCTCGCGAGAAAACGCTTCGTCGACAGGGAAAACAGAATTGATTGAAATTTCTCCTCTTGGAACTGTTGTATATATATTTACAAGTCTTTGTTGATTATCGTTAATAAGAGGAGGTTCAGGAGATAAAACTTTAGAGCTTCCTTCAATATATGATAAAGAGCCGTTAGCCTCCACAACTATGGAATCTATACGAGATTCAATGTAACGATAATTGGCAAGGATCGTTGTCTCTTGAGAAACACACCCTCCGTCAAGTCTACCCAAACACCCAGAAGCGTCGTCTAATTCGTAGTCCACACCTCGTTTTAAGAGACTTCCATCGGGTAAAGCCAAACTGAATGAATTTACATCCAACGCTCCAAAAACAGAGCATTCATACGCCTTCACCCCCTTTAGTCCCAAACCTTTAGCCCATGAAGGCGCCTGGTTGTTAAATAAAGGGAGGTTCGAATAGATTTCCCCCTCGACTGTTACCCATGTGGGTTCTGGCGCCTTAAATTCATAAGTCTTCCCCTCATAGATAACTTGAAGAGTTCTGTCTCCAATAAGCGTTGCCTCTACGGAAGTAGCCAAAGTATAGGAAGCATTAAGCAAGAATATTACCACCCCTAAAAATAACTTCATCATCTGCATAAATAAACGCCTCTCTATAGACATTGTAATAACAGTAACAAAAGACGGCTGAACCTTATCAAGGAACTGCCGTCTTTTTTAAAATCATGCGTTTCAGTATCAGGCCTAATCCGAATCCTTTGCAAGCTTACGCAACGCGTCGATACCTCTTTCGATTGTCTCTACGCTGGCGGCATAGGAAAGTCTAAAACACTCGTCGCGTTTGCTGAAGACATTGCCAGGAATAATCAACAGCTGATATTTAGTAATCGCCTTCTCAACAAACGAAGTACCTGTTCCCCATGGAACTTTGGGGAACATATAAAACGCGCCCTTAGGATTGCCCAAATCATACAAGTCAGACAATCCTTCAATGAGCATGTCGCGCTTTTTTCGATAAAACTCGAATTTGGGAGTCATAACGGCGTCAAGAGCCGCAAGAGCGGCCAATTGACCGACATGAGGCGCGCAGACAAACGTATACTGTTGGAACTTGATCATTTCCTGAATCATTCTTTCAGGACCATGCGCCCAACCAACTCGCCATCCCGGCATACCATGCGACTTACTAAAACCGTTCTCCACGATGACGTCGCTGTTAAATTCAGCGGGAGAAATAAATTCGCCGTCGCTAAAAGAACTGTAAATTTCATCGCTAATCAAGATGATATTCTTTTCCGCCGCTAATTTGGCGATTCCCTCAACCTCTTCTCTTGTGGCCACGTGGCCGGTTGGATTCGCAGGCGAGTTAAACAAGATCATCTTGGTCTTAGGCGTAATCGCGTCTGCAACCTTTTGAAGGTCGTACTTATAATCGGGGTATGTGTCAATGCATACCGGAACGGCGCCCAACATTTTCGTCAACGACTCATACATGACAAAGTAGGGATCAAATAGAATAACCTCGTCCCCAGGATTCAAAAAGGCAAGGCAAGCTAAGAGCAGTCCGCCGCTTGTGCCGCTCGTCACAAAGACCTTACGATCCGCTTGTTTAAAAGTAGCGTCAACGGTCGCCTGTAATCTATCGAGAAGGAGTTTTGTTCCCTGCGTCGGAGTATAACTGCTCTTTCCCTCTTTAATCGCTTTAAAAGCCGCTTCATGAGCGAGTTCAGGCATATCAAAATCAGGTTGTCCAATCGACAAATTAATTGGATTTTCTAACTTAGCGCCTAAATCAAAAACCTTTCTAATGCCCGAAGAACTAAACGTTCGCGACCTATCTGAAAACCAACTTTCTTGCACTTCAAACTCCTTAAATAAAAATTAATCATTTTCCTAAAAAGAAATTAGACCTGCTATCGACCATCGTGCCCTCAAATCTTACAGCCATTATCCATAGCAATTCTGAAAAGGCTGACCCTCCCACTGTACTTTATAGCAAAAAAGGAGTGAGTCAACATCTACTAGCATCAAAAAGAAAAAATAAACTTTGGAATTCTAAATAAACAAAGAACCCTCTGGATTTATAACAAGCGGTTTCAACCTCTTGATTCTCTACAATAATTCGGCGATAATCAGTACGGTTCTTTTTGTAAAGTTCATCAACACGTCCTGTTTCCGGTGTGCTATCGAAAGTACGCCTGTATTGTGGAGGCCAATTAATGTTTATAAGTTCATCGCCTAAAAGCGCTTTGCGTGCACGTTTATCATCCGTCTTTTTGCTGGTTTTACTCTCTTTAGCAAACTATTTGCAAAACAACGCGCTATCTAAAGAAATTAACCTAACAATAACCCCTCAAAATACCCTTCATAAAATTGACCCCAAACTTTATTCGCATTTTTTGGAACACATCTATAACTCCTGCAATGGAGGTCTATGGGGAGAGTTAATTTGGAATAGATCGTTAGAAGCTGGCAAGGCTTCTGATTGGTCGTTTAAAGACGGCGTTTTGATCCAAGAATCCACTGCGGAAGATTGCCGTTTTTTATTGGGAAACGAAGAGTCTTCGTTGTTGACCGATTTAGATTTACGAGTAGTGGCTAAAAAAACTTCAGGACGTGAAGGTTTTCTGATTTTGTTCCGTTCTGCTAAAGACATGTCCTGTTATTACTGGCTAAATTTGGGTGGCTGGGAAAATCGTTATGTCGCCATTGAAAAAAAGACGTCAAATTCCAAAGGCAGACATTTGGTTGGCGCTTTGAAAGAAATTCCCCCGATAAAGGATGGTGAACTATACGACATTAGAATCCTTGCAATCGGTCGCAATATTAAAGTTTTTGTAAATCAAGAGATGATTTATGAAGTTGTTGACAACGCTGACGACGCGCCGCAATCTGGCTATGTTGGCGTTGGAACTTGGGGAACCAAAGCGGAGTTTGGACATGTTTGCGTACGAGACATGAATGGGAAAATCGTTTATGAACTTAGTACTGACGATACTCTCCAGACCCCGCCTGCCGACGTTAGATATTGGAATGTTAAGGGCAATGTGAGTAGTCAAAGGGAAAACGCGCTCAATAGTTCTCGCGCGCTTTCTTTTGAAGGAGAGGGACTTTTGTCTCAAGGTAATATTCATCTTAGAAAAGAGACCTCTTATACATATTCATTCTGGACAAAAGGGGATGGAAGCATTTCTCTAACCTATTCGACTGATCAGTCGTCGGAAAACGAAATCTGTCAAATTAGAACGTCTTCCGACTCGTGGAAAAAAATAGAAGGCGTCTTTACGCCTGTTGAATCTAGCGTTCAAGGTTCTATCCAATTTAATGTTGTGCCAGACCAGCACAAAGCCGTTGATCTCGATCAAATTTCCCTCATGCCTCAAGATTGGGTGATGAATAACGAGGGCTTCCGTCCTGACTTACTACAGGCCATAGAAAATATACATCCCCAGTTAATACGCTGGCCCGGCGGATGCTATGCGTCTGCTTATCGTTGGAAATCAGGAATAGGCCCCCAAGATTTCCGAACTTCCTATCCGCTAGAACTCTGGAACGATATTGACGTCAATTCTTTTGGAACAGACGAATTTATCAAATTGTGCAGGCGCGTCAACGCGGAACCTCTGCTCGTTGTCAACGTTGGAACCCCCCAGTGGCTTAAAGCAGTTGGAGATCCGGCTCTCAAAGACAATGATTGGATTCAAGAAGTTTGCGACTGGGTTGAATATTGCAACGGTCCGGCCTCTTCCAAATGGGGAGCTATCAGAGCACAAAACGGAAGTCCAGAACCCTACGGCGTCAAGTATTGGGAAATTGACAACGAGGTACGGCCTACCGACTGTCCTTCAGAGATGTACACGTCTATCCTCAACGAGCTTGTCCCTAAAATGAAGGCAATCGATCCCACTATTAAAATAATCGCCTGCGGTTCATGGATGGGAGACAAACTCAAGTGGGATGCAGACGTCATCAAAATGTCAGGTAAAAACTTTGATTATCTTTCCTTACATCGTTATGACGATCCTTCCGGATTCGCTTTTAACCCATGGGATAATCAAAAGTTTTATGAAGAACATCGCGCGTTGATCAATGCCTCAGATAATCCTGAGATCAAACTGTTCAGCTCTGAGTGGAACGCTCAATCGACAGATTGGAGAACGGGGTTGCATGCAGGCGGATATCTAAATTGCTGCGAAAGAGTAGCCGATATATTGGAAATCGCCACTCCAGCTCTATTCTTGCGACACGAATCGGCAACTGATTGGGACAACGCCTTTATTAATTTCAATAACCATTCATGGTATCCGGCGCCCAACTATGTAGTCATGCAGCTTTGGCAAGACAATTTTGCGCCTAATTTGATTGAGATTTCCTCTGATTCCCCTGAATTATCAGGAAACGCTCCCCTCATTAATTCGGTTGCCACGAAATCTGACGACGGACGAACCCTCTATCTCAAATCGGTCAATAATTTTCCTGAATCAGTGAAATTCATTGTCGACCTCAAATCAGAAAAAACGCCACACATACATAATTCATCACTTCAGCTTGTTTCCCCACAGCTGGCAAACGGAGAAAATGAAAACGCTAAACTTTTGAAACGTAATACTTTCGAGGATCCTTCAGCGATAACGGTTCAAAAATCGGACGTTTTAGTCGAAGATGGAAAAGTTATTTTTGAAGTTCCGTCCTATTCCGCCTCTGTTCTCAAAATCGAATTATGCGAATAGTATTGAACTAGGATTCTAGGGTTCCGCTTTTTAGTCGTTAGAAATGAGAGGGCTATGTTCTCAAGAACACGTACGTAGCCTTCTGAAATCATAGTTTAGAACCTAGACAAGCTTCTGACAAACTTGTCTAGGTTCTAAAATGTTTATAAACCAGCTCAAATTCAAGAAGGAAGTGAAAGTTGTTACTTCATCACTATAGACGCTTTGTAGTTGTTTTTAACTTATTACTCTTCTTTCCGTCCTTCGCCAGTTTTCTCGTCGCTAGTAAAATCCCCGATACTCAAACACCTCAAGATAGCGGCGCGTTTTTGCCAACTCAGTCCCAATTTAATACTCTTTATTTTCCTTCTCGGGAAGATTTAAATAAAAACTTTCTCCATCCGAGTTCTGACTTCTCCTCCGCCCCGCTATGGGTTTGGAACGATTATTTGACCGAGAATCAAATACGTTCAACACTTCAAGATTTTTCGAAACAAGGAATTAAACAAGCTATCGTCCATCCCAGACCGGGATTGGCTACCCCCTACCTATCCGCCGAATGGTTTGAAACCTGGCAATTTGCAATCGATGAAGCCCAAAAATTGAATATGAGATTGTGGATATACGATGAAAACTCGTATCCTTCTGGATTTGCGGGAGGTCTCGTTCCTGACGCTTTTCCAGAAACAATAGGACAAGGAATCGACGTCAAACCTCTACTTGTTCCACAGCAAAGCGCTCCAGAGATTTCACTTGACGCCAGCACCCTTTTTGTCGTCGCGATACCACATGACGGTCGTCCATATGATTTAACAGATAAAATCGTCGAAAATCAGGGCAAAAAAAGCCTTCCTCTTGATACGATTTCCGCTGAGTCTCGTCTCTATGTCATTACGAGGCAAGTAAGCCAATCTTCTCAGTGGTTTGGCGGTAAAACGTATGTGAACTTAATATCCAAAGGCGTTTTAGAAAAATTTCTGAGCTTTACTCACGAAGCGTATCGTCAACATTTCGGTTCTTATTTTGGTTCCTTAATCAAGGGATCGTTTACAGATGAACCGAATGTGGCGTCCGCAGGTATGTTTTCATGGAGTGACGATTTTCCGGAGGAATTCCTCGCTAGAAGAGGATATGATATTATTCCTTTACTTCCTGCTCTTGTGGAACCTGTTGTAAACTGGACCGAAGTTCGTTACGACTTCTATAAAACAGTCCTGGAACTTTTAATAGAGAGATGGCACAAACCTTATTCAATCTATTGTGAAGAGAATAACTTGGAATATACCGGCCATGATTGGGAGCATGAGTGGCCGATCGCTCACGGCGTTCCAGATAATATGGCTACGGCTTTTTGGCGTCAGCGCCCGGCAATAGATCTTTTAATGAACCAATTCGACGCCAATAATATTCATGCCCAGTTCGGCAATGTTCGTGCTGTTCGAGAGTTAAATTCTGTCGCTCATCAAAGCGGAAAATCACGAACCCTTTCAGAAAATTATGGCGCAGGAGGGTACGATATACGATTTGCAGACCTGAAACGTTTGGGAGATTGGTCCTTTGCTTTGGGAGTCAACACCTTAGATGAACATCTATCCTACCTCTCAATTAAAGGAGCTAGAAAACACGACCATCCTCAAACTTTTTCTTACCACTCTTCTTGGTTTGAGGAATATAAATTTCTAGAGGACTACTGGTCTCGACTTTCGTACATTCTCTCATGTGGAGAACTTTCAACTGAACGTTTTCTTGTGATTGAACCAACTTCTACTGTTTGGTTGTATCAGTATCCTTCTAACAAACCTAATAATCATGCGGATACGGTAGCGCAAAACTTCACTCAACTCCTCAATTTCCTTGAAAATAATCAAATTGATTATGATTTGGGGAGCGAAGAAATAATCAGCAGAGTAGGAAGCGTTCAATCAGGTCTCTTACAAATAGGAAAAGCTTCCTATAGCACTATACTTCTCCCGCCTCTCACTGATAACTTGGATCAAAATACAGTTTTTCTCCTGTCGAAATTTGTATCTGACGGTGGAAAGATTCTCACGCTCGGAGCTGAGCCAAGGTTGATCAATGGGCGTGAAATATCCCAAATTGATCCGGCCTCTGATCCAGAATTGCATGCTTCCTACGATAAAGTTAAGGGGCATACTCAAAACATAAGCTTTGAAGAACTAAAATATGTAAACAAAGTTGAACAACCCATCTCTGTAATACCGACAGAAAACTCAGCCAATATCTTTCATCAGATTAGGACAATGGGTAACGCTTTAATCCTCTTCGTATGCAACATCGACCAAGAGCATCAGGCGATCGGGCGATATACCTTCAACGAGGAATGGAAAAATGCGTCGATAGAAAAATATGATCCGATAACAGGAAAGATCACCCCCTACTCTAGTCTACTCTTTAAGCTAAACCCATGTGAATCACTAACACTTGTGGCGACGAAAGAGGCCCTGCCCGCTGTACAAGAAAATTTCCCGGCGCCAATTAGCATAACGTCGGAAGAACTTCGAGAAAATAACTTCATGACAGATGTTCGCCCTCTTGATGAAAACGTCCTCGCATTGGACTATTTGAAATTAAAAATCAACGGAGAAGAGGTTACGAACGATTACTTTTATCGCGCTAACGACCTTTTATGGAGAAGAATGGGTTTTCCGAAATCTCCATGGGACAATGGAATCCAGTTTAAAGATTCTCTGATTTCGAAAGAATTTGACAAGCAACTTGAGCTTGAAATCGAGTATGCTTTTAATCTGGCGACCTTGGATATTCCTGATCTCCAACTGGTAATAGAAAATCCAACTGAATTTATAGTTTCATGCAATGGAGTTGACTTAGATCAACGACAAGGAGAGTGGAAGCTAGATCGTTCTTTTGGGGTATATAACCTATCCCAGACCGTCCGAAAAGGTCAAAATATTGTTAAGCTAGCAACCTCAAAACCGACGATTTATTGTGAACTTTCATCAATCTGGATCACAGGAACTTTTTCACTCCAGCCTGCAGAACAAGGATTCATTATCACTTCTCCACAAGCTCTAGTAGTAGAATCGTCGTCAGAAGAAAATCTTCAAGCCTCAAGCGCGCTAGAAGGAGTGTCATGGTTGTCGTCAGGCATTAATTTCGGACTTACAGACGACCTCGCGCCGCAACTTATGTTCAGATTTGATAATACTGTTCAAATTGAAGGCCTTAGGATTTGGAATTATTGTGAAAACAACTTATCCAAAAGAGGAGTCAAAGATTTTTCACTTGACGTACTAGATGTAAATGGTCTATCGGTTTCAACCTCGAACAATTCTGACAGGAAGTATACCATAAAGAAAGGGGATTGTAACTGTGAATTAGTTGAACTTGACTCGCCATTAGAACTCCAACCAGGCCTAACTCTAGTTTTGAAGATTCACTCTAACTGGAACGGAATTCAATTTCCGTTGACAATGGAAGAGTACCGCTCTATAAACGAGAGCGACAATGCCTTTGTTGGTCTCGCAGAAATCGAGTTTCTAAGCAAGCAAGATGGAAAATATAAAGTTGAATCGATAGCTCCGCATGGAGTCTTCGCTTCTAGTGAACTTGTGTTTCGAACCCATAATCGCCGAGCTCAATTCATTGTCGACGGATCAGGACAATCCGCCCGAAAACTTGGTTGGGCCTCTCAAGGAAGCCCCTTCTATCAGGGAAAAGTTGGATACACATTTGAAATACCAACAACAAATCTTCCTTTAAAGCGAAACATTCGTTTTGAATTATCTGAATGGAACGGCGTAGTCGCCTCCTTCGGTAACGATCAAACGATAGGTTGGAATAAGGGTTCAATCGACCTGACTAACGACATACAAAACGCTGTCGAGAAAGAGGAAAACGTAACAATCCAGGCGCAGATTTATGGATCTCCCAAAAATCTTTTTGGGCCTCACCACGCGGGGCAAATACGAGGAACCGCGTGGCCTGGTCATTTTCACCAAGCGCCGACTACCCCTCCGCCAGGATCCTGTTATGACGTTATAGAATATGGATTATTTAATTAGGAATTCATTACTGACTTTCAATAAATTAACCAGGAGGACAAAATGATTAGGCGTCTAATTTTAGCAAGTCTCTCTCTTCTATTAACCCTTTCTACTGGGGTTGCAGGAGAAATTACGTTTGTCGGTTCCACGGATAAGAACCCATTAGAATATCAACCTGGAGAACAGATGACGTTTTCTATACAATGCTTAGAAGACGGGAAGCCTGTTCAAGGCCAAAATCTCTTATGGAAACGTTCAGGCGACGACGGTAAAACGGATTCTGGGCTAGCCGTCTCCAGTTCAAATGAACCTCTACGGATAAAAACTTCGATTGATTTACCAGGATTCGTCAGAATTCAAGTATTTCCTTGCGACTCTGAAGGAAATATTTTAAAGGGAAATCAGGAAAGAAACCAATTTAATGGAGGCGCCGGCGTCTTACTTGATAAAATTGAAGGGATCCCTGAGCCTAGAGACTTTGACGATTTCTGGAATCGTCAAAAGAAAATACTATCAGAAGTCCCGATCAAAGCTACGCTGACGCCAATTGAATGCAAGGATCCAGACGTTCTGGTCTACGACGTAAAAATAGACTCCTCAAGCTTAACTCCAGCGTCTGGGTACCTTGTAATGCCCAAGAACGCGTCCCCCCAATCCTTGCCAGCAACGGTCGCTTACCATGGTTATTCCGTTCGCTCTGCCAATATAAACATCGAGGCAGGACGAAAACAAATTTATTTGGAAATCAATGGTCATGGAATTTTGAACGGGCAAAGTAATGAGTACTATGAAACATTGGGGCGTACATTCCTCAAGAATTACGGCTTTTCTAAAGAGGAAAATCAAAATCCAGACTCTTGTTTTTGGTGTGGAATGATGATGCGAGGGCTCCGTGCTCTTCAATATGTAAAAACATTACCGGAATGGGATGGCGTTAATCTTACAACGACGGGCGGTAGTCAGGGCGGAATGCAGTGTCTTACAATGGCAGGCCTTGATCCAGACGTCACTCAAGTAAACGCGTACGTTCCCTGGTTTTCCGACGTTTCAGGAGCCGAATGTAGCGCAAGATTGGATAGCGTTTTTATGCCTGGATGGGTAGAAGGGCTCGGGTATTTTGACACAAGCAATCACGCTAAACGCATTAAGTGCAAGGTAACGATACATGCAGGTCTCGGCGATTACGTCTGCCCGCCTTCTGGAGAAATGGTTCTTTACAATTCAATCTCGTCCCCTAAAGAAATCATTTTTAATCAAGGGATGACCCATGGTTTCAATCCTCAAGAGAACGATTCTTTTTCTTTGAAAGCGAATGTTGAGTGATTTTAACGTCAAACGCGCTCATCTCCCCTCTTTCATTGAAACAATTCAAGAACATCTAAAAACCTTAACTTACGGAGGATAATTCATGAAAAAACTTCTTTTATTCTTCCTCTTGCTCTTTTCCGTCAATTGTGTCTTCGCACAGGACGACGCACGTTTAAAGATTGGAACGAACGATGTTTTCAAGGGACCTGTTGGTCTGCAGCTCTATAGTTTACGCGACGTCTTTTCGCAGGATATCGATGAAGGCTTTAAGACGGCGGAGCAACTCGGTTTTGGATATGTTGAACTTCCCGGAACTTACTCGCTCTCTAACACTGAAATGTTAGAGAAGCTGAGGAATCACCACTTAACGCCAATTGCTGGACATTGGGATTATAACCTCTTCAAAACGAACCCTGAGGCAGTGGCGCAACAAGCTAAAGAACTTGGTTTAAAATACGCGGGCGTCGCATGGATTCCTCACGATGGTTCATTTGACATAAACGACGTCGAAGAAGCCGCTAAAGTGTTCAACAATGCGGGAAAAACGCTCGCGAAGTATGATATCGGTTTCTACTATCATAACCATGGTTATGAATTTCACGAAATCATTGACGACAAAACAATGTTTGACCTTCTTGTCGAAAAAACAGATCCTAACTGTGTTTCCTTCCAGATGGACGTGTTGTGGACAGTTTTTCCTGGGCAAGACGCGGCAAAACTGTTGCGCAAGTATCCTGGCCGCTGGAGCCTATTCCATTTGAAGGATCTCAAAAAGGGCGTGCAAGGAAATCACTCTGGCGGAACCAGCGCCGAAAACGACGTAATTCTTGGTTCCGGTCAAGTTCCTTACGCCGAAGTTTTAAAAGCGGCTCAAGAAGTCGGCGTCAAATACTACTTTATCGAGGATGAGTCTCCTCGAGTCCTCGAGCAAGTACCCCAAAGCATTAAATTCCTTGAATCTGTTAAGTGGTAATTGATTAATACAAAAGCTGGATGGAGAAACAGCAGCGTTTTTCCATCCAGTTTTCTATTCTATTACGCTTTTACGTTCCCATATTATGATAAAGCCGCTAGATATTTCTAATTTTAAATCGAGTGTCGAAACCCCAGTAATAATTCTCGCCAACGGAACTTTTCCCACTTCGAGCAATTCTCGCCGATATTTTAAACAACCTCACCTACTTGTATGTTGCGACGGAGCTACAAACAAAGCGGTACAAAATGGATTAACGCCAGACTTAATAATTGGAGATCTCGATTCTCTAGATCAGGATCTGTTTTCTCAATTTAGTGACATAATTATACGTGTTCGAGAGCAAGAGACAAACGATCTAAGCAAAGCTTTCCATTATTGTCTCTCGAAAGGTTGGAAACACTTTGTCATTCTCGGAGCGAGCGGCGGAAGAGAAGATCATACGCTTGGGAATATTTCGTTGCTTGCCGACTTTTCGATCCAAGCGTCCTCTGTACAAATGAGAACAGATCATGGTTTTTTTTTGCCAGCAACAGCGCCGGGCCGTTTTACCTGTAGGCCTAAGCAACAAATCTCGATATTTAGTTTTGACCCTCATCAGGAAATCGCTTCCCAGGGACTAAAGTATCCTTTAAACCATCTAAAATTGAATAGGTGGAATCAAGCGACTTTAAATGAAGCGGAGGGAAGTTCTTTTGAACTCGATTTTAGTCCACACTCCCCTCTCATTCTTTTTTTTGCTGATTAACCAAACAACTCTTCTCGTCAGTTTGATATCAAGCCGGAAAATGGCGACTCAAAAGCTATAGCGGTTGCTCCCAATAATCCGGCTTGGTACCCCAAGGCAGTCTTTACGATGCATAAAGACTGATTGACTTGTTTGAAAAGATTCTCTTGAAATACATTCCACATAGAGGGATAGAAGAGGTCGAAAGCCCCCGCCACTCCTCCTCCAACAACTATCTTTTCAGGGTTGATTAAATTAGCGGCCCAGGAGAATGCTCTACCTAAGTAACTCCCGGTCTCACGAAATACAAAACGTGCTAAAGGATCTCCGTTTCGGGCCTCCGTTGCCAACATCGCCGCGGTCAGTAACTCGTCATGACTATTATTATCTTGAACATTGCCATTATGGCATTTTGCGGTCTTGAAAAAATCTGCGTACTCTGTTCTCAATTCAAAAAGTTCCTCCGTCAATATCGTATCATTGTTGATCTGAGCAACATAATCGTAATATCGATGAGCAATTCCGGGGCCTGCCGCTACACTTTCCAAACAGCCATGATTTCCACATCCGCATAAATAACCGTTAGGAACAACATTGAAGTGTCCTATTTCAGCCGCCCCAGAAAACCGCCCAGGATAAATTTGTCCATTTAAAACAAGACCTCCGCCAATTCCATTGCTGATCGTTACCCATAAATAATTTTCGACGTCATGACATACGCCGAAAACCTTTTCCGCCCAAGCGCAAGCATTGACGTCATTATCAGCAAAAACAGGCTTTTTGTATGCGCATTGTAATTCATCGCCAAGAGCAAAATCTCCAATCCCCGAAAAGGGAGCGTAAATCCAGTATCCGCGTATTGGATCAGCTACTCCAGGAATAGTTGCTCCAATAGCGGATATACCGTCCCAATCTACGCGCGAAAGCTCTAACGTTTCGTCAATTGCAGAACGGATCACACTCAAAAGACCCTTTTTTCCAATATCTCGACTAAGTTCCCTTCTCGACTGCCCAGTTATCGTAGGCAACCGCTGCCCCTCATGGTTACAGACGTCAACTAAAGCCGTTAGAAGCTTTGATCCCCCAATATCAATCGCTAGAATTTTAGTAGCTGTCATGGATACCTTCACGCTCCGGTTTTTCTCTATAAAGTTAAATAATAGAGTCGTAAAATGTTTAATCTTTACACTCTTTACTTTTTACAATTCGTAAAGGCAGAAAAATAATCATGCGCTTTAAAATAATTTTCTCGGCTCTTCCATTCTTCTAAATATTCACGATACCCCGGTTCTGGAGTCTGTTCAAGGTAATCCTTGACGCCACTTACTAGACAGTCCTCTTGTTCCTTGGTTATAGACCCGGATAGAAGTAAATATCTAAGAAAGATAAAATACGTGTCGAGCACGTCACATCGGCAGTATCGATGGATATCCTCAAGTCTCCTTTGTCTGAACATATCCAAAACCATATCGCCTTTGACGTCTATTTTTCCAGGTTTCCGTAACAATTTAGCCGCAAGATTTAACCCTCCTACGAAGTTTCCAGACACTCCGTAATTAGTTAGCGCCTCATAGAGGTCAAGATGGGCAAAGCTGTATCGATTCCTACGAGATTTATGCGAAGCATCTTGGGCTGTAAACCAATCATTTAGGGGAATACCGTACTTGAAAGCCATGATCTCTAATAGCGGTATATCAAATTTTCTACCATTAAACGACACTAATTGCGGAAATCCATAGTACTTCCAACCGTTCCAAAAGCGTTCACAGACACGCCCAGGACCTCCTTCTTCAACCTTTAGGACTGTCAAATCTTGTAGTCTATAGTCACTGCCAATCTTAGCTAAGGCAATTGAAACGGGTACTTGAAACGTATACGGAACAAAATCAACACCTTTTTGCTGAATCAGTTCCGCCTGATATTCCTGAAGAGCAACTTCTGGATCAACTTCTCCTTGCGTTCTTACTAATGAAACCAGAGCAGGATCAGGAACGCTTTCTATATCAAAAACTAAGTAAGAAGTTGAACCAACATCGCTCGCAATAGAAGTCGACATCGTGAAAATCCCACTAAAACCAAAAAGGGTTGATCGTAAACACTTCAGAGAAATAAAACGAACTCAACCCTTTTATCCACGCATAACAGTTCCCTAATCGTACGTTATGCGCACGCTTCCAAGTCAACAATTGTCAACAGGCCATCACTTGACACGTTCGACATACTCGTTAGTACGCGTGTCAACTTTGATAACTTCCCCTGTTTCGATAAAATTGGGAACGATAATCTCAGCGCCGGTTTCAAGTTTAGCCGGTTTCGTAACATTAGTCGCAGTATTACCGCGGACGGCAGGTTCAGTGTATTCGACTTTAAGAATAACATGATTGGGCGGAGTCACCCCAATCGGAGAACCATTGTAAAGAAGCATCTTGCAAGGCATCTCAGGAAGAAGATACTTCCACGCGTCGTCGAGCTTTTCTTTTAAAAGCTCATACTGCTCGTAAGTTTCCTTTTCCATGAAGTAATAGACGCCGCCCATTTCGTATAGGAACGTGA
>CAVGEG010000026.1:27847-35129 GCA_963628165.1 Paratractidigestivibacter sp. | reverse complement strand
GACACACTTTCGCTATGACGTTACCTTTGGAGTCAAAGACGAGCTCATTTCCATCCTTGTCGTAAGGAACTACACCATCGTGCCAGAAGATTGCTTTTCCTCCAGTTTTAAATTCATCTGTAATCTTATCTCCGAGAGCAATTGCTGAAGGTTTCGCCCCTAGACGTGAGAAAAGAATGGAATCGATTTCATTTTGGGGCAACGACAAAATGTCGCTTTGGGAACGAATAGAAGACGCTTTTTCCTCCCAATCGGCTATTTGCGCGTTTCGACGTTCAACGTCTGTTATTGTTGCTAAACGAGTTTCGCATGTAACGACGAATTCATTTGTTTGTAGAAAACTGGAGTCTGTAACGATTGATGGATTAAGTTTGGGAATTCCCGCCGGTATCAGGAAAAACAATAATAGTGTGACAACGCATGTAATCCAGGCGGCGTGTTTGTTTGCTCGTCGCCAGTACATGCCTATCCAGAAAGGAGCGGCGAATATAATCGGAATTTCCCAGGCAAACTTTAGCTGTTCAAATACGTTCATTGAGAGAAGCGAGTTGACGGTAGCCCCTATAATAACGAAGGCGCCGCAAATTCGCCCCGCAAGAACACACGTCTTTTCAGAAGCTTGGGGGTTAATGAAGGCCACGTATCCATTGCGAACGACTAGGCCGGAAACAACCAGCATGTAGCAACTCGCTGAACTCATGAGAGCGGCAAAGAGACATGCAAGCATGAGTCCGACGAGTCCCATGTTCAGAGGACCAAGCAATTCCCGAGTCGCGATTCCCCAAACTTTATCCGGATCGGTAGCAAGTTCTTGATTACTTGCTAAATACGCTAAGGCTATTAAAGCCGTGAAAGCCCAGCCTATTGTACAGAATCTTTTTAGTACGTTGCCGGCGACTAGTCCGAAGCGGGCGTTAAATTCTGTTTTGGCTGAACCTCCTCCTGTGGCGATAAAATGTGGTTGACAGACGATTCCAACGAGGTTAAGAAGCGTAATGGCGATTATATAATGTAAAGGAAACTCTCCCCCTTTGGGACTTGTCAAGATATTAAAATATTCGGCTGGTACTCGTTGGTGTAGAATCTGAAAACCTGTTTGTTCTTGTGGCGACAATACGTCAATAGAGGAGGAGAGGGACGAATCAGTGGAATTAATCGTTTCTTGAATTGCTTGGTTCGTTCTATGTTCTTCTTGAACAAGAGCGTTTAACCCAACTGGAATTAAGACGACAGAGAGAAATATGATGAGGATTCCTTGGATCAAATCTGTCCAATACGCGGCTCTTAATCCGCCAAGAACGCCGTAAAAAAGGACGCTCATCGAGGTGATAATAATAATGAACTTGTCGAATGGGATTGCGTGTCCGAAAATGGTGATGAAATCTGAACCAATTAATGGAGCTCCCATTTTCCCAATGGCCGTCATTCCAACGCCCAGATAGCACATATAGAACACCGCGCCAAAGAGCATATAAGCGAAGGCCAGGCCCTTACTCTGATAACGTTCGGCAAACCAATCGCCTAAAGTTATGCATCTCATACGCCTATACCATACTCCGCAGATCCAATAAAATGGCGTAACAAAGAGCCACAGAAGGCCGCTCCATACTCCGCTAAGCCCGTTGGTATAGGTCGTTTTGGCGGTAACTATTGGATCTGAGGCATTCGTGCCAACTCCAAATGCCGCAAACATTTGGAAAATTTTTCCGAAGCTTCTGCTTCCTAAAAAGTAATCCTCTTGTTTTTTGACGAAGATCATTGAGAACACGCCAATTACAAGCGTTAAAAAAAAATACCCGAGCAGGACGCAACAGTCGAGTTTGGTTAAGCCCATTGCTTCTTCTCCTATCGTTGAAGTATGATATTGTGCTGTCCTCTTTGGTTGTTAGAGACGGTTTAATAACGGGAATGTAGATTATTCATCGATTGGGGATTCTTCATTTGAGTGTATTTTCTCAGGAAAAGTCTTCAAGATCGGTGCGTTAAACGGCCCCTTTTTTCTCGTAAGGCATTCTTGAGAAACATCTTCGGATATGATCTTTAAAGCATTGTTAAAAGTTGAATCGATATAGTCGGCATAATGTACTAACATAGCCTCAAGCGTCATTGGAGGGATGGCTGTTTCCCAATCAGAAAAACGTTGGTGGGAGAGAATTATGTGTTCCAACAACGCCAGTTCGCTAGGAAGTAAGCCTACGTTTGAGGCCATTTCATCGATAAGTTTGATTGCTAAAACTTGATGTCCTAAAAGAAAGCCTTCCGCCTTTTTCTTGGGAACAACGGATGAAAGATCCGTGTCCGACAATTTGCCGACGTCATGTAGGATGGCTCCGGCAACAATGAGAGGTATAGAGATTTCGCCTGAAGCGACGATGTTTGCGTCTAAGTAATGTTTCGCTAATTTAAGAACTAGCTGTGTTACGGATAAAGTATGTTCCAATAAGCCGCCTCTTGTACAGTGATGATGCGCTCTTGACGCGGGTAATTCGTAGAGCATAGACTCGTACTTATCTAGAAAATCTTGTACCAAATCAAGAAGTGCGCCTTCGTCTATGTTTGTCTCAACGAGTAGGCGAAGTTCCTTCAAAATGTCCTCTGGCTGCGTGAGTGAACAAGGCTGACAGCGATGGGGATCAAAGCCGTCTTTGCGATCGGCTTCTACCGCTTTCCGTATTCGACGAATTCGTAAAGAAACACCATGTTCCAATATCTGGACTGAGCCACGTAGCTTGTAAAAAGAACCAACACTTATTAACGAATAGCACTGGTTAAACAAGGGATTGTTATTCCATATCATGGCTGTAATCTGAGATGTACAATCCCTGAAGGATAATTTAAGGTAAAGAGCTCCTTTTTGAGACACGCAATCTTCTCGTGTTATGCACTGGGCAAAGAAGTCGGATTCGTGGTTTTTTATGAGTTCAACTATTGTTTTAATATGGCCGGATCGCCGGGAAGAGGTTGAGTCGTTAGAAGTATCCGAGGAGCTAGAGTGAACTAGGGACGAATCAGTGCATTTATTCGCAACGTCTTCTGGGTTTTCGGCGGGTTTTTCTTTTGGGGAATTAACCTTCGGATTCCTCTTCTTGTTTAACGCTGAAACTTCGTCATTGGTTGAACTTAGAGACGACGATAGCTCTGAAGAAGACTGTTCAGGTTGAGGAGCTCCGGTAAGCTCAGGCAAAGTATCTTCAATCATAAACGCGCCTCTATTTCGCTTTAGAGGGAACTCGTCCCATTTGAGCGATGAAAAATGACAAAAAATGATATGAATAAGACGTCGAATGGACGCTGTAATATTTTATAAAGGTTCGGTTGGTTTTCAAAGATATTTGTTCAATCTCAGAGGTTTTATCGCATTCACATGATTAATTTGCTTTAGACGGTTTGCTAAAAGCTTGAAAGCGTTCTCTCAGGCTGTATAATTAAATAAGGGTTTGTTAGGCTGGTTGTTGATTTGGAGATCACTCAGTTTAGACCTTGAATTTGTGGCCTATTGGGGGCCAATTGTTACTTGTCGGGTGCGACCGTTGCTTGTTAAGTGATTGAAGCTTAGTCCGCTAGAAAGTAGACGTCTCGATATAGTTTTGGTGTTTAGGGATCGACTTTAGGAGTTGGAATGAAAAAGGGTTTGTTTATCGTAGCTCTTGCAGCGGCTGTCTCTGTATTGAGTTCTACGGCTTTCTCCCAGGATTTGAGTAATAATCCCGCTTACAAAAATGGCACTGAGTGGTTAGCTAACCCCGTTGCTAATCCTGAGGCTGAAGCGACCTCGGAAGAGCAGATGAAGCCATATGAGGAAACTTTACAGACTAACACGGGTGAAAAACTCACTTTTAAGATGGTGCCGATTAAGGGTGGTGAGTTCACGATGGGTAGCGACTCTGGTGAAAAAGACGAAGCTCCTGCTTTCAAAACAACCGTTGCTCCTTTCTGGATGGAAGAACACGAAGTCACTTGGCAAGAATTTTCGCTGTTTGGTCTTCTTTACCTTGCGAACGCGCACAAGTCTGGCGCTGTGAAGAGTGAGTCAGACCGTGACGAGATCGCCGACGCCCTTGCTGCGCCAACCGCTCCGTACAGCATCGGTACGATCAGCTACGATAAGAGCAACAAAGAAGGTTATCCTGCCAGTGGTATGACTCGTTATGCCGCGCAGATGTATTGCAAGTGGTTGACGGCTACGACAGGACGTTACTATAGACTTCCTACCGAAATCGAATGGGAATACGCTTGTCGTTGTGGCACTGACACCGCCTATGAATTTGGCGACGACGAATCCAAGCTTGACGATTATGCCTGGTATCTGTCCAACAGTCCTGACGGCTATAGCAAGGTAATGCAGAAAAAACCGAATAGCTGGGGCCTTTACGACATGCACGGTAATGTTTGCGAGTGGGTCATAGATCAGTATGATAAAAAGGCCTACAAGTCCTTTGAATCCGGTAAGGTTGACACTCCTTTTATTACCCCCAAGAAGCCTCTTTCCGTTTATGGAATGTTCAATGAAGTATCTCGCGGTGGATCTTGCGCTCATGAAGCCAAGGACTGCCGTAGCTCTAAGAGAATTGTTTCCGACAAGTCTTGGAAGGAACATGATCCTCAGTTCCCGCAGAGTATTTGGTGGATGACGGAAGCTCCTTATGTTGGATTCCGTGTTGTTCGTCCTCTTACTCCTCCGACTGCTGAGGAAGCCAAGCTGTTTGAACCTGATCCAAATGTTTGGGCCAAATACAAGGAACTCAATCCTCGCTGATTTTACAGAGGCATCTGTTTGAACTGCCACCCCCCCCTTGGGGGGTGGCTTTTTTTTAAAGATTGAGGAGGAGGGTAAAGAGAACTCCAGCTAAAAAGATAGCTAGTGCATACCCTCCAACAACTATAGTCCAGAACCAAATGGGGACTTCCTTATACCATGGTAAAGAACTTTCAACGGGCCTTACCATGGTTTCTTTCGCTATAAAGCTTTCTGAGCTCTTGGGGGGCGAAGAAGAAGGGATTTCAACGACGCCTTTTTCTACCGTCCTGCGTTCTCCCACCAACGAACTCTGGTTTAGAGACCTATTTCTTACAGCGCTAGAATTCTCTTTCTGGTTTAGGTTTTGGTTAAGATCTTCTTGTAAATGGATTGAGTGCGACGCGCTCGAGGAGTTGGTCGATGCAATTTCGTTAAGGGTAGATTCAAAGTGATCTATAAAAGAGGACTTTCCAGTTTTATTGGAGAGAACTAGTTTGTCGCTTGGTGAATTCTCAAGTTTGGAGAACGCGTCCCCATTGTCCGAGGAATCAAAAGAAATCTTCGATTCGTCGTTTGGTTGATTCCAGGGGAAAGAAGCGGTATTCCTGTCTTGGGAAAAAAGATCAGCGTCACGTCCAAATCCGATTTCAGTAGCAATTTCTCGATTCTGAAGGAATACCTGTTCCGCTGTTGAATTCGAAACGAGATTTTCAAGTTCATTTAAAGTTTCAGAGGCCTTGTCGTCTAGCGCAAACTCGCTGGGATGAGCAAATCCATTTCTGATTAACCATATTTTCATCACATCAGCCACATGTTCAGCGGTTTGTATGCGATTTTCTGGTTTCTTAGCCATCATCTTTGCGCAAATTTCAACAAGATCAACTGGCGCGTCAGGGCGTTCATTGAAGATACTTGCAGGTTCCTTGCGTTGATGAGCCAGAAGTCTTTCAGAAACTGTCCCAAAAGGAAAGGGGGGAGATCCTGTTAGGCAAAAATACAAAGTGGCTCCTAGCCCGTAGATATCTGCCCGTGCATCTACTCGATGACTATCGAGAGCTTGTTCAGGAGCTAGGTAATCTGCCGTTCCTAATATTTTATCTTCGTCAGGGATAGATCCCTTAAAAAGCCGCTCGTCCAGAAGTGCCAGTCCTAGATCAAGTACTTTTACGAAATCTCTATCATTGACTATTATGTTTTCAGGTTTCACGTCCCGATGGATAATTCCTCGTTTGTGTGCGTCAGCCAAACCTAAAGCCGCCTGTCTAATATAATTGGCAACGTCTTCATAAGCTAGCGGACCGCCTGTTTCTACTCGTTGACGTAGGTTTTGTCCTTCAAAATACTCCATAACGATATAATGTACGTCTTCAAACCGATCGACGTCGTATGCTCTAACAATGTGATTGGAGTCAAGTGAGGCAATAGCGCGCGCTTCTCGAGCAAAACGATCCAGGTAGACAGGATTTAGACGTCTTTTAGGCAAAACCTTAATAGCCACGCGTCTTTTCATTACGGTATGCTCGGCTAAATAGACCGAGCTCATACCGCCAGCCCCCAAGTATCCGAGGATACGATACTGTCTAAGATAGTAACCCTTGTATTTCTTTTTCAGTAATTGACGAGTATGCCAAGGCGTTAGTAAATTTCGATTAACAAATTCCGTTGTTAAAAGTTCAATATCCCCGAGAATCTCGGGTTTTTCATTTTTAATTTCTGCTAACGTTGATTCCAAAACATCTTGTTCTAGTAATTCACTTCGACGCAGATAGTCAAGGAATTCAGCGGAGCTTATTTTGGACATTGAGTTATGTGACATATCAAACGAGGCTTGTATGTTGATATCAAATAAATCGTTGACTTTGAGGACGTTACCGTCATTATAGTTGTATAGAATCCGTTGTGCAATTAATAAGGATTAGAAATGTTTTTTATGAAAAATTCAGGGGGGGAAGCGTTTCCCAACCCTGAACTGGTTTTAAATGTAAAGTTTTACTCTATCCAGCCCTTCTTCCTTGGAGTGGAAGAGTCCGCCTATTTGATCATCGTATAGACGAGTTAATAGAGTTCCCATTTCTTTGCTAGGTTTGAAACCCGCATTTAATAAATCTCGCCCACTAATCAGAGGAACTGGAACGTCCTCGGTGAAGTTTAATTTTTCGGCAATATTGAACCACTGGGCTAGGTTCGCAATTTGGGAAAATTGGCTCTCGCGAAGGTAAGGAGAAGGGATAGATTCGCTTTTGCATGGTGACTCATTTGCACTAAGGTTGTTGATTGAAAGGCGAGGCGTCGCGAGTTGAATCGCTGAACACAAAAGGAACCATAATTTAATTGAAGCAGGAGCCACACTAACAGACAAACGGGATACGTCAACTTCTGTTGGGCTTTCTATTAGTTTAAACATCTGGCTATTAAGCGTTAACGAAATAACTTTGCTTACAATATGATTCGGAACATTTATCTTCGAAAGGAAAGCTTTCGTGTTGTTAGCGACGTGGAGTTGTTTTACTCGGTCGCCAGACGACAACAATTCTAGGGTAAGCC
>CAVGEG010000026.1:12859-27837 GCA_963628165.1 Paratractidigestivibacter sp. | reverse complement strand
GAGCATTAAAACAACAAGTTCATCGTGCGAAAGAAAGTTGTGAGGCTGGGTAATCTTTGCGAGTTCATCACATACACGACCTGTTTGTTCTAACCAATTACCCTCGACGTCAGAATTATTGGATTCAGAGCAATTGGCGAGATGTTCGAGCTCCGGGAATCCTTTGATCCAACCTGTTTCTACTAAAACCTGGAGCCCTTTACTTGGGCAAATCCCCTTGGTTGCCCATTTGTTCCATTCGCCATATATTCTCTCTTGGGAGATAGAATTGAATTCGTTAAAGGCTTCTCGTGAATATTGAATTGTTTGAGGATCCATTTGGAATCCGAACCTCGCCGCGAATTGCATACCACGAAGCGGTCGTAGGGGATCGTCCTTAAATGCTCCGCTAGGAGCGCGAAGAATTTTTCTATTCAAATCTCCTCTTCCATCGAAAGGATCGTAAAAAGTATTATCTTCGCGCATTCCAATAGCGTTAATCGTGAAGTCTCGGCGAGCGAAAGCTTCTTCAGGGGGTAATTCAGGAACTGTTTCTACACTAAAACCTTTATGTCCAAGTCCATTTTTGGATTCACGTCGTGGTAACGCAATGTCTATAGTAGTGCCAACTTTAATGACCCCGAAAGATTGACCAACTAAATCAACATGAAAATATGGAGTTAGAATATCTATTATTCGCGAATAACTACATCCATAGACTTCGATATCAATATCTTTTGATTCTACGCCAAGTAAAAAATCTCTAACGAAGCCCCCGACAATAAATACATCTTTAGCTCCGTTTTGTTTTAATAGGTTGATAATTCGAAGCGCTTTTGGTGGAATCTGTAACATGTTGTTTAACCTTTTTATTACTATTAAAAATGCTTTTGAATAGAGAATCCATAAACTAGGGATTTCCTAGGGGCAACGATCGAACTCATAGAAAGGGAGCGGATATTTTAGTTTGAAGATGTGAACTACCGCTCCTATTATCTACTACTTCTTGATTTTTGCCTAGGTCTTTTGTATGCTACATATATAGAATTCACTATGGTTACTCAACCAATATCGCATCAAGACTCATTATAGGGAGGTTAGTATGGAAACCATTCGTGTAGGAATGTTGGGCACGGGGTTTATGGGAAGAACGCACTCCAATGCTTTCAATCAGGTAGGGCATTTCTTCGATATTCCCTATAAAATCGTTTTAAAAACATGTTGTGGCGTACATCGAGATAGTCTTGAGGCTTTCCAAAGGCGTTGGGGGTACGAACAATGTGAAACGGATTGGATGAAAGTCATTAATGACAAAGACATAGACTTGATAGATGTTGTCACTCCCAATTATCTACACAAGGATATGGTGATTGAAGCCGCTCGGGCGGGCAAAATGATAATTTGCGAAAAACCGTTGGCAATGAATTATGCCCAGGCACGTGAAATGGCTGAAGCCGCGAAGTCTGTTCCTTCGGCTGTTTCTTTTTGCTATCGACGCAATCCGTCTGTCGCTCTTTTCAAGCAGCTTATAGACGAGGGACGCATTGGTCGTCCATTCCATTATCGCGCAACGTACAATCAAGATTATACGATTAGTAAAAAGGTTCCTGTTGGAGGAAGTTCGCTTTGGCGTTTAGATGGCAAAGTTGCCGGAAGCGGGGTAACCGGCGATTTGCTTGCTCATTCCATAGACTGCGCCGAGTGGTTAAACGGTCCGATTTCAAAAGTATGCGCTTGTACAGAGATTTTCATTAAAGAGCGGAAGAACGCTGAAACGGGAGAATTGACGCCAATTACGATTGACGACGCTTGTATGTTCATGGCGGTCTTTCAAAATGGATCCATGGGAACATTCGAGAGTTCACGCTATGCGCGAGGACGTAAAAATTTTAACACCATGGAGATCAATGGAGAAAATGGCGCCGGTTATTTCAATCTTGAAGAACCCGAATATCTACAGTTCTTCAGATACGCAGATCCAGAAACAGGCAATAAAATCGAAGACCATTTGACCGGTTGGCAGAAAATATTAGTCACAAATTCAGAACACCCGTACATGAATCACTATTGGGTTCCTGGCACCGTCATTGGATACGAGCATTATTTTATCAATCAGTTAGCTGATTTCCTATATCAACTTTCTGGTAAAAAGCCTGTATATCCCGTTCCCACGATACAAGATGCCGTTCGAGTTCAGCTCGTCTGTGATTGTGTCCTAAAAAGCGCCAAAAGCGACCAAAAATGGGTCGAAATTAGTGAAGAAAGTTTAAAGTAATTTCGACTATTACATGGGGTGAGTTTTTTTGTCTCGCACACGTCCATTTTGGGTTTAGAATTGGTAACAGAATGAATTTGCGTTTTATACAACATATGGTTGTTTTATTGAGACGAGGTGAATGATACCCCATGGGAATCTGTTTCTTTTGTCCAAATGGACATCCTCTCAACGTCAAATCCGAACTTGCCGGCAAGGTTGGGTATTGTCCTAAGTGTAGAGTAAAAATGAGGATCCCTTTGCAAAGTATGAGGGATCCTTATGATAAGGTTTACACTGATCAACCTACTGCGGAATTGGTTGACCTTCATCCCTCTCCTGATTCAAATGGCGAGAGTGAGAAACTGCTTGGTAATGGGACTGGCGCTTCTCTAAGTGACCAGGAAGCGAATACTGATAAGAGTCTTGCTCGTGATTCCAGTAATGAAAAATTAGATATTCGTTTTACTAGCATTGACGGCTCAGCTCTCAAGAATGAAGAAACCCCTGAGCCAGAAAATCCGATGCAAGGATGGAAAATAGAAGATCTATTGGGGCGAAGGGAGGTTTTATGGTATGTTATCTCCGCCGAAGGTCAAAAATATGGACCAGCAACCGGGGATATCCTCAAAAAATGGGTAAATGAAAGAAGGATAGGTCCGAGGATGCACCTTTGGTGTTCTCTATGGAAATCTTCTCTCGAAGCTGGCGATATGTTTCCCGTGTTGATTGATTTGTTTGGCGATGGGACGAAAGAGAAGGCGAACATTTTGTCGAGAGACGTTGTCTCTCAATCTGATTCCTCGAAGGAGGAATATGTGTCTAGGATAAGGGATAATGGAGATTCTGTCTCGTTGAATTATGATGTGAAACGCCAAAAGCAGAAGGCTACCCTGTCTTTAGTACTTGTTCTGACATGGGTCGTGACAATGCTTTGCGTTTTGGGAGTACTGATCTGGTTTGTTTGTTCCAAGTCTCATTAGTTATCCATGAATTTTATGGTCTCCCCCTTGTTAAATTACAGCCGCTTGTTAAAATAACCCTACCTATTGCGGGTATGGTGGAATTGGCAGACACGTCAGATTTAGGTTCTGATGAGCTCAGCTCGTGGAGGTTCGAGTCCTCTTACCCGTATTAAGATATGAAGGGCCTTTGATCTTTCAAAGGCCCTTTTCGTCATTAAAGACTTAGCTTTCGATACTTGGATCGACGGTTAATGAGACCGTTGGGATTTTCAGCTAGTTGTTTTTCTTCATATGCGGTGAAGTTTCCTTCAAACCATTTGACTTGCCCACCGCCCTCAAATACCAACAGGTGCGTGCAAATTCGATCGAGGAAGAATCTGTCATGGCTAATGACTAGAACGCATCCTGCAAAATCATTGAGAGCCTGTTCTAGAACTCGCATGGTTTGAACGTCAAGATCATTGGTCGGTTCGTCCAACAATAGAACATTACCGCCTCTCCGGAGAAGTTTAGCCAGGTGAACTCTGTTGCGTTCCCCCCCTGAACACACACCAACTAAACGTTGCTGTTGCGAACCTCTAAAGTTAAACCTTGAGACATAAGCTCTACTATTCATCTCAACATTACCCAGGCGGATATGATCGCGCCCGTCTGTTATTTCTTGGAAAATAGTATTGTTATCGTTCAAAGCGTCACGGTGTTGATCTACATACGCGAGTTGAACCGTTTCACCTATTTCTATTGTTCCTGAATCAGGTTTTTCTTCTCCTACAAGCATCTTAAACAACGTTGTTTTACCGACGCCATTAGGCCCAATGATCCCTATTATAGCCCCACGCGGGACGACAAAGGAGACATTGTCTAAGAGTACTACGTTGTTATTACCGATTGTGAAACTTTTAGACAGCCCGTTAACATTTAAAACTTTTTCTCCTAAGCGTGGTCCAGGAGCAATTTGAATAATCGTATCGCTTTTATCGTCGATCTGTTGATGAGAAAGAAGTTGCTCATAGGCTTTGACACGAGCTTGATTCTTTTGCAAACGACCCTTGTGCGCCGTTTGTATCCATTCTAGTTCGCGTTGCAACGTTTTTTGTCGTTGACTCTCTTGTTTTTCTTGTATTCTTAGAAGTTCAGCTTTTTGGGATAACCATGAGGAATAATTACCTTCGAAAGGAATTCCCCTGGAATTCTCAATTTCAAGGATCCATTTCGTAATATTGTCCAGGAAATATCTATCATGGGTAACAATGATTACAGTGCCGTGATAATCTCTTAAAGCGCCTTCAAGCCAATTAACAGTCTCGGCGTCGAGATGGTTCGTTGGTTCGTCAAGTAAAAGAAGGTCTGGTTGCTCAAGCAATGCCTGGCAGAGAGCGACGCGTCGACGTTCACCTCCAGATAATTGTCTGATAATGGCGTCGTCAGGAGGAAGAACCAGCGCGTCTGCCGCCACATCTATGCGGTGATCAAGTTCCCAACCTTCAACGTGATCAATCTCCTCCTGTAACTGTCCCATTTCTTCGAGGAGTTGATCGTAATTGTCTTCCTGCTCTGGATCCCCCATGAGCATTGAAATTTCGTTGAAGCGGTCAATTTTGGCTTGTATTGGCGCCACCGCCTTGAGCAAGTTTTCTCGTACAGTTGCATCCAATTCCAGTTCTGGCTCTTGGGCAACATATTTAACGCTCATTCCTTTTACGAAAGTAATATTTCCGTCATAGTCTTTGTCAATTCCAGCAATTATTTTAAGGAGAGTTGATTTCCCCGCGCCATTTTCACCAACAACGCCGATCTTGGCTCCATAGTAGAACGATAAACTTATATTTTGAAGTATCGTTTTCTCTCCGAATCGTTTGGAAACTCGATTCATCTCAAAAATAAAATGTGGCGCCATGAAATCTCCTTACTCGTGGTCTAAGGTATAGGGTTATTTATTGAGGATTAAAATGGATTGCTCACCAACTTGCACTTCAGCCAGTACCAATTTTTTTATTAGGCAATGACAAGAGGAATTCATATGGGGTTGAGCGGGTGTGAAAACTCGATAAACGAGAAAAGGTCATAAGCCCAACTTAAAACATTTCTATTACTAAGGTCTTTAATGAAATTTTTAACTATGGGGTTCAATATTATTTCTTAGAAAAAGCTTGAATTGACTCAATTTAAGTCTTCCTATAACTTGATGGAAAAGGGGTGGGGCACATGGTTTTGCGTAAGAGCAATGGACAAATCCCTCAGTCTTTTTATGCTGAATATGATATTGGACAATACTAAGCCCTCGCGAAAATATGCAATCAAATACTACACGAAGACTTCTAAATGATCCATTAGAAAAAGAATATATTCTGGTATCAATTTAGGAAAATATTATGTTTTTTCTCTTGATAAACAGTCGTGGGCGCTCCGTGACCAGGGTAAAGGACTGTATTGTCAGGCAAGGAAAGAATTTTACTTCGAATAGAACCGAGTAATTGTTGATGTGAACCTCCGAATAAGTCAGTTCTTCCTACAGATCCTAAAAATATTAAATCTCCACTAAAAACCCAGAGCTCAGAATTTGGCGCTTGTATTTGATACACAACGTGTCCTTGAGTGTGCCCAGGCGTCTCGTATACTTTAAAGTGATAAGTTCCGAATAACGCCTCGTCTTGATCCTTGACTGTGTGAAAATCACTCAGTGATAGAGAAATAGGAGAGTTTATAAACAAGGAAAGATTCTTTTCTGGATCTGCTAAGGCTTCAAGGTCATAACGACCGACATATGCCGGAAGCGATGGCCATTCGCTCGTCAGTGATTCGAAACCTGCAATGTGATCCCAGTGCGCATGAGTGATTAAGACGCCTAGAGGGGTTAAGGAATTATCCTTAATGAACTCAATAAGCTCCAAAGGATATGCGCCGGGATCAATGATAATACAGTCGCGTCGTTCTTTGTTAAACAACAAATAGCAGTTTTCTTCGAAATCCGATAGAACGAAAACTTTGAGCGTTAGCGAAGAAGACAAGTCCAATTTTCACCTCACTACAGGCGTTTAGAGAAATTCAAATTTCTCAATGTCACAGATCGTTAACCAAATAAACAATTAGTTCTTGAGGCCATGAACGCCCAAAACTAACTTTTTCTCAATGTCACAGATCGTTAACCAAATAAACAATTAGTTCTTGAGGCCCATGAACGCCCAAAACTAACTTTTTCTCAATATCGGCAGTCCGACTTGGTCCTGTTATTAAGGCAATTTCACCGTGCTGGTTAGCATTATGCATCTTTGACTCAATCTCCTCCCAGGCGTCTACTAGATGTTCACGAAGCTGAGAATATCGAGCGACAATCAGACATTTAGGAGCCAAATAACACATAAAACGTTCGAAAGCTGTTTGGCCTTCTGTAACGCATGATCCGGTGTCTGACAAGAGCAGTAAAGGGGAAATCACACTCGCATTGATCTTCTCGTAATCCTTAGGGGATACTTTTCTATCTTCTGGTTGAAATAGGATTTGGAACTTGTTGTCTCTTTCACAAAGTTCTTTGGCAACCATTTTGCAATCTGGCGAATCGAAGCAACCGATTGAGATTGATTG
Organism: Paratractidigestivibacter sp.; assembly: GCA_963628165.1. Taxonomy (GTDB): domain Bacteria; phylum Planctomycetota; class Planctomycetia; order Pirellulales; family Thermoguttaceae; genus RUG369. The sequence goes on along the minus strand of CAVGEG010000026.1, from coordinate 21,057 downwards.
GGAGTCTGACTCAAACTTTTTAGCAATATGCTCGGCGACCTGCGTTAGGCTATCGCAAAACAAAGCTTGTCCGGCGACAGATTCTAAATTGGCTTGAAACGCATCGGCCTTCTCTTGAGGCGACATATTGTTTACAGTCCATACATGTGGAACGCTCGGTTCCTTCAGTGATGATCGATCGACGTCTCTGAGCGCTGACTTAACTTTGTCGAGTATTATAGAACGGCTATCCATCGGACAATGTTCCTGTGGAGAAGAAGAAAACGTTGGGATATTCAGTGAGGTTATATCGAACGATTATTAACGACGTCCTACTGTGAAACCAACAATAAATTCTCAGAACTACTTTCAATCAAAAAAGACGAAGCACACAAAGGGCGCCACGTCTTAAACAATTATCAAAAATTTCCAATGTTTTTCACTTATAGGAAGCAAGATCGAGATAAATCATTGTCGTTGCCACAAGGAAAAAAAGGAAACTCAACAGAAGCACAAGTGTGTAAACATCTTTGTGAGCTTTTGGCTTAACAGCTTTAGCTGAAACTCCCTTTGGAGCTAAAGAGGAACCATTTGCTTTACTTTTAGAACTTTGCTTTCTGGTCTTTTTCATATCTCTTTATCCTTAACTCGGGAATATTCAATTAAAAATTCTGCGAATAGACGTCGTCTCCCTCCATTATCACGCCCTGCCTATACTCCGGTAATACCTTGCAAACCGCTCGATTAGGCTCTAAGGTTACGACCTCTATCTTGCCAAGGTAAGAATTGCCTCGCCTCACGTTGAGTTTATTGTGCTCGCTCAATCCGTCGTCCGAGCCGATAGAGATCATTAATAGACCATCGTTTCCTTCACGAACAACCTCTACGGTTCCTTGAACGGCAAATTGGGGCAAGTCGCCATAATCCGCGGGATTACTCGACAGACCATTCTGATTAAGAACCGTCAAAGCCTCATCGTACAACTTAACGAGATCGGCGTTCTTCTCACTCAAATCGCCATTGGTCGCCGACAACTCGTGCAATTTTTCCATTGTACGGGCTAGGTCTTGGAGGTATGTCGCTCGCAACTGCTGCGCGTTTGCGAGATCGTCGGAAGCCACGCTCAGCTGTTGACGTAAATCGCCGATTTGAACGTTGTTCGTTTCGATAATGGCAAGTCGATTGTCAAGATCCGCCTGGAGCTCGTCATTCTTCTGGAGAAGAGTCTGATTACTCTGTTCCAAGTTATTAACCTTTGTCGTAAGAGCCTCTACGGAAGCGAGATACGATTGCTTTTCAGAAGAGACCCGACTTTCAAGATCCGATTTCTGAGACAAAAGAAGTTGTTGTTGCTTTTTGGCGTCGTCAAGTTGCTTCGAGAGTTCTTGCGATTTTTCTTTCCAATTATGGTGAGAGGCATACGAAACAACGCTCAGAGTTAAGCAAACGATACTCATTAGCGCAATAATACCTACAAAAATTTTACCTACTAAGTTCATGAGGTAACGTCTCCTTAAGCGAGGAAGAAGCTCTAATCTTCTTGCCAAAAATCAATCGCGATTTGCCGATCTCACCATTATTCTCTACGCCTAGCTCAATTTAACAAGCCTTCTTTAAGGGGGCTTGTTAATAACCGCCACTTGAAAACAGAACAATGTCCCTTAACTTTCAAGTTTAGCCCAGAAAAAGCTGACCTCAAGTATAACAAGGTATCAGACTGGCAGACTCTATTAATTGCCAAAAATGTCTCAATTTTTCAATTCTATATCGAATTTTGCGTTTTTTTTCAATTGTATCGTTTTTTACTAAAATCCAATATGTTCTTATAGACCTTGTTTGACGAGGATCATCGTGTAGACTCTTGAATCAAAAAGGGGAGAAACTTTGTATAGCTTATTACTTCCATTGGGGGGTAGGCAAAAGTTATTGCGACAAGTTGTTTTAGCGCTAGTTTCTTTCAGCGAAACTTCTCGGATTATGGAATCGCATTTGGTACGAAAGGTCAAGTTTCACTTTGGATGTGGAAGCACGCATGCGCTTCTTTGAGGTCGCTTGGATTTTCACCTAGTTTGAGTTAATTTTGTTCAAGATGGTTCGTTGCGATTCAGGTTCTCCTTTTAATCAAATTCCATTGGAGCTTTCTCCTTAGTTTTTGTGTCTAAATTTCATAGCATAATGAAGCTGGGGCTTTCGCGGCTCGTTTTGGAGATTAAAACGAAGCTCTTATCCTCGCTATTTTGTTTTTCCTAGATTCCTAAGGACATATTGTGCGTATTGTGCTCTTATTTGTTTCACTCTGCAAAATGGGAATTTTTTGAAACCTGTTTAATAAACAAGGATCTCAAAATTGAAATAAAACGATTCAGACGCGGACTCCTGGAGCTTAACGTACGATTCCCCTTTATATCTGTTTTTCCGCTTCTTGTGGAGGAAACATGAAAATAAGCTCGATATCCCTTTACTTGAGCGAGGAAAAGAGAATGAGCGAGCAGAGTTCATTTGGGGAATTTCTGTTCGTGTTCAGGAAGAATTCTTTTCAAACGGCCTCTTCTGATCACACAAAGCCAAAATCGGAACCTGTTCATTTGAAAATTAGACTCTGTTTTGCATTGAAGAGGTGTGAACCCAAGAGAATGGCAGAACGCCTTATAGAGCCTACGACTAAATCTACAGGCGTCATCTAGAGAATTGCAAATTCAATCCTACCTATTTTCTTCGCTGGGATTTCGGAGAATGTTTTGTTGTGTCCTTAGTCGTTTCATTTTGGCGAATCTCCTTGTGTTGAGACTTGAATAAGGTAAGGGGGTATAGTTTTCAAGCGTTCCATAGCTTTCCTGTAGTGAAAAATATTCGATGTTTTTAAAATTCCCTGAAGTATACGGTACGGCTTGCTGGCGAAGGAGGATACTTCCAACAATAGCAATGATTTACCTTGAAGGTTTGATTATGAAATAGGAGACAACTTTTTAATCGTAAGATGATTTTGGAGGCGTTCGAGACGTCCTTGGATTATGAAAATTTTGATCTTGTCTTTAATTTGGAAAAATCGCCTTCCCTGAAGGCAAAATTTTTGGAAAGGTATTTTGAAATTTTCTCTTGACGGGTTTTGATAATATGTTAGACTTCTACTCGGAAGGCAAAGGCGTCTTGGTTTATCCCAAGTCGTCTTTTTTTATTTGGATATAAGTGTAAACGAGGCAATGGCGTCTTGGTTTTAGGCGTTATTGTCTCGTTTTTTTTGTCGTATAACTAGGAAAGGATATTTCATGAGTACTGTGTCTGATTACTTTGGGTCACTAGTTTTCGATGATCGAGTCATGAAAGCGACCCTTAGCGACGACGTCTATCGTTCTTTGAAAAAGACGATTGACGAGGGGGCGACGCTTCAAACTGACGTGGCGAACGCTGTTGCGGTTGCTATGAAAGATTGGGCTGTGGCTCATGGCGCCACCCACTTTACACATTGGTTCCAACCTTTAACTGGCGTAACCGCTGAAAAGCATGATAGTTTTATCTCTCCGTCTCCAGACGGTCGAGTTATCATGGAATTTTCCGGAAAAGAGTTGATCAAGGGTGAACCTGACGCTTCGTCGTTCCCGTCCGGAGGTTTGCGCGCGACTTTTGAAGCTCGTGGATATACGGCGTGGGATCCTACGTCTTATGCGTTCATAAAAGATAAAACCCTATGTATTCCGACGGCTTTCTGCTCCTTTGGCGGCGAAGCGTTGGATAAGAAGACTCCGTTGCTTCGTTCAATGGAAGCCCTGAATAAGCAGGCTCTTCGAATTCTGAGGCTTTTTGGAAAAACTGACGTCAAGTGCGTTAGAACTTCGGTTGGCCCTGAGCAAGAATACTTCTTGATTGATGAAAAATTGTTCAATCAGCGAAAAGACCTTGTCTTGACTGGTCGTACCTTGTTTGGAGCCAAGCCTCCGAAGGGGCAAGAACTTTCCGACCACTACTTCGGAACAATTAAACCGCGTGTTGCGGCCTTCATGTCTGAATTGAACGACGAGTTGTGGAAGTTGGGCGTTTTGGCAAAGACGCAACATAACGAGGTCGCTCCTGCGCAACATGAACTTGCTCCGATTTATACGACGACGAATATTGCAACTGACCATAATCAGTTGACCATGGAAATCATGCAAAAGGTGGCGGCTCGCTATGGTATGGTCTGCCTTCTCCATGAGAAACCTTTTGCTGGCGTCAACGGTTCCGGAAAACATAACAACTGGTCGATGGCGACAGATACGGGCGTGAATCTTTTGACGCCTGGTGAAACCCCCTACGAAAACGCCCAGTTTTTGCTCTTCCTTTGCGCTGTGATTAAAGCAGTCGACGATTACCAGGATCTCCTCCGTCTTTCCGTTGCGACGGCTGGCAACGATCATCGTCTTGGCGCCAATGAAGCTCCTCCCGCAGTCATTTCGATTTTCTTAGGCGACGAGCTCACGGCTATCATGGATGCGATCGTTAACGACACGCCGTATACCGGAAGCGAAAAGACTGTTATGAAGCTTGGAGCCAGCGTTTTGCCGAACTTCAATCGCGATTCGACAGATAGAAACCGTACTTCGCCTTTTGCGTTTACCGGAAATAAGTTTGAATTTAGAATGTTGGGCTCCTCCAACAGCATCGCTTGCGCTAACATCATGTTGAATGCTGCGGTGGCTGAATCTTTAAGAATCTATGCTGACCGTCTCGAAGCCGCGGGGGCGGAAGACTTCGAGGAAGCTCTCCATCAGCTTATTAAGAAAACGTTCAAAGATCACAGACGCATCATATTTAACGGAAACGGGTATGACGACAACTGGATCAAGGAGGCGACTGAGGTTAGGGGATTGCTTAACTTGAGAACAACTCCAGACGCCTTGCCGCGTTTGCTTGACAAAAAGAACGTTGATCTCCTGACTTCTCAAGGGATTTATTCCGTTGCCGAAATCAAATCGCGTTATGAAATTACTTTGGACAACTATTGCAAGCTCGTTAATATTGAAGCTTTGACGATGGTTGATATGGCAAGACGCGATATTCTGCCCGCTATCGATACTTATGTAAAAGATCTTGCTGAAACTTGCCAGGCCAAGATGGCGGTTCTCTCCGCTAACGCTTGCCAATACGAAAAGGGTCAATTGGCCCGTTTGTGCAGGCTCGTTGATGAAATCGACGCCGCTACGGTTAAGTTGGAGGCCGCGCTTGTCAAATATAAGACGATCGAGGACGTCACCGAACGCTCCGAAGAGATTCGCGACGTAATTTTGCCAAAGATGGCTGAGTTGCGTATCGTTTGTGACGAAAGCGAGATTCTAACAGCGGCTAAATATTGGCCATTTCCTACATATGAGAAGCTTCTTTTTAGCGTGAAGTGAGGAAAACCGCAATGACAGTTGAATTTTGGTTTTTGATTGGGGCTGCTCTTGTCTTCTGGATGCAGGCAGGATTCGCAATGGTAGAAACGGGTTTTACCCGTGCGAAGAATGCTGGAAATATCATCATGAAAAACTTGATGGATTTCTGCATCGGAACGGTGATGTTTTGCCTTCTCGGGTATTCTCTTATGATGGGAGAGGATACGCTGGGTGGTCTCGTGGGTATTCCAAATCTTGATTTGTTCAGAAATTACAAGGACTTTATCGCCAGTCCTGAATCAGGTTTTACTGGCGCCTCGACGTTCGTCTTTAACCTGGTGTTTTGCGCTACTGCGGCAACCATTGTTTCCGGAGCGATGGCAGGGCGTACTAAGTTTATTTCTTATTGCGTTTATTCAGCCGTGGTATCCCTTTTTGTTTATCCGATCGAAGCTCACTGGATATGGGGTGGCGGTTGGCTTTCAAACCTTGGCTTTCACGATTATGCCGGATCTTGCGCCATTCACATGGTCGGTGGAATCGCAGCGTTGATTGGAGCTATTTTCCTTGGGGCCAGAATTGGGAAGTACAGGTACGATCAACGAGGGAAGGTTGTCAAGGTAAATGCAATTCCTGGGCATTCCCTTTCACTCGGCGCCCTTGGAGTCTTCATCTTGTGGTTTGGTTGGTACGGGTTTAATGGCGCCGCTGCCACGACTCCCTCAGAATTGTCCTCTGTCTTTTTGACGACGACGATCGCTCCGGCCACTGCGACCTGCGCAGCTATGTTTCTGACATGGTTTAAAAATGGCAAACCCGACGTCTCCATGTGTTTAAACGCTTCGTTAGCCGGTTTGGTTGGCATTACGGCAGGGTGTGACGCGGTTGACGCGGTTGGCGCCGCAGTCATTGGGGTTTTGTCAGGATTTATCGTCGTTTTCGTTGTTGAATTACTCGATCTAAAATTTCATATCGACGATCCGGTTGGCGCTGTAGGCGTTCACATGGCTTGCGGCATTTGGGGAACTCTTGCCGTTGGATTACTAGCAAATCCTGACGCCCCCGCAGGGTTGGACGGCTTACTTTATACCGGCTCGCTTACGCTTCTCAAGATCCAAGGAATTGGCGTCATTAGCGTTGCTCTTTATACAACCATTGTAATGGTCGTGGTCTATTCCCTTATCAAAGGAACCATTGGTCTGAGGGTTTCCGCAGACGACGAGATTGCAGGTTTGGATTCGGCAGAACACGGACTTCCGTCCGCTTATCCCGATTTTGCTCCCGCGGTGAACAAGTATTCTTCATTGGCTCCCTCTGACGGCGTTGTCGCCACCCAGGGAACGACGCCTCCAGCTGAGGCGATTCCTGTCAAAAAGGTTCCGACATTTAGTTCGCATAGTGAGGGCGCTAAGTTTACTAAAGTTGAAATCATCTGTAAAGAATCTCGCTTTGACGCGTTAAAGAACGCTATGACGCAGCTCGGAATCACTGGTATGACCGTATCTCATGTTTTGGGATGCGGCGTTCAAGGAGGTCGACCTGAATACTATCGTGGCGTTCAAATTGAAACGAACCTTCTTCCTAAGGTTCAGGTCAATATAGTGGTGAGTAAGATTCCTGTCCAGGCTGTAATCGAAACTGCTAAAAAGGCCCTTTATACCGGCCATATTGGCGATGGAAAGATTTTCGTCTACGACGTCGAAAATGTCGTCAAAGTTCGAACGGGGGAAGAAGGCTATCAGGCCTTACAGGATTCTGATTCCGTTTGACGTTCACACGCCTTGGGATGGCGACACGCGAATCGTTCGTTATCGAGAGGCGCATCCATAGAACAATAATGAAACAACAACGTCTGTTCCTTTCTCGTTTCGATACGTCAGTTGACGTAGGTGTGTGGGAAAGGGATGGAAAGGGACAGGCGTTGTTGTTATTGCTTCATATTTTAGACGAGTATTTATAGAATACTAGAGTATAGATAAAAGGTAATTATAATGTGCTCTATCATGGGATATTGTGGCGCGAGCGCCGTTTTATCTGATTTTGAACTGGGATTTAGCCAGACGATTTCAAGAGGACCGGATTCAAGTCGTATTGTTGATACAGGAAATGGATTTTTAGGTTTTCATCGACTTGCAATCATGGGTTTAACCCCTGAGGGTATGCAGCCTTTTCATCTAGGTTCTAGTTACGTAGTGTGTAATGGTGAAATATACGGATTTGAGAAGTTTAAAAAAGAGCTCTCGGATCAATATGAATTCAAGAGTGGTTCAGACTGTGAAATTCTTCTTCCACTTTATAAAAAGTATGGAGTGAAGATGTTTGAACTCCTAGACGCAGAGTTTGCTTTGATTCTGTACGACGGAGAAAGCAAAGAATACATTGCGGCTCGTGATCCAATTGGTATCAGACCCCTTTACTATGGGTATGACAGTAAAGGGGTGATTGTTTTTGCTAGCGAAGCAAAGAACTTAGTCGACATTTGTTCAACCATTATGCCTTTTCCACCCGGACATTACTACAAGGATGGAAAGTTTAATTGTTACAGAGATATTTCAAAGACCGACAAAGTTTGTTATGACGACCTTGACGTTGTATGTGAACAAATTCGTGAAAAGCTCTGTGCTGGCGTAGAAAAACGTCTAATTTCCGATGCTAAAGTTGGTTTTCTACTTTCGGGAGGACTCGACTCTTCGCTAGTATGCGCAATCGCTCAGAAAAAATTGGCAAAACCTATCCGTACTTTCGCTATCGGAATGAGCGAGGATGCGATCGACCTCAAATATGCCAAGCAGGTCGCGACGTATATCGGAAGCGAACATACAGAAGTTTATATGACTAAGGATCAAGTGATAGACTCGCTTGAAGAAGTCA
>CAVGEG010000026.1:0-12703 GCA_963628165.1 Paratractidigestivibacter sp. | reverse complement strand
TTGCTTTGTTAGTGGATTCACGAGAACACCGACATACGCGTTTTACTAACGGGCGAAATTTCCGACGAGCTTTTTGGGTACAAGTACACAGATTTTGCACCCGATGCCAAAGCGTTCCAGGAAGAGTCGGAGAAACGTATCAGAGAGTTGCATATGTACGACGTTCTTAGAGCGGATAGATGTATTTCTGTAAACTCTCTTGAAGCTCGAGTACCCTTTGGAGATCTAGATTTTGTCCAATACGTTCTCTCCATTGATCCGAAGAAAAAGATGAACGTATATAACAAAGGGAAATATTTACTACGCCATGCATTTGAAGGCAACTATTTGCCGAACGAAATTCTTTATAGGGAGAAAGCTGCTTTTTCAGACGCCGTTGGCCATTCAATGGTGGATTACCTCAAGGCGTATGCTGAACAGAAGTACTCAGATTCGGAATGGCAACAAAAGGCTGCCCAATATTCGTACGCCGCTCCTTTCACTAAAGAATCCCTTCTTTACCGCGAAATATTCGAGAAGTACTATCCAGGACAGGGCGAAATGATTGTAGATTTCTGGATGCCAAATAAGTCGTGGAAGGGTTGTGACGTGAAAGATCCGTCTGCGCGAGTGTTATCCAATTATGGCGACAGTGGTAAATAAGTAGGACTTAATAATTCTGTTTTTGTTTATTATCAAGTACTACGTTTTACACCTTTTTAATAAAAGGGGCTTGACTGGTTTTCCACTAGCTATACAATAACCCAAGATGAGCAAAGGCGTTCATCCATTCCGCGTTAGCGGTATTTGGATGGACGCCTTTTTTTATGTAATTAAAGAAAGGGCGCTAGTCAATGCAAAGGGAAGGTTTAATACGCATACCGTCCGGTTGTGCGATCTCTGCCATAATTTCTACAGATGGGAATTTAATGTCCGGAGAGAAGATAATAAAGAGTATGATCCCAATGCACGACCGATCTAATGGGCTTGGAGGCGGCTTTGCCGCATATGGAATCTACCCTGAGTATCGAGATTTTTATGCATTCCATGTTTTTTTCGATAACCAAGACGCCAAGATTGAGTGTGAGAAGTTCTTGAAAGAGGGATTTGAAATTATCAAATCTGAGGATATCCCGATACGAAAAATTCCGGAAATTACTGACGTGCCGATCATTTGGCGCTATTTTGTCTCTCCGATGTCCTCTGTTTTGTCTCGTTTGCAACTGGATGAAAAGGAATTTGTCGCGCGCTGCGTTATGAAGATCAATTCGGATTTTAAAGGAACCTATGTTTTTTCGAGTGGAAAAAATATGGGCGCTTTTAAGGCCGTAGGGTATCCTGAAGACGTTGGGAGATTTTATCGCCTTGATGAGTACGAGGGATATTCGTGGACTGCGCACGGACGGTATCCAACCAATACGCCTGGTTGGTGGGGCGGCGCTCATCCTTTTTCGTTGTTGGATTATTCAGTTGTTCACAATGGAGAGATTTCCTCTTACGACGCTAATCGTCGATTTATTGAAATGTTTGGCTATAAGTGCACTCTCCAGACGGACACCGAGGTTATCGCTTATATCGCAGACTATCTTTTACGGCGCCAAGGTCTTACGTTGACGGAATTGGCTTCCGTGATTTCAGCTCCTTTTTGGAGTGTTCTTGATAAACTGAACACACGAGAGGCCGAACAAATAATATACCTGCGCAAGGTCTTCCCAAGTCTCCTTTTAACAGGGCCGTTCTCCATTGTGTTAGGTTTTAATGGAGGAATTATGGCTTTGAATGATCGCGCTAAACTACGCTCGATGGTTGTTGCTGAAAAGGGAGATCTTCATTTTATTGCGAGTGAAGAGGCTGCGATCAGGGTAATGGAACCGGACGCTGAAAACGTTTATGCCCCAGCAGGCGGCGAACCGGTTGTTCTTCGTGTAAAGGAGGGCTCCTTCTAATGGCCTTAAATTATATTTCTCCAGACTTTGACGTGATAAGAGATCAAAGTCGTTGTATTTCATGTCGAGTTTGCGAACGACAATGCGCCAATGGAGTCCATTCGTTTGATCCTGAGTCGAAACTCATGATTAGCGATGAAACCAAATGCGTGTGTTGCCATCGTTGTGTTGCCCTTTGTCCCACAAACGCGTTGAAGATTGTAGAAAACCAGTGTACTTTTAATAAAAACGCTAACTGGCATTCTTCCACGATTAAAGAAGTTTTCAAACAATCTATGACGGGCGGAGTGCTCTTGTCCTCAATGGGGAATCCTAATCCGTTGCCCGTTTATTGGGATCGTATTTTGATCAATGCTTCCCAGGTGACGAATCCTTCCATAGATCCTTTGCGTGAACCTATGGAAACAAGGGTTTTTCTAGGTAAAAAACCTTCGGCTGTTCGCCGCAATCCGGACGGTACGCTTGATACGAGTCTTCCGCCTCAGCTTGAACTGGAAACGCCGATCTTGTTTTCAGCAATGAGCTATGGTTCTATCAGCTACAATGCTCACGAATGTTTAGCAAGAGCCTCGCAACAATTAGGAATCTATTACAATACCGGTGAAGGCGGTTTGCATGAAGATTTCTATAAATATGGCGCCAATACCATTGTGCAAGTCGCTTCAGGTCGTTTTGGCGTTCATGAAGATTATTTGAATGCCGGCGCCGCTATCGAGATCAAAATGGGGCAGGGCGCTAAGCCTGGTATTGGAGGCCACTTGCCAGGTACAAAAATCGTTGGCGACGTTTCTAGGACAAGAATGATCCCTGAAGGTTCCGACGCAATTTCTCCCGCGCCTCACCATGACGTCTATTCAATCGAGGATCTGAGACAACTAGTTTTCTCTCTCAAGGAAGCTACGCGTTATCAGAAGCCTGTAATCGTCAAAGTTGCGGCTGTTCATAACATTGCGGCGATTGCAAGTGGTATTGCGCGGAGTGGAGCAGATATTATCGCAATTGACGGCTTTAGAGGCGGAACAGGCGCGGCTCCTACACGAATTCGCGACAACGTAGGGATCCCGATAGAGCTTGCGTTGGCTGCGGTGGATAAACGGCTTCGCGACGAGGGTATTCGCAATAACGTATCCTTGATTATTGGCGGAAGCGTGCGTAATTCGGCTGACGTTGTAAAGGCTATTGCTCTTGGTGCGGACGCTTGCTATATCGCAACGGCGGCATTGCTAGCGCTTGGATGTCACTTGTGTCGCACCTGCCAAACTGGCAAGTGTAACTGGGGGATTGCAACGCAACGTCCTGAACTGGTCAAACGTTTGAATCCTGATATCGGAACTCAGCATTTGGTCAATTTGTTAACCGCTTGGAAGCATGAAATTAAGGAGCTGATGGGCGGCATGGGGATCAACTCGATCGAGACCTTGCGTGGAAATCGTTTGATGTTAAGGGGCGTTAATCTTACAGAAAGGGAACTCGAGATCCTTGGGATCTCGCATGCTGGAGAATGAAAAGAGTATTTGTTAATGAAGAATGGTGCCTTGGTTGCCGACTCTGCGAGTATAACTGTAGCATAGCGAATTCCGGTTTATCTTGGATCGCTAGGGCCTCCAAGAATAACGGATGCGTCCCTAATGTTCACGTTGATGCTTGTGGATCAGGTTCCTATCCTGTTATGTGTCGTCACTGTGTTGATCCTATTTGCGTGAAGAGTTGCATTTCTGGAGCTCTTTCAAAAACTGAAGAAGGACTTGTTAAATTGGATCAGGAACGTTGCGTAGGTTGTTTGACGTGCGTTCTCGTGTGTCCATATGGAGCTATCAGCGTTGGTTCGAACGGAAAGGTTCAGAAATGTGAGTTGTGCTATAAAAATTCACAGGGCGTTCCGGCCTGCGTTCTAGGATGCCCCAACCATGCCCTTGTTTATGAGGAAAGGAGTTGACGATGAACCGTTTGGTGATCATTGGGAATGGAGTAGCTGCGGTAGGGTGCATCGAAGGTATTCGGAGCGTCGACTCAGCTTCTGACATTGTCGTTCTGTCTGAGGAAAAGTGGCCCGTTTATTGTCGTCCTTTGATCTCTTACTATCTCGAAGGGAAGACGAAATTTGAAAACATGGGTTATCGTGACGCGACTTTCTACGACAAGAATAAATGTCGTGTTTTATACGAAAAAGTTGTGAATCGGTTGGATCCTCGTAAAAAGACAATCCTCCTCGACGATGGGTCGGTTTTAGGTTATGACTCCCTCTGTGTTTCAACTGGCGCAACGCCGTTTGTTCCGAAGATCGAGGGGCTTGACCGGGTGAGAAAGGTATACTGCTTTCGAACGCTTAACGACGCTCTAGCGCTTGAAAAGACTGTCGGTAAAGATAGTCGGGTTTTAATTTTAGGAGCGGGGTTTGTCGGGCTCAAATGCGCGGAAGGACTACTTAATCGAGCAGGTAGTATAACTGTCTGCAACAGATCGCCGCAGATACTTTCAAGCGTCCTGGACAAAGAAGCTTCGGCGATTATGCAGAAGAATCTGGAGAATCACGGAATAATCTTCCATCTTGGGGAGCAGGTTCGTGAATTCTCCGAATCGTTCGTTCGTATGCAGAGTGGTTTGCGCATAGACTTTGACGTCCTGGTATTAGCTCTTGGTCTAATGCCGAACATTTCCTTGGTTAAAGATTGCGGCGGAGTTTGTGGAAAGGGAATACACGTAGACGATCACATGCGTACCTCGATCCGAGATATTTATGCAGCAGGCGATTGTGTCGAAAGTCTCGACGTTTCAAGCGGAACGATAAAAATGATGTCCTTGATGCCTAGCGCGTACTGTCAAGGGTTTTGCGCTGGCGTCAATATGAGCGGCGGAGATAAGCGTATTGATAATGAAATCCCTTTAAACGCCGTGGGGTTCTGGGGCCTGCATGGAGTCACCGGGGGGATTCATTTCGATATCCCTGAGGCGAACGAAGAGATTGTTGTCGATAAATCTGACGATTCTTTTAAAAAATTGTTCATTAGAGATGGACGGTTAGTTGGATTTATTCTCATCGGAAATGTTGAAAGAGCTGGGATTTATACCTCTTTGATTACCTCGCAACGTCCTCTTCAGACGATAGATTTTGAACATATGAAGAAAAACCCAAGTTTGGCTTCATTCGGATATCAATGCAGACAAAGAGTTTTGGGAAGGTTAGTTTGATGATTATTGATGCGAAAGACAAAGATTTCTCTGTTCTCAACGAGGAAATTTGGGCTTCTTCTAAAGATCAGAAAGTCGTTAATTGTTTGGGTCAACGGTTTATCGCCGCCGGTTTAAGAGGACGTACCCTGGAGATTGACGGTATACCAGGCAACGCGTTAGGCGCCTATTTGAATGGCGCGATCCTAATTGTTCAAGGGAACGCGCAGGACGCTGTCGGCGACACGATGGATTCTGGATCCATCATTATTCACGGCAACGTTGGAGACGCTGTTGGATACGCCATGCGAGGCGGCGAGATTTACGTTGCAGGAAATGCCGGATACCGCGCAGGTATCCACATGAAAGAATATAAGGAGAAGAAACCTGTCCTTGTTATCGGGGGGAGAACAGGTAGTTTTCTGGGCGAGTATCTGGCTGGCGGGTTGATCATAGTTCTAGGACTACATAAAGACGGTAAGCCAATCGCGGGAAACTTCCCATGTACCGGTATGCATGGCGGTAAAATTGTTTTTCGGGGGAGTCTTGACGACGTCCCGTTGCCTGATAGAGTCAATATACGCTTAGCGAACGATGAGGATTGGGAGGAAATCAAACCGTATATAAGTAAGTTTGGAAAACTATTCTCAATAGACGTAAGTCGGTTTGCGCCAAGAGACTTCACTGTTGTGATTCCAGACTCGCAAAATCCTTACAAACAAATGTATGTGGCGAATTAAAAGTATGAAAATTTCTGGGGCGTTAGGTGGTTAATTTGTATACAGAATCTTTTAGGATTTGGTTATGAAGTACACTCAAAATGAGATTGAACAGTATGTAGTAGAAGAGGACGTTAAGTTTATCCGACTTGCCTTTGTCGACATAACGGGCAAACAGAAAAATATTTCTATCATGCCAAGTGAATTGCGACATGCCTTTGAATATGGAATAGCGATTGATTCGTCCGCGATTCCTGGATTCGAAGGAGGAGTCAGGTCTGATTTGTTACTACATCCTGATTCGTCCACTCTTTCAATATTGCCTTGGCGTCCCGATAGAGGGCGAGTTGTTCGAATGTACTGCACTCTTACTCATCCAGACGGAAGCCCATTTGAAGCCGATACAAGAAGATTACTCTGCGACGCGGTCGAAGAAGCTCGACAAATGGGAGTTTCTTTCCATTTCGGTTCTGAATTAGAATTTTATCTGTTTCAACGAGACGAAAATGGGAGCCCAACACGTTTTCCGTTAGATTATGCCGGGTACATGGATGTTTCTCCAGAGGACAAGGGGGAAAACATTCGACGTGAAGTATGTCTCACTCTGGAAAGAATGGGGATTTGTCCCGAGTCTTCTCATCATGAAGAAGGTCCGGGACAAAATGAGATCGATTTCCGGTATTCGGATCCTCTAGACGCGGCTGACGATACGATAACATTTAGGTTTGTCGTCAATACGATAGCCGCTATGAATGGCCTGTATGCCGATTTTTCACCCAGACCATTAAAAGATTTTCCCGGAAATGGGATGCATATCAATGTTTCTGCCCAGAAGGAAGGCACGAAGGACTTGCTTCCATGTATCATTTCCGGTCTTCTACGAAGAATTTACGAAACGTCTATATTCTTCAACACAACGGAGGATTCTTATAAACGCCTTGGTAGGCATAAGGCGCCGAAGTATATCTCATGGTCGCATGAAAATAGATCGCAACTTTTGAGAATTCCCGCGGCGACAGGTTCTCTCAAACGCGTAGAATTACGTTCTCCGGATCCATTATGCAATCCTTATTTGGCTTTTGCATTCGTCATATGGTCAACACTTGAGGCTCTAGTCAACGGAGAGAATCTTGAACCCCCTTGCGACCTTAATCTCTCTTCTTTAAGTGATCCTAACATGGCTCTTAGAACATTACCGCTGGATCTAAATGAAGCCTGCGAGGCTGCGATGAAAAGTAATTTTGTGCGAAGTAAATTACCAGATTTCCTCCTCGATCACTATATCAAACAGATACTTGATTGATTCTGCAGATAGCCATAACACTCATAAAAACCTAAGGACACATTAATGGACGCTGGTCAAACGAGAAGTGGAGTAGAACCTGTTGGATCAAGCTCGACTTTGAAGAATGAGAAGGGATCTCGGAGCGCCATTTCCTTTACAGGCAAACTGTTTAATCATCGATTGTTAGAGCGGCAGTATAGCGCGCTTCTTGTTTCCTCTTCTGAAAATTTTTCACGGTCGTTGATTTCTCTCCTTCCCGAGTCTGTGTATGGTCCGATCGTTGTTGCCGTCAGTGTAGCCGACGCAAAACGCCGTTTGCTTGAACGTTCTTTTGACGTGGTGATTATCAACACGCCTTTACCTGATGAATTTGGAATAGACTTCGCGTTTGAAATTTGTTCGGATGGGGGAATGTGCGCGCTCATTTTCGTTCGAGCCGAATTGTATGCCGAGGTTTATGCCCATGCAACTCCGCACGGCGTTTTAACCTTGACGAAACCTGCTTCTGGTCAGGTGATTCTTCAAACCCTAGCGCTTCTTTGTAGCGTTAGAGAGCGACTGCGTTTAATGGAGGCCAAAACCGCTTCTGTTCAAGAAAAAATGCAAGAGATTCGTATCGTGAATCATGCGAAATTACTTTTAATTGAACAGTTAAAAATGACTGAGGCGGAAGCGCATCGATACATTGAAAAGCAAGCTATGGACAGATGTGTCACTCGTCGAGTTATTGCAGAGGGAATTATAGCTACAAGAGGATAGTCGAAAGAAAGAGGATTGGTTCTAATGTGACAGTTCTTATGTCGGATACTTTAACAGATTGTACAATGTTAGGTCTGGTAAGAGTCGAAACTTACGAAATAACAGGATTGGATGATGAGAAATTACGACAGAAAGCTTGTTCTCGAGGATGGAGTTGAGTTTCTAGGATTTGGGTTTGGAAGTGGTGTAGAACGGGTTTGTGAAGTTGTTTTTAACACGTCTCCTGTCGGTTATCAAGAAATCGTTTCTGATCCGTCGTATACAGATCAGGCGGTGGTGATGACGTATCCGTTAATTGGAAATTATGGCGTCACGGACGAGGACTTCGAATGCATAAATCCAAGTATCGGGGGAATGATCGTCTGCGACTATAATGATTCTCCTTCTAATTTCAGATCTGTTAAAACCTTGAACGAATTGTTTGAGGATTTCAACATTCCTGGAATATCCGGAATAGATACGCGTAAATTAACGCGAAGTATTCGTGATAAGGGAGCTCGACGGGCGCTTATAACTTCAATAGAGACTCCAACAGAAGAAGCGTTGCGACGAATTGTCTCGACTCCGGTTCCTCAAGACGCTGTTTCGCGTGTGAGTTGCAAAAAAAGACGATACTGGCGCACTGCAGACGCCAAGTTTAACGTTGTGGCTATCGATTGTGGGATAAAGCTAAATATTGTTAGGAAGTTGAAGCAATATGGATGCAATGTTGTAATCGTCCCTTACAACACGACGGCGAAAGATATTCAGGATTTGCGTCCGGATGGGGTTTTCATCTCCAATGGTCCTGGCGATCCTCAAGACGTTGGAGTGGTAGTCGAAACTGTACGTAGCCTCAGAGGGCAAATTCCCATCTGGGGTATTTGTTTGGGACATCAGATTATATCTTTAGCATACGGAGCCAAAACGTATAAACTGAAATTTGGTCATCGAGGTGGAAACCATCCTGTGAAAAATCTGCAAACAGGGAAAATTGAAATCACCTCTCAGAATCATGGATACGCGGTGGATGCAGACTCCGTTTGTGACACCAATTTATGCATAACTCATCTCAATCTCCTTGACAATACGGTAGAGGGGGTTGCTTGTGAGGAAGATCGTGTTTTTGGAGTACAGTATCATCCAGAGAGCGCCCCTGGACCTCAAGACAGTCTGTACCTTTTCGATAAATTTACGCAAATTATGTCGGAGTCTAACTGATGCCTAAGCGAACAGATATCAAGAAAACTCTTGTAATAGGTTCAGGACCAATTGTCGTAGGTCAAGCTGCCGAGTTTGATTACGCTGGCACTCAGGCCTGCTTGGCTTTGAAAGAGGAGGGATACGAGGTTATTCTAGCCAACTCCAATCCTGCGACGATCATGACAGACACTACTGTGGCTGACAAAGTCTATATGGAACCCTTGACTTTGGAGTACCTTGCAAGAATATGTCGTTATGAGAGACCTGACGCCATTATCCCAGGACTTGGGGGGCAAACAGGCTTGAACCTTGCGATTCAGCTGGCAAAAAAAGGCGTTTTGGAAGAATGTGATATTGAACTTTTGGGAACGGACGCCGCTAGTATCGAACGCGCAGAGGATCGTGAACTTTTCAAAGAACTATGCCAAGAGATTGGCGAACCCGTCATTCCTTCAGAAATCACCTACAATGTAGAAGAGGCTCTCGCCGCCGCCGAAAAAATTGGTTATCCAGTTGTCTTGCGTCCAGCATTTACTCTGGGGGGAACCGGCGGCGGTTTTGCGCATACCCCCGAAGAGTTGCGCGAAGGAATGAAAACAGCATTGGCCCTGTCTCCTGTTGGTCAGGTTCTTGTCGAAAAAAGCGTTAAAGGATTCAAAGAAATTGAATATGAAGTAATCCGAGACGCTAATGATTCGGCTATAGTTGTCTGTAACATGGAGAACTTGGATCCGGTTGGCATACATACAGGCGATTCGATTGTTGTTGCTCCTAGTCAGACGCTGACCAACAAAGAATACCACATGTTGCGGGACGCTTCTCTTAAAATAATCCGCGCTTTGAAGGTTAAAGGGGGGTGTAACGTTCAGTTTGCCCTTGATCCACATTCCTTCAAGTACTACGTTATTGAAGTGAATCCGCGCGTTTCTCGCTCATCCGCCCTAGCTTCTAAGGCTTCTGGGTATCCAATTGCTCGAGTTTCTGCGAAGATTGCCGTTGGAATGACTCTAGACGAGATTCCCCTTGCAAATACCCCGGCTTGTTTCGAGCCCGCTCTAGATTATGTAGTAACAAAGGTTCCCAGATTCCCATTTGATAAATTCCCCACGGCAGAGAATAAGCTGTCGACTCAAATGAAGGCGACAGGCGAAACGATGGGGGTTGGACGTACTTTCGAGGAAAGCCTGCTAAAGGCGATACGTTCTCTCGAAGATGGTAAGAATCATATCCACATGGAAAAATTTGATTCTGAACATATGTCGACGGAGGCCTTACTAACTTACATCAAAGACGGAACTGACGATCGCATATACGCGATCTCTCAGTTGTTGTGGCTGGGAGTCGATTCGTCGCGTATCTGCGATCTCACGCAAATCGACATGTTTTTTATTGACAAAATCAAAAAGATTGTTGATTTTGAGAAAGAATTGTCAGTCAACCAAGGCTCGATTGAACACCTCATCAAGGCCAAAAAAATGGGGTTTTCAGATTCTTATGTCGCCGAGTTATGGGAGACGACCGAAGATTCTGTTTACAACCTAAGACGCAAACTTTCTATCAAGCCTTCCTATAAGATGATTGACACTTGCGCGAGTGAATTTTCGAGCTATGTTCCATATTTCTACTCGACCTATTCTGATGAAAACGAATCAATAAGAACTGATAAGAAGAAGATCATTGTTCTAGGTTCTGGACCAATTCGCATCGGTCAGGGCGTCGAATTTGATTATTCTACAGTTCATGCAATTCACGCCATCAGGGAAATGGGATATGAGGCAATTGTCATAAATAACAATCCCGAGACGGTGTCTACCGATTATACGGTCGCTGATAAATTGTACTTCGAGCCTTTGACGGCTGAAGACGTGATGAATATCGTTGATCTGGAGCAACCGGAAGGCGTTATCGTAACATTGGGAGGGCAAACAGCTGTAAACCTTGCGTCTCCATTGCATAAACGCGGCGTAAAAATTATTGGAACAGACTGCGAAGCTATTGATCGAGCAGAAAATCGCGAGCTCTTTGACGCGCTGATTAAGAAGTTACATATTCCGAATCCTAAGGGACAAGCAGTAACAGACATAGAAACCGGCGTCAATGTTGCCGAGCAAATCGGCTATCCCGTGCTTGTGCGTCCAAGCTTTGTCTTGGGGGGAAGAGCAATGGAGATTGTCGCATCGGAAACAGCGCTTCGACGATACCTCATGAACGCCGTTAAGTTGGACGAGGAAAAGCCCGTCTTAATCGATAAGTATATCATGGGGAAAGAGGTGGAAGTCGACGCTGTATGCGACGGTCAGGACGTTTATGTCCCCGGCGTTATGGAGTTGGTTGAACGCACCGGCGTTCACTCCGGGGATAGTACGAGCGTTTATCCTCCTTATTCCATAAGCACGCTGGTTCAAGAGCACATTGCCGATTTCACCAGGAGACTTGGACTGAAAATTGGTATTGTTGGTCTCTTCAATATCCAATTTATTGTTGACAAAGACAATCAGGTCTTTGTTATCGAAGTCAATCCCCGCGCGTCGCGTAGCGTTCCGTTCTTATCGAAATCTATCGGGTGTAATCTTGTTCGCATCGCAACGAAAGTGATGTTAGGTAAGAGCTTGAAAGAGCAGGGGATAGTCGCCTCTTCTAAAATTGGCGGATCGTTAGCACAACGAACAGACAAGCGTTGGCATGTAAAAGCTCCGGCCTTTTCTTTCGCTAAGTTATCTGGAATGGACACTTATCTCTCCCCAGAGATGAAATCTACCGGCGAAGCCATCGGTTACGATACCAACCTAAATAGAGCTTTCTATAAGGCTCTGCAAGCGTCTGGTGTAAAGATGAAAGACTACGGTTCGGTTATTGTCACCCTGGCGGATGAAGACAAAGAGGAAGCCTTTCCGTTGGTGCAACGCTTTTATAGGTTAGGATTTAGTATTTTGGCTACCACAGGAACAGCCAAGTTTTTAAAAGAACGAGGCGTTCGTACTAAATCTCTGAAGAAGATTAGCGAGGGAAGCGACGAAATTCCAAAATTGATCCGTGCTGGGTATGTAAGTTACATTATCAATACGCGATCTGTATTGTCTGGAATAAGAGATAACGACGGGGCTGAGATTCGGTCTTGCGCTATCCAAAATGGCGTAACAATTTTCACGTCCCTCGACACTGCTCGAATCGTCTTGAATGTCCTGGAAGAAACGATTCCCCAAATTTCCACCATCTGACCTAAGGAGGAAAAATGCGTAACTATAAAGATGAATTTGAAAAGCGAGTCGCTTTTATTCGTGATTTGGTCTCAAGCGCAAACGCAAACGGAATTGTTTTTGGCAATAGTGGCGGAAAGGATTCTGCGCTCGTCGGAATTCTTTGCAAGGCTGCCTGCGATAATACTGTTGGAATTATCATGCCGTGTTCGTCGTCTCGTAACTATGAAATGGACGCTAGAGACGGTCGCGAAGTCGCTGATAAATTCGGTATAGAAACGAGGGTCGTCGACATTACCCCTGTCAAAAGGGCTATGATCGGCGAACTGAGCGACGTTACCGATGTTAACAAAATTGCAAAGATCAATATTGCGCCCAGGCTTCGCATGACGACACTGTATGCTATTGCCGCCAGCGAGGGGCGTTTGGTTGCCGGTACGGGTAATCGTAGCGAAGCGTATGTTGGAT
>CAVGEG010000025.1:0-37129 GCA_963628165.1 Paratractidigestivibacter sp. | reverse complement strand
GGGGTTGTAGCTCAATTGGTTAGAGTCCCGGACTGTCGATCCGGTGGTTGCGGGTTCGATTCCCGTCAACCTCGCTATAAAAGGTCGTCTTTTTTGACGACCTTTTTTATTTCTGTATTTTCCTTGTCCTATGATAACGGCCTGCGCCACTCTTGAAAAAGGGCGCGTCTCACGATATAATACCGGGCGTGGTCGGCTCTTTTGACCTTGCGTAATGATATGACGGACGTCCGTTTTCTTTGACGAGCGAAGGTCGTTTGATCGAGTGTGCATTTTTACCATTTTTAATAAATAAAGGATGAAAACTGTGACTGATTTACAACAGGGTAATAATTTGCCGTCGTCTCTTGAGCGCGCGCGTTTGGCCGCTCGCACGATCATCGACAACAAAGGGGAAGACGTTAAGATTCTTGATCTTCGCGGCGTTACGCAAGCGTTCGATTTTTTTGTGATTGGGTCTGGGACAAGTCGTCGTCAGCTCCACTCGATTAGCGACGAGATAGACGACCTTTTTGAAAAGAAACTTGGCGACGCGCGCCGTAGCGTCGCTGGATATCAAGAAAGCCGCTGGGTCGTGCTTGATTACGGCGACGTCGTCGTTCACCTTTTCGAGCCTGAAACGCGCGAATTTTACGCTCTTGAAGATCTTTGGGGGAAGGGCGAGGAAGTTTCCCTCGAAGGCGCTCCTGCGACTCAAGACGAGAAAAAATCTGAGGAATGAGGAAAGGAGAGCATAGGATGAACGTTATTAAAATACTAGCTGATCGTTTTTCTGTCGCTCTTCAGGGAATTGGCGTCGATCCCGCTCCCTACCTGGATCTTATTCGACCGAATCAGGATGCAAAGTTTGGCGATTATCAGGCAAATTTCGCGATGCCTCTAGGTAAAAAGCTTGGAAAATCGCCGCGCGACGTGGCCGCGGAAATCGTGTCCAAGTTTGATTATGCCGACTTCTTCGAAGAACCGGAGATTGCCGGTCCTGGTTTCATCAATCTTCGTGTGAAAGCCGATTGTCTAGCCAATCTCGTTCAAAAAGAGGCTTGCGACGAACGTTTGGGAGTCGAACGCGTAGCGAAACCCCGTCGTATCGTCTTAGACTACTCGGCTCCCAATGTCGCTAAGCCGCTCCATGTTGGACATATCCGTTCGACGATGATCGGTAATTCATTGTCGCGAATCTTGAGATTTCTCGGCAACGACGTCGTTTCCGACAACCATTTGGGCGACTGGGGCACCCAGTTCGGAATGATTTTTTACGGATACCGCAACTTCCTTGATTCCGAGGCATACGCAAAGGCGCCGGTCGACGAACTTGCGCGTCTCTATCGCTTGACGCGTCAGCTTGTTGATTACTATGACGCGAAAGGTAAGATCGGGAAGCTTGAAGAGGCGCTTGCTTTGGCGCAAAAGGCGCAGGTGGAGGCCGCTGAACGCGCGAAGACAAGCGGAGAAAATCCGAAGGCTATTGCCAAAGAGCGAGAGCGTCTTGCCAAGCAGACCGCCGCCGCAAAGGAAAACGTCGAGAGCGTTCGAGGTAAGATTGACGCCGTCGAAAACTCCCCTGAGCTTGTGAAACTCGCCGCTGGGCGTGAAACAATCGGTAAAGACGTCTTGATGGAAACGTCGAAACTTCATCATGGCGACGCGGAAAATCGCGCCCTTTGGCGACAAATTATTCCGCTGTGTCTAGCCGAGGTCGATAAAATCTACAAGCGTCTTGACGTAACCTTTGACGAAACGCTTGGCGAAAGTTTCTATAACGATATGCTTGGCCCTCTTGTGCAGAAACTTGTCGACGAGGGAGTCGCGCGTAGGACTGAAGGCGCGCTGGGAATCTTTTTCCCCGATCAAGACGTTCCGATGTTAATTCAAAAGAGCGACGGGGCGTTCTTGTATGCGACGACCGACCTGGCTACGCTCGAGTATCGTCGAGATCGCTTCCATCCGGACGCGATTCTTTACGTCGTCGATTTCCGCCAGTCTCACCATTTCGAACAGCTCTTTGAAGCCGCGAAGTTTATCGGCATGGGAAACGTCGAGTTGGCCCATGTGAAGTTTGGAACGGTTCTTGGCGACGACGGAAAGCCTTTTAAGACGCGATCAGGAGACTCGGTTGGACTCAAATCTTTGCTTGACGAGGCGGAAGCGCGCGCATACGCGGTCGTTGCCGAGAATAACGACTCTCGTCCGGAAGGCGAACGATTCAGCGAAGAGGAGATGCGCGAGACTGCTCGTCGCGTAGGTATCGGCGCGTTAGTCTACGCGGATCTCTCGCAAAATCGCGAGAGCGACTACGTCTTTAGCTTCGACAAAATGCTGGCGATGAACGGCAATACCGCGACGTATATGCAGTATGCGTACGCACGCGTTCGTTCCATTTTTACAAAGGGCTCCGTCGACGTCGAAGCGTTGCGTCAAGAATATGCGAATGGAACGCGCACCCTAACGTTGAACGACCCCGCGGAACGCGCTCTTGCCTTTGAACTTGTGCGCTTCCAGGGCGCTCTCGAGAGCGTTTCCAAGGATTATCGTCCGAACTTCCTTACCGCGTATCTCTATGATCTTGCCAACAAATACTCGTCGTTCTTCGAACGATGCCCCGTCCTCAAGACCGAGGATGAGAATATTCGTTCCAATCGCCTTCTCTTATGCGATTTGACGGCGCGTACGATAGGCCTAGGACTCAATCTCTTAGGAATTCAAACGGTAGAAAGAATGTAATTATTTTGAGGTGTTAGCTATGAAACGAAGTTCCTGCTTATTAGCTGGTTTGACTCTTCTGACGCTCTTCTTAAACGCGTCCCTTCGCGCGCAGGAGCCCGTCTCAGTCGAACCCGTTGTTGAAGACAGTTGGGCGTGGTATGACGCGACGAAATGGCCCGTCGAGAATAAAGGCTGGCTTGACGTCGATCGTTATTTTGCCCGTTTCCCCGGTCGCGCCAAGGAGCTTATCCCCTCAGCTGTGTGGAATCTCTCCCAGCATTCTGCGGGCGAAGTTATCCGTTTTCGCGCTAACACCGATCAAATTAAGATTCGCTACACGCTTCTCAACGGCTCTGTCGCGATGCCCCATATGCCCGCGACAGGCGTCTCCGGCGTTGATCTTTACGCTTGGGACGCCGAGACTCAAACCTGGCGCTGGGCGGCTTGCACGCAACCGTCTTCTCGCGAATTTAACGGCGTTTTGATTTCCGGCATGGAGAAGAAGACTCGCGATTACATGGCGTATCTCCCCCTTTATAACGGAATTGAAGCTCTCTCCTTCGGCGTTCCCGAGGGAAACGAATTCATTCCTCTTTCTCCGCGAACAGACAAACCGATCGTTTATTACGGCACGTCCATCGCTCACGGCGGTTGCGCGTCGCGACCCGGTAACGCGTATACGGCGATGTTGGGGCGTCGTCTAGACGTTCCCGTCGTCAATCTTGGTTTCTCCGGAAACGCTCGCATGGAAATGGCGATCGCGGATCTCTTGGGCGAGCTTGACGCCGAGATCTACGTTCTCGACGCCGGTCCCAATATGACGGCGGAACTTATCAATGAACGGATGGTTCCTTTCGTAAAGAGACTCCGCGAATTGCGGCCCGACACGCCGATCGTCCTTGTCGAAGATCGCTGGTATTCCAATCATTGGATCGTGACGTATCGCCACGATACGAATGTGGCGAATCATGAAGCGATGAAGAACGGATTCGCCACCCTCGAAAAAGAGATGGGTAATCTGTACTATCTCCCCGCGGACACGCTTTTGGGGGAAGATCTTGATTCCGACGCGACGGTCGATTGCTCTCATCCTAATGATCTAGGAATGTATCGTATGACGGAAGCCCTTGAGGCTGTCATACGCCCGATCCATGAGAAGGCGACGCAGCGTTAAGAATTGCCTGTTTTGTTATAAATGTAGTTTCTCGAACGGCGGCGGTTTTTATCTACGTCGTTTGGTTTCTTGACGAATGGAAGGAACGCTATGAAATTTTATAGATCTTGTCTTTTGTTGTCGGTTGTCCTCGGGGTTGCCAGCTCTTTCGCTACTTTGTGCTCCGGTCAAGATAGTTCTCAATCCGGCAGTTTCAACGTTATGTCTTTCAACGTTCGCATGGCGACGAAATCCGACGGGGATAATTACTGGGACAATCGTAAAGAGACGCTTGTGGAAGTTGTAAAGGAAAGCGATCCGCTTCTCCTTGGCGTTCAAGAAGCCTTGCTTCCCCAGAAGCAGTATCTCGATGAAAATCTCAAGGGCTATCGTTCAATCGGCGTTGGTCGCGAGGATGGCAAGGAAGCGGGCGAAATCATGGCGATCTTCTATAAAGAGGACGCTCTCGAGTTACTCGATTCAGGAACGTTTTGGCTAAGCGAGACTCCTGAGAAGCCCAGCAAAGGCTGGGACGCCGCGTGTTTCCGCACCGCGACTTGGGGAATATTTAAGTGCAAGAAGACGGGCAAAGAATTCGTCTATTGCAACACGCACTTAGATCATGTCGGTACAGCGGCTCGTGAGAAGGGCGCTCAGCTCCTCTTGAAGAAGGGGTGGGAACTGACAAATCATGGAGAGTTTCCTTATTTCGTTACGGGAGATTTTAACGTGACGGAGAAGGCGGAAGCGTATCGAGCGATTACGCAAGGCGTCGACGACGTTCCTGGTTTGAAAGATACCAATAAGATTGCGAAAGAACATGAGATCGCCCAAAATTACACTTTCCATAATTGGGGTAAGGTGAAGCCGGAGAAGGGATCAGTTATCGATTTTATTTTCGTAAATGATCGCGTGAACGTAGAGAAATTTAAGATCAACCCCGTGAAGCATTCCAACGGTCGATTCGCGAGCGATCACGTGTCGATTGTGGCGACGCTTTCCTTTAAATGATCGATCCAGGCCGAAGTGCGCGGCAGGAAAGGGGGAAGTGTAAGTCGAATGGAACCGATAATTTTTGTAGCCAATAGCGGTAACGCAGTGCTCATAGCTGTTTTTGCAATAGGCGCCTTGGCCGCCAGCGTCGCGAATTATTTTGTCGACAAGTTCGGCTGGGTTCCGCGTTATCGTTCTGCGTGGCGGCGTTTTCCACGAGAATTTTCCCCACTGGAGAAAGAGATTTCGTGGAGCGCTAAAATTCCGATTATCGGTTCCCTTTTTCTTCGAAGCGCGTCGCGCAGGTTTCGAAGGGACAAGCGCGTTCACCTTGTCCCCGTCGGTTGGGAGTCGCCTTTATTCTGGTTTCGACCTTTTCTGACAGAACTTATTTTCGCGCTTTTTGTCTCTTGGCGGTTCCTTCAACTCGGAGTCGACGGAATTTCCAGCAACGTTTTTGCGCAGTGGGGCGTCGAGCTCGTTTTTTTCTGGCTTCTCCTCTGCGCCTCCCTTGTCGATTTGGACGACTATGTAATTCCTGATTCTTTTACGATTCCTGGCGCGGTTTTGGGATTTCTGGGGGCGTTTTTTTTCACGTCGGCGACTCCTTTGACTCCGACGTTTCTTCCCTTGAGTCTTGAACCGGGCGACACGACGCAGAGCGTCCGCGAGTTTATGGCGCGATTCTTAGAAGCGAGAAGATGCGACGATTCGCTTTCCACGACTTGCGCGCTTTTTCTGTTTTTCTCTCTAATCTGGACTTTCTGGTCGGCGTCCCTCTTAGACCGGCGGTTTTATCCTCGTTTAGGGATGAAAAGAGCAACGCTTGTCTTTGTGCGACGAGTAGCGCGGTCTTCATTGACGCGAGTCGTCGGTTGCGTATGGATTCTGGGGCTGGCGTTCTTCTACTTCGCGTCAAAAACGGGGATGGACAGTTCGATTGATTACCTCTTTAATTCTCTTTTGGGACTTTTCTGCGGAGCTGTTTTAATATGGAGCGTTCGAATTGTCGGACGCGTTACGCTCGGCGTTGAAGCGATGGGATTTGGCGATGTGATTTTAAGCGGCATGATAGGCGCGTATATCGGTTGGCAAGGCGTCTTGGTCGTTTTCTTCATCGCGCCTTTCTTCGGCTTATTTTTCGGCTTTGTGAGGCATTTCTTTTCGTCGGGATCACAAATACCTTACGGCCCGTTTCTCGCGTTAGCGTCCGTCGTATACGTCGTTTTTCGCGGGGAATTTACGGAGAGTTTTTCGTCGTGGTTTGAGGATCCAATTTTCATTCTCGGAATAGGCGCTTTCGGCTTTGTCGCGCTTGCCGTCGCTCTTTTGGCGCTGAGATGCGTTAAGACGTTTTTTCGTCGCGAAGCGAATTGAAAGAGACGCGTGAATTTTTCAATAACGCCGTTTTTGGTCTATACCCCCCCGGCAGAATAAATTAAAATAGCGAACAGATGCATCTGTCAACGTTTATTTTGCGGGGACGCAGTAACAATAGATCATGAAAATATGCGGCGTATCAGACAGGGGCTGGCGGTCGACGGCGCTTTTTGTACTATTAAGCGTTCTGTTTCTGGGTTGTCGCAACGCTCCCTTTTATCGAATGACGAGCAAGGCCTCTCAGAGCCTCCCGCTACGTCGCGAGGGTATTGTCGCGTATGAGAGGGGGGATCTTTACCTTGCTGAGGAGAAGTTTGCCGAGGCGTTGCGTCTAAATGAGTCTGACGTTGAAACGAATCGTTATTATGGCGAGACGCTTTGGAAGCTTGGTAAACGTGAAGAAGCGCTTGATACGTTGCGTAGCGCCGTCGGCAAGCACGGCGCGTTAGACGCCGAAACGTCGTTGTATATTTCTATCGGTGAAAAGGCGATGGAACTGGGCGATCCTAACGAGGCTCTTGTTTATGCGGAACGCGTTGTCGATCTAGCGCCGAAGGACGTCGAAGGTTGGGAGTTGCATGGCCGTGCAAATCGAGCCTTAGGAAATACGAGAGAGGCGCTTTTAGATTTGCAGCGCGCATGGCATTTTTCTTTGGACGATCGTGAAATCTTACTTGAAATAGCGGCGCTTCAGCTTGATTTAGAGGATTATGATTCCGGGTTGGCGACGCTTCAGTGTCTCGAACGTCTGTATCCGACGAATCATGAACCGGCGGAGGTTTTCGCCGCCAAGGGACGCGCTTACGTCGGTTTGGGCTACTATTCCGACGCGGAAACCGCCTATGCGATCGCCGTGCGTTATAGTCCCGATTCCGTCGACTATCGCGCTAAACTTGCCGAAACGACGATGTTGAAGGGAAACTATGCCGAGACGATTGCCGTTCTTGACGACGTTCAAGAAGGTATGGCAAACGATCCCACGTTGCAATCGATTCGTCAACGCGCGACAGAACGCCTCGAAGAGTTAGCGCGAATTCAAACGAACGCCGGAATCCTGCGATAACCGCGTTTTTTCAACATAATAGCGAATAAGACGCCTATACGTTGAAAATCTCTGGAGAAAAACGCGGAAAAATTTTTTCTATGACTTGTAACAGTTCTATTTATCTGTTCTAATCGTGCTTACAAACGGCGTTTTATGCCTCAAGCCTCCTTAATTGCTTTTCTAACGCATGGGCGTTTAAGAGTTCGCGGGGCGTTTGCCAAAATGGAGAGTGGAATGAATCATCGAATTTTACAGCTGGGCTTTGCCGCCTTAGCATTTGGGACGATAAGTCTTTCCTATGTTTCGGAATCAGAGGCGCAGAAAACGCCCGAATGGCAGAAGATCGTTATCTCGGATAAGTTTCGTAGCGAAGGAGCCGCGTTCGGCGATTTCAATAAAGACGGCATAATGGACGTCGTATCGGGGCACATCTGGTACGAAGGGCCCGATTTTAAGAAGGAACATCAGTTCATGGAAGGCGAGGATGAGTATGACCCCGAGAGCTATTCCAACTCGTTCGTCAACTTTGTCGACGACGTGAATGGCGACGGTTGGGACGACGTTATTATCTGTCCTCACCCCGGAACTGACGGTTTTTGGTATGAAAATCCTCAAAATAAGGACGGAATGTGGCCGAAACATGAGTCGACGATTGAACTTGGCAACGAGTCTCAGGCGTGGGACGACGTCGACGGCGACGGCGCGAACGAGTTGATTTTCAATCGCAATAATTGGTACGGCTTTGCGAAACCTAAAGCCGACGGACCTTGGGATTTTACCGCTATTTCTACGGAGAATGGAAAGTATCAGCGTTATTTCCATGGAAATGGATGCGGCGATATTAATGGCGACGGTCGCGTCGACCTCGTTGAAATGGACGGATGGTGGGAACAGCCCGAAGACGTCAAAGACGTTCCCTGGATCTTCCATGAATTCAAGTTTTCTGAAGCCGCGTCCAACATTCTTGTCGCTGATTTTAACGGAGACGGTTTGAACGACGTTTTCACCGCATGGCATTGCCATCTCTATGGACTTGTTTGCTGGCTTCAGACTCGCGCGGAAGACGGAACGATCTCTTTCAAGCCTAATTGGTTGATTCCCACCGAGCCGAGCGACGAGTTCTTCCCGAAAGTTAGCCAGCTCCATTCCATGGCGCTTAGCGACCTTAACGGCGACGGCGTCTTGGACGTCGTTACCGGCAAACGCTGGTGGGCGCACGGTTCGCAAGGGGACGTTGCGGCGAATGATCCGGCGTTGCTTCTCTGGTTCGAAACGAAACGTGGCGAGAATGGCGAAGTTTCCTTTGTCGCGCATCAGATCGACGACGAATCGGGCGTTGGAACTCAGGTTGTTGTTGAAGATATTAACGGTGACGGCGTTGGGGATATTCTTGTCGGAAACAAGAGGGGGTGTTTCCTCCACTTGAGCAAATAATTATAAGAGTTTTGTAAGAACGTCGCGTTCCCTCGTTTAAAGGGGGGAACGCCGTCTTTTTTGTTTAGCGAATGTAAAGCTAAGAGATTGTAGGTAACGTATGTCCAATTTATTTTTTGCAGCGACAGAGGTTGCGCAAGAGTCCGCCGCGAGTTCTTTCGGCGGAATGTGCGACCTCGTCGTTTTTTTCCTATTCCTTGCGGCGGTAATCTTTGTCGCCTTTGGAATGAGTCGTAATTCAGCGGGAGATAGCGAATCTTATTTTCTAGCTGGTCGCGGCCTTAAATGGTGGTTGATCGGTTTTTCACTAATCGCCGCTAATATTTCTGCGGAACAATTTGTAGGTATGTCCGGAAACGGATCCGACTACATTGGTCTGGCGGTCGCAAGTTACGAGTGGATCGCGGCTCTGTCTCTCGTTATCGTCGCATTCTTCTTCCTGCCGCGTTTCCTTAAGGCTGGAATCTATACGATTCCTCAGTATTTAGAGATGCGTTACAATCGCGGCACTCGTGCGATCATGTCGATTTTCATGATGATTATGCTCGTCGCCGTTAATATCACGATTGTAACCTTCGCGGGCGCGAAAGCGTATACAGTCTTCTTCCAGGGACAGGAGTTCGCCGGTATTTCGCTCGATTTGAACTTTTTCTGCTGGCTTATTGGCATATTTGCCGCTCTTTACATTTTCGCGGGCGGACTCAAAGCGTGCGCATGGGCCGACCTTTTGCAGGGTTCTGCGTTGATCGTGGCCGGCGCCCTGGTACTTTACTTCTCAACGCGTCAACTGGGAAGCGCGGATCCCGTTGTGCTTGCTCAAGGCGCCGGCATTGTCGAAGGTACTCCCGAGTTTAACGATTTCGTGCGAAGCCTCTCCGGCGACGCGGTGGAGCGTTTCCAGGTTCTCAACGCCGATAAACTGCTAGTGAATCTTCCCAAATGGGATTTGGTCATTCCCGTTACGGCTTTGATCTTTGGTATTTGGATTCCCAACCTCTATTACTGGGGGTTGAACCAGTACATCATTCAACGCGCCCTCGGCGCGAAGAGCCTTGGCGAAGGTCAAAAGGGTCTCATTTTCGCGGCTTTCATGAAGTTGCTCATCCCCTTCATCGTCATTTTCCCGGGTATGATCGCCTTCAATCTCTATCATGCGGATATGAACAAGGCCGCGCTCGAGCATTCGGCTTCCGAACTTGCGCGCTTTGAAGAGCTTTCCGCCAATCCTGATCCGTCTCAGCCCCTTTTCCTCTTCAATCGTAGTTACGTTGCGCATGCGCCCGATAAAGCTCGCGAAATGCTCGAATACGACGCGAAAGTTCTCGGCGTTGAAGTTCCCAACGTTAAGCAAGAAGGAATGGAGGTAGAAGACGAATATCTCCTCGCGTTAATCGATCTCCAGAAGAATGCGCCGAAAAACGTCGCTTGGGGTGAAAATAACGTGACGATCAGCGGATACGACACCGACTCCGCGTTCCCGCTCCTCATGAGCAAAGTGATTCCGACCGGCGGTTTCAAAGGCTTCATGCTTGCCGCGCTTCTTGGAGCGATCATCAGCTCCGTCGCCGCTATGTTGAACGCCGCTTCAACTATCTTTACGATGGATATCTGCAACGAATATCTATTGTCTAAGAAGATCGAAGGTGAAGCGCGTCAAAAGAAACTGGTTTCTATAGGTCGTCTGGCCGTCGTCGTCTTCGTTTTGATTGGTTGCATCGTCGCTCCCATTTGGGCTGATCCGAAGTACCGCGGCGTCTTCACCGCGATTCAGGAATTCCAGGGATACATCTCTCCCGGTATCTTCGCGGCGTTTGTCGTCGGTTTCTGGATGAAAAAAGCGCCGAACAGCTACGGCGTGGTCGCTTTGGTTGGATGTCCGATCCTTTACTTCCTCTTCTCGAAGTTCGTGCCTGAGCTCGACTTCTTGAACAGAATGGGCGTCGTCTTCGCCATCCTTATCGTCGCCGCGTTCATTATGCGTATCGTCTCTCCGCGTAAAGAAGCTTTCGTTCAGCCTATGGCCGAATATCCGACGGAAGCCGCGCTCGACGCCGAGCTTGCGACGGCTCTTGCCGCCGACGGCGTCTCCGAGGAAGAAAAGACTCGTCTTACGAATCTTCGTTCGCGCAAAATGTCCTCTGAAAAATGGAGCGATTTCCTCAAAGATTCCAAGAGCGCCAAGATCTTCGGTTTGGTCGTGGTTGTTCTTACGGTTCTTCTCTATATTAAGTACTGGGTTTGAGATTAAACGTACGTCTATGGAACGTGGCAAGGATCGCGTTCCAAGATTCTCTTAAAAGAAAAGAGTCCGCGGAAAAGATTCGTTCCGCGGACTTTTTTTCTTTTACTATCATCCTTTAACGAGTTAATTTACCTCAAACACATGACTAAGACGGCGATCAAAAGGAACGCTAGCAGACAGATTCCTCCGCTGACGAGAAGGGTTTTGAAAGAAAAGGTTCCGCCTTTTAGTTGATTTCGAGAATTGCCGCCCCTTCTTTGGCGACGTCTAGACGGCGCGGAATTGAAACGCTGGTCTAAGTTGTGGGAGTTTTCCTGAGATCGCGCGCTTTGCGGTTGATTGAAATGCGTTGTCGAGGCGCCGTTGTTCGAGTTATAAAACTTGGAAGAGTCGCGCCCCTGTTTTTTTCTCGAAGAAAACAGTCCTCGCTTTTCTCCACGAGGTATATTTCGACCGAATTTCTTTTGCCGAGGGTCGTCTGCTTTGCTCAAAATCGCGGCAATTTCCTGATCCAATTTCTGGACGTCCTTTATGGAGCGGAGAGCGACGGCGTAGTCTTTATGCGCCGCTTTCGTATAGATCGTCGCTATTTTGTGAATCTTCCCTTGAACCCTGAAAGGCACTTTGGATTTGACGCTGTTGAGCTTCTGGTGAAGGCCGTTTCCCGACGCCCCATAACGTTTCTCCAGAAGATTACAGAGTTTTTTGTTGACGTCGATAATTTGAGCTAGCGCGTCTCCAATTTTGACTAAGACCGAATCGGTATAGTTTAGCGCGTTCATCGCGTATTCGAAATTGTCTTTTACTGCGTCAAGATTCTTTTCCGCGATTGAAACGTCTTCATGCGCCGCTTGATTTCTCACGTAAGCGATTTGTTTGATTTTTTGACAAATGTGATTTGGAATCCTGTCCTCGATACTTCGTATCCTTTGGTTTAGACCGCTTCCCGTCGCGCCGTAACGCGCTTCGAGTCGTTTTTCCAAGGTTTGCGAAATTATCATTATTTGGGTTAACGCGTCCAAAGTCAACGATCCTTGATCCTTAAACATTCATATCTGTGAGAGCGCCGCGAATAAGCGTGTTGCAACGAATCAATCCGAAATATATGCCGCGTTTACATTCTTGGCACTTCAATCGACCGGACCAAAACCGATAGGATCTCGTCGACGTCGCGTCCCTCGATTTCCGCTTCCGGCGAAAGGCAAACGCGATGACGAAGGGTTGGCGTAACTAGCTTGGCGACGTCGTCCGGGGTGGCGAATGATCGTCCTTGAAAGAGGGAGAGCGTTCGAATACCTTGAATGAGAGCTAATCCGGCGCGCGTCGAGGCTCCAAAAGCGAGACGTGGAAAAGAACGGGTTAAGCGAACGATCTTGTTGACGTAAACGAGGAGCTGAGGAGCGACGTAGACGTCGTTTACGACCCTTTGCAACTCGAGGATTTCGGGCGCCGACGAGATCGGTTTGACGGCGAGAAGCTTTTCCTTGGCGTCGATATTTTTACCGTGCTCCGCTAAAATTTTAAGTTCGTCGTTTTCCGAAGGATAGTTTGCGATAATCTTAAACATGAAACGATCGATTTGCGCTTCTGGAAGTCGGTACGTTCCCTCTGATTCGATGGGGTTTTGCGTGGCGATCACAAAGAAGGGGGATGGGAGGGGATGAGTGACGCCGTCGACCGTTGCGGCGCGTTCCTGCATCGCTTCAAGAAGGGCGGAGTGAGTCTTCGCCGGGGCTCGGTTAATTTCATCCGCCAAAAGAATCTGCGTGAAGATTGGCCCCCGATGAAAGTGAAACTCTTGCGTTTTCAGATTAAAGATCGGCGCGCCTACGACGTCTGAGGGCATGAGATCTGGAGTGAATTGAATTCTTCCGAAATCGCATCCGAGCGCTCGTCCCAACGCGGAAGCAAAGAGCGTTTTTCCGAGGCCCGGAACGCTTTCCAAAAGCACGTGTCCTCCCGAAAAGAAGGCCACAAGAGAACCAAGGACGAGCTCTTGCTGTCCAACGAAGACTTTGCCGATTTCCGTTGAAAAATTTGCATAGAGCGCGGCAAATCGTTTTACCACTTCGTCGGGGATTACGTTAGCGCGCTCGTCTTGAGACGTTTGCGCAGTTTCGGCGACAAGAGTTGGGGATTTCGTTGGCTCCTGTAAGGCGTCGGAAGCTTCTGGTCTAGGAGTGGTGGGAAAGGCGCCTTCAATGTCGTTCATGGCAATCATTTTCTCATTACAAGCGAGTTGCGAACTTAGAAGCGTCGTATAGCAAGAGTCGCGCTTCATGACTAGGTAACAGTAAGTATAGCAAAAAAATGAATCCGCGCTCTCTACGAAACGATTTAATTTTCAATTTCTTGACGGACGACTGGAATCAAGGGATAATTCTTTACGACGATTATTTGCTTAACGTTGAGGTTTGTCTTTGGATTTTCTATGAAATCTTTGGAAATAAGGAGTTGAACGTTTGCCTTGGATAAAAGCTTTCTTTATCGCAGTAATCCTTATTTTTGTGGGAAATATAGCGTTAGAACCCTTATGGGGAGCTTCTTCTCTTTCTTCTAGCGAATCATGGTTGATTCGGGAAACAGAGGAAGATTCTTCTGAGGCATATATGATTATGAGCGTAGGGCGAATCGTTGGCTTCGATCAAACCGTCATCAGCGTAGAAAACGATTTCGCTGGCGGAGCGGACTCCTATCCGCTCATTACAACTTTTGGCATTATCTTGACTCCTCCCCTCGATACCGAAGAGTCAAAACAATTATGCGAGGCGATTTACTCGAATAAAGGAGGTAAAGACTACCTTTGGTTCCGCAATGGCGATGAAACGTCTTGTGAAATTCTTGAATTAAATCGTCGCTTTCTTATTTTTCGCGCTTTTGGCGCTGTAATTAAGGCACCGCGGTATCGTGTTAAGGCGCTAAGTTTCGGGCGATAATCGCGATATTCTATTTCTTTGGGGCAGAAGCGTTCTGTTTACGTATCGCGTCGATAACCGGTTCAAGAAGCGTTCGTATTTCTTGAACAAGTAAGTTTAGCTTGGCGAATGTGTCCGGTTTAATGAGATTATGGGACAAAACCTCGTTAGTTTGCGTCTCAAATTGATTCAGCTTAGATATGACTGACGTTGACGCCCCCTTTTGTTGTTTTAAAGAATCTATCTTTGCTCGTAAGGTTTTTCCTGCGCAGTGGAGTCGCGACCCTAAATATTGATAGATCTCCTGTTGCATTTTCTTGACTGTTGCCTGGTCTGTTGAAGACGCCTTCTTTGGCGACGTATCGGGAGTCGGTTTGGGTTGAGATCTTGATTGGAGAGACGGGGGATTCGAAATGGGCGTTTCTATTCTCATTTGAGCAGTTTGGGTTGCTGACGAAGCTGTTGATTTAACCTCAACCTCTGGGGAAAGTTGTTTTGTCGGGGAAGATTTTTCTAACGTTTCATTAGTGGAATCTGGCGTTGTTACAATTGTTACGTTAGAAAGATGGAAGAATATTTCGTTACAGAGTTTTTGAATATCTCCGAGTTTCTGATCGTCAATTTCTTCATCTTGTATGGCAAGTTCAGAGGATTGGCTGAATTGAATTATTTTTTGAAGTAGCGAAGAAGAAATTGTCGATTTGCCGTTTTCAATTTTTTCTTGTAGGTTCTTACCCTTGAGGTGAAGCTGAGCTCCCATTGAATTGGCAAGGGAGGCGCGTAATTCCTCAATTTTCTGCTTCGGAGATAAAGGCTCTGTCGTAAGGATAAGGGAATTGGATGAACTCTGATTTTCTCCAGCTTCGATTGAAAGCGTTTGGGTGAAAGTTGAATCAACTATTTTGCCCACGCGCATAAGCACGGTTCGAAGATTAAAAGTTGGCGTTTTAATATTCGTTCCCAACAGAAGGAGAAGTTTTTGATGAATGCCGTCGATAAGCTTTATATCGTCGTTAATTTCGTCGATTGTATAACGCTCTTGGGATAAAGGTTTCTCTGTTGAAGTATTCTTACCCTTCAGATCTTTCATGATCTCGTTATAAAGGGACTTGATATGTTGCGAATACCGAAGGGCTTCTGCAAAATCGACGTTTGCGGCACGTTCAAAATAGTCGCGGAATTGACATAGCTTCCATAACGTTTCAGCAGAGAGTTCGTTTGCTACGTTGTCTAATTTTTTCTCTAAAGTATCGCCTGGAATGCCGAGAGGAGAGCCGAGCAAGGTCGTAATTTCATTGCGCGCTTTTTCGAGCTCTTTGAAGCTTGCGTCTATTAGGGCCAACACCGCGTTTGGGTAGCTACACGCGTGGATAATATAGTCGGCTTTCTTTTGAATATTGAAAAACTCTCTATTCGCGATTGAATTTGAGTCCAGTAGAGTGGAGTCAGATTCTTTTGGATGGTGTTGTAATGAATTTCGAAGATCTGAGACCTCTCTAATTTTGCGAATTACCTGGTCAGGAAGAATTGCCTGAACCGAGTTCGCGTAGGATTCAAGACTTGCACCCTTGGCCCCATATTTATTAAGTAAGAGACTTTCAAGCCGCTTATACTCATCTGTTATGTAAACTTGTGCGTTCATTGTTGGTTTCCCGGTTTAAGATATTGCATATATAGTTATATATATATAACTATAATACAGGAAAGCAAGGGGATTTTCCGAACTAATAGGAAGTCAGACAAATTGCGAGTTATGGCGATAGATAGAAGTAAATAAAAAGGCGAACCTTATCGCTAAGATTCGCCTTTGCTCGGTTGAATTAAGTATTACCTTGAACCGCTTAAGTTAAATGTGAAGACTTCGGTGACGTCGTTCGGATCTTTGCTAATTGGGAAGGAGAAGTCAAGCGCGAGTGGCGCGGGCCCCAACATAGGAATCGAGAAGCGCAAGCCGACGCCGGGCGCGACTCGGTAACGCCCCC
Organism: Paratractidigestivibacter sp.; assembly: GCA_963628165.1. GTDB lineage: Bacteria > Planctomycetota > Planctomycetia > Pirellulales > Thermoguttaceae > RUG369. The sequence goes on along the minus strand of CAVGEG010000025.1, from coordinate 21,282 downwards.
AGTTTTTCATGCTCTCTGCGACCGTGCCCGTATCGCAGAAGAGGGCGAGTTGGAATTCGTCGCCTCCCGAGATCGGGACGAAGAATTCGACGGTGTTGTAGAATTCGAAGTTACCGCCGATTCCAAAACCGGACTGCTGGTAGCGAGGTGTGACTTCACGATATTCGAACCCGCGAAGATTTTGCGAACCGCCGCCGTAGTATCTTTCGAAAATCGGCGTGTCGTCTCCCGTCCATCCCATGTGAGTCGAGAATCCCAAAACCCAGCGTCCCGTTCCGTCGACGCGTTGACGCAACGTTTTGTAATAACGCCCGTCAAGCGTAATGCGAGGGAAGTTGTAGTCGCCAAGACCCGCTTCCGCGCTACCTTTGATCAAGTATCCCGCCGACGGAGAGTAAGGATGGTTTCTCGTGTCGTAGGTTGCGGTAAGACCGACCGTATACATTCGATTGACCCCCAAAACTTCATTGAGATCAGGAACGAAGGAGACCGCCGGATCGCTGATCTTTACGTTGTACATTCCTCCGTTGAGGGTGGTGCTGAATCGAGGCGTCCACTGTCTACCAACGCGCAGTTCGCCGCCATATCGCGCTTCAAACCACTCGTCGTAAGAACGTTCCCCATAGAGCCCCGTGACGCCGAAGAGATACTTCGTGTTGAAGACGTTAGGCACGTCCCATGACACGCGATAACTCTGGACGTTTGTACCGGGGCTCGCTTGGAAGCTGAAGATCTGTCCGCCGCCTCGGAAGGCGTTGTTCCAGCCGTCTGCGCGGCAGAGACTTGTCGGCCAGCGGAAAAGGTTGAAGTTTCGCTCCGTGAAGCTCAAATTTCCTACGAGCCCATAGTCTGAGTTGACGCCGACGGACGCTTGGAACATACCGGTACGTCCTTCTTGAACCTTGACTAAGACGTCTCCGTCGTAAATTTCGTCTTCATCGGGCGTGATCGGATCCAGAACCTCTTTGCCGATGGAACCGTAGACTCCGTCGGAAAAACCGGGCGCCGTCTCGTTTTCCGAACTTACGTATCCGTTGTTGAGACGCGGCTGTTCGTTGGAGACGACGTTCGCGTTTAAAAGGTTCGCTGAAGAACTATTCGCATAATCGAGTCCGTCTGTAAACTGCGATCCTGTCATCGCCGGAGTCGAGTCGTAGGATTGGTACGTTCCGGAAGACGAGCCGGCGGACTGCGACGTGGTGTAAGTCGAGAACCCGCTTGGTATTTGTCGAGTTTGCCCTAAGATCGTCGCGTTGTTCGAGGAAACCGGATGCGGAACAATTTCGTTTGGCGCGGAATTTTGACTGGGGCCGTACGCCAGGAATCCTTGAGACGTAGACTCCGCCGTCTTCGCTGCGTCATACGACGAGTAAGAGCGTGTTGAAGTATCCGTCAGAACGGGCGTTTGTCCTCGTGTTACGCGAGAAGGGGTCTGACCGCGCGTCGTATCTTCCTCATTATTTCTCTTTTCCTTGTCTTTTTCCTTATCGAGACCTTCACGCGCGACCTGGACGGAACCGTTGCTATTCAACCGATAGGATTTCGTTTCATCCGGAATAACGGCGATTTCAGGCAACTGGCCGTCGGGCTTATCGTTAAAGTAGCCGGACTGACGGAGGGTGTTTTCGCTCATGCGGATTTTTTTACCGTTGAGGAGTTCGCCAGGGGAAACGTCGAGCATATTGAGAACAACGGGAGTCATCGTGCGCGATTCGGATCCCACATAATCGACAATCACGTCTCTGACGCGATAACGGTGATCTTCGACGACGTCGTAACGAATGTCGACGACGCCGACCTCGTCGGTAAAGATCTGGTTAGGGGTAATGTCGGCGCGGACATATCCCAAGTCCTGGTACTTGTAGCGTAGGGCTATACGATCCGCTTCAATTTCGTCAAATCGGTAGTATGATCCCTTTTTAACCTTGAGTTTGGCCTCAAGTTCCTTGTCGGAGACGACCCGGTTTCCGCTAAAGAGGAAGTTGCGGATTTTATAACGGGGGCCTTCGTCGATGATATAGCGAACGGAAACCCACGCGTTGTCCTTCCCAAGACCGCCAAACCACTTGCTCTCTTCATATTCACGGTCGATACGCGCGTCAAAATATCCAAGATTTCGGTAGTATTCGAGGAGTTTTTCCACGTCGGCTTCGAGTCTTTCACGGGTAAAGGTGCCGCCGATGAAGTAGAGAACGCCTGGCTTCACGGAAACGAGGCTGTGCAGACGCGCGCTACTGACGATCGTGTTGCCTACAAAAGTCGTCTTCAAAACGCGTTGCTTCATCCCTTCGTCGATGAGATAGACGACGCCGACGTCTTCCGGACGATTGCCGCGTAAGATTTCCACATGAGGTTCGCCGTAGTCCTTGCTCTTATAGAACTCGATAATGCGTAAGCGACCGTTTTCCACTTCATAAGGATCCATGCGCGATTCGCCCGGCTTGAGGCAAAGTTCTTCGAGGATATCGTGCTTGGAGATCTTACGATTGCCGACGATCTTGATATAACGCATCATGCGACGAGGCGTAAGATCGAAATTAACGATAACCTTGTCTGGATTGTCTGGAGACCATGACGTTGAGACCGAGACGTCGATGAATTGTTTGGTTTGCAACAGGGCTCTCTTGTCTTCCTCTAAGCGTTGCTGACTGAATTTCGCGCCGATTCGTGTTTTGACAATTTTATTGAACTGCTGAGCCGTCATTTCAAGACCGGAGATTCTTACGTCTTCGATGACGAGATTTTTCATTTCCGCATCGGTGAAGTTCGCGTCCTCAAGGCTCTTTTCTTTAGCGGACGTTTTTTCATTCGATTCGTCCTTGATGGGGAGAGTCTCAGGCCTAGCGGTATCGGAGACGCGATACGATTCGCGGAAAGGCTCCTCGGCGTCGTTGATGACCGTATGATCTTCCGTCGGTTCGCTTAGGAGATCGATAGGGGCATACTCTTGCGTAGGAAGCGTAGCGACTTCTTCCGGCGTTTCGTCTGGCTGCGGCGCGACGACAGGAGCCGACGTTTCAATAGGGGAGGAATCAAAGGAAGGAATTTCCATCTCCGGGAAGGGCGTCGCGTCGACGACAGGCTGGACGTTCTCGTCCTGAATCGGCTGTGGAGAAGGAGCTTCTGGCAGATCAATGGGTGTGGAGTCGGAGAGGAGATCGTCGAGTCCCGTATTGACGTATGGGGAGTCGTTGGAACCAATCGGCAGGACGTCGTCCAGAGGATCGGAGGAGGGCGTGGAAGATTCGGGCTCCATGAACGTTTCATCAAATCCGTCCATTGACGGAAAAGAAGGATCGACAACGGCGTTCGAAAGAACGTCGGACGCGACTTCTTCCTGATCGCGCATGGCGACGTAAGGAGTTTGCGTCGCGTCTAACTGGTAATCTGCAAAGCCTCCCACAGCGCTGGGCGAGGTCGTTTCTTGAGGTAACGAATTAAGGGAATAGTCGCTAAATCCGCCGGTTGGCGCGAGATTTTGAGTTTGCTTTATGGAAGTAGCGTTCTTTCCGACAGCGCTGAAATATTGGGCCGTGGCGACGCCCGTCTTTTGCGCGCCCTCTGGCGAGGAAGAGAGGGAACGCGTTTCCGTCGTCGTTTTACCGTTGTTATAGGAGATGACGCGGACGTCGTTCTTTTTTGTCGTTTCAGGCTTTTTGCCTAAGGACATATTGGGAAGCCAAAGGTCGTCCTTGTCGACGGGCGTTTCGCCGCCGTCAGGATTGTTAAGATAGTCTGAACTTAGGGCGCGTAGGGCGTCAAAATTACGAATGGAGGTTCCAGAGGTTTCTTCCAACGTTTCACGTTTATTCGAGGTGTTTACGTTTGTCGACTGTGAAAAGGCCTGACGCGTTCCTGAACCGAGAAGAATCGCCGCAATTGTGAAAATTACGAGGTTTGCGCGAATTTTGTTCATGATATGAGTCTGAACGAACCGCGCGCCGTCTTCCCTGAAAAGGACGTCTTTTTCTAGATCGGACTGTACTGCGTCTGATGAAAAAACCATTCTTGTCGAACCTTTTTGAAAGGCGCTAACGCCTGATGAACCGAAGTATCTCTCCATTATTCGGGTTGAGACGTCACCCTTTGCCGTCGGCTTCCATGTCGACAGCGCCCGAGTAATCCATAGAGACTTTCCGAGGATACAGAATAATGAGAAACGGTACAAGTCGGATTTTCAAAAAAGGACGCAAGGCTCGCGATATGAAGCGCTAGGAAGATACTTGTCGAAAAAAGAAAGGCGTCCCTCGAGACGAAGACGCCTTTATGTTATCGCGCGCCGCGGAAAAATATTACGGTTTGCTTTGACGATCGGCTTGCGGAACGTATTCCGGCAAGATTTTTTCCGCATAGATCGGTTCAAAACGGGTAAGGCGTTGGCGTCCGTTGAGCATCGGGAGAGTCAACATATCTTCACCGACGAGAGGCTTGAGATATTTGATGAAGTCGTCGGAAACGTCGCATCCGCTCGGGAGAATCCATCCTTTGGGGAAGGTTCTTTCGCTGTTGGCGACGTCGGAGAGAGGCGCTTTATCATACCGAACGTTGTAGATGAGTCCAGGTTCGCGGAGGATGGTGGACATATATCCGCCTTGGCCTGTAGCGGCAAGTTCCGCGGCCTTTTGTCCGAGACGATAGGCTTCGTCCAAATCGACCGTAGAGGCGTACCCCATTGAATGACGTTGATCCGTTCCCGGAACGTTACATCTTGCGGCGCCTCTCGCGGCCAAACCGACGGAGTTAAGGTAATTCACGACGGTTTGAGCGACAGTGATTTTGCTTGCGCCAAAGTTCGTGTGTCCAAAGGAATCCTTGACGGCTCCGACGTCGCCGACATTGAATCCTTCGCTTACGACGACGACGCAACGACCAGCCTGTTTCAAAGTAGAGTTGACCTGTTCGGCCATTTCTTCAAGAGAGCATTGAGATTCCGCTAGATAAATCAAGATAGGATTCTCGCGCTTCGGGTCGGCAAGTCGCGCCGCCGCGGGAATAAAGCCGATTTTTCGCCCCATCGCTTGTAGAACGAGGACAGGGTCGGCTGGGCACGAACCCTTATTTTCTTCGTTGGCGTATTGAACCATATGCGTCCAATATTTTGCGGTGGAAGCATATCCCGGCGTGTGGTCGATGAGTTTGAATTCCGCGTCTCCGACGTCGTTGTCGATCGTTTTCGGAACGCCGACCGCCTGCAATTCCAAGCCTCTTTCAGCCGCGAGAAGGGCGATTTTGTTGGCGGTGTCCATGGAGTCGTTGCCGCCGTTGTATAGGAAGTAACCGACGTTATGGGCCTTGAAGACTTCAACGACGCGTTCGAAGTCTTCGTTTTGCCAGGACTTGAGCTTATAACGGCAAGTTCCGATGGAACCGGCGACAGGAGTGTAGCGCAGGAGTGCGATTTCTTCTTCGGGTTGCGCGGTGAGATTGAGAAGTTCTTCTTTGAGAACGCCCTCAATGCCGTGGCATGCGCCGTAAACGACGTCGATTGCGTCGAACTCCCGCGCGGCGTTAACAACGCCGCGAAGGCTGCTGTTAATCACGCAGGTCGGTCCGCCGCTCTGAGCGACGACGAGATTTTTGCGTTGGGACATGTTGGTTTTTCCTTGTCTATCTTGAACTATGCGCCGAGACGTAAATTTCCTCCTACGACGCGTATTCATGAAGTTTCTCTTAGTTAATGAATATAGCGTTTTTTGTTTTTAAGACAATCGATTCTTGTAAGTCTTCTAGTTTCTTTTTTACCCATTAAACCGGATAGTTTCCATGAAATACGCGCGTTTCCCCATTTTTCAAAATAACCAGGAATAAAATCGTGAAGGACTGGAATGGAGAAGACGATTATGTAAAATACGTGTTATTGAGATTACACGGTAGATTTTGCAATTGGCGTTGAATTTGTTCTTTTCAATAGGCGAGGAAAGAGGGTTAAGGCTTCTGCCATTTTGAAGGGACGCTTCGTGAAATTGCGGGTCTTTTTATTGCTTTGGTCTCGCTTTAAGGTTGAGAATTTCGGTTAGGTAGACTGGGTTTTCTGTGCGAAAAAAGTGATATTGACTGAGGTGGTAAAATAGTTATAATCGGACTACTTAGTAAATCCGGAAAAAGAGTTGGGTTTAGTGTTTTTCGCACTTTTGAATGCGTTCATAAGTCGCTATTTTACGATTTGTGAAGCTTAACACGCGGAATATCGAAATCATGCTCGCTGCGGGATTTCTTATCGTGGAAAGAAGTATCAATTGACGAGCGTCATGTCGGATGTTTATGGACGATAGATAAAACCGGCTGACGATCCGGTTAGATAGAGGGATGGATTAGGACGATGGCGTTCAAGACAGTTTTTACCACAGGTGAAGCGGCGAAGATTTGTAAAGTGAGTCAGCAGACGATCATTCGTTGCTTTGACAATGGCGCCCTTAAAGGTTTTCTTGTTCCTGGAAGTCGCTTTCGTCGCATACCGCGTGAATGTCTATTGACTTTCATGAAAGAGAATAACATACCGACCGACGCCCTTGAGAGCGGTAAGAGGAAGATTTTGGTTGTCGACGACAACCAGGAGATGGTCGAGCTTCTGGTGAAGGTGCTGGAGAGCGACGGACGTTTTGAAACGCGTACGGCGAATAACGGTTTCCTGGCCGGTATGCTCGTTCGCGAATATCGTCCCGACTTGATTATTCTTGACGTCATGCTCCCCGATATTAATGGACGCGACGTCTGCGTTTTCGTTCGTAGCGATAAGACGCTTGAATCCGTTAAGATTGTCTGCGTTTCCGGCGAGGTGGAGAAGGATAAGATTGACGAACTTATCAAAGCCGGCGCCGACGAGTTCATTCCGAAGCCGTTCAATATGGATAATCTGATTGAACATATTTGTCGGCTTCTCGACGTAGAGTCTCTATATAATCGCTGATTGGCGATTCTTATACAGTAAACGTTGTTTACTTTTTACGCTGAAGTTACAGCATTGGCGAACCCTAAGGACGTTTTTTCGATCACGTAAAAACGTGCTTTTTTTGCCTTGTTCTGTTAAAATAGGAAAGCAAGGAAGTATAAGGAAACTTCTTTTGGACAATAGGAACTGTTTAGAAACGATAGACGCGGTGGAGAATAAGCGTCTTTTAGAGATGATGGCGGAGTTTGCCGCTGGAGTCGGTCATGAACTGAACAATCCTCTCGCGGTGATAAGTGGTTACGCCCAAGCTCTTCTCAAAAATGAAACGGACGCGTCAAAACGGCGCTCTCTGGAGTCGATTCTAGACCAAACCAAGCGCGCTTACGAGATGATAGTCGCTGTGCGTACCTATGCGCGCCCTCCCGTTCCAGAGTTTAACGCTGTCGACGTTAACACCTTCTTTGACGCATGGGTTAGTCGAGAAGAGAAGAGGTTTGAAGAAGCTGGCGTTGCGCTTTCTAGTCAAAGCGTCAGTTCCGTGGACGGGTTGGCGTGTAAAACGGACAAGGCGATGTTGTCGGCGATTCTGGACGCCATTGTTCAAAATGCTCTTGAAGCAATTTCTTTTGAAAAGAACCTTGGATATGGTCGCTTGAACGCTGAGCCTGAAGAGAAAAATTCCGATGGACGTGTGATTCTGTGTGTTTCTACGTGCGTGAAAAACGGCGCTACCTGCGTTCAATTTATCATAGAAGATAATGGACCGGGACTTTCTGTCGATTTTCCGGAGCTCGTTTTCTCGCCTTTCTATTCGGGGCGTTTAGCTGGACGGGGGCTCGGAATGGGGCTTTCCAAAGCTTGGCGACTCGCGGAGCAGATAGGCGCGCGAATCCATTTCGCGCGATCCGCCGTTTTCGCAAAGGGATGTCGCTGGAGCGTCGAATTGCCCTCATTTTGAAAAAAGCCTCTCTTCGCGGAGAAATCGAAGACGAGGCTCAACAATCGACAGGCGCGAAACGCCCGTTTTTTATTTCATGAGAAACAACGAGGAAACAACGACGTGTTTTACGTTTTTCCCATCTATTGAAATCGTGCCGGTAACTCCTTTTACAAATACCCTTTGGCCGATAAATTTACTAAAGGAAACGTTCTTCGCGGGGTCTACATACGCGACGACTTCGAAGGAGTTGTCTCCCGGCGCGATAAGCGCGTAACGGGGCGCTCCGTCGCGTTTTTCAGGAAGTTCAATCAACGTGCCAGCCGTGTCGTAATTGTCGAATGAGCGAGACGTGACGGGCGCAAAAGAGGTTGTTTGACGAATTCTGTTGGTTCCGTCCTCTTTTTCTTCGTTTGAAACGGATTGGATGGGGAAGGAGCGAACTTCCGAAGGCTGAGATCCTACAGGCGACCATCGAGGTTGCGTCGAGGCGACTTCCGTTGTATTTTCTCTAAGCTCCTGGGTTTCCGGCTTCGATATTTGAGCAGGCGCGACCGCGTTGTTTCGTAAAGAACCGGGTTTAAGAACGTTTTGCGCTAGGGTCTTCTGCGATTTTGTCGCGTCGAAAATTTTATAGTCTGAAGGGGGAACGATCTGAGTTGGACGTTCCGGAAGGAGATGGGAAAGGCTTGACTCCATCCGAGAAGATCTATTCTTTATCGCGGTTTTGGAGCGCGAGAAAGGATTATTTGCGGAGGAGAAGGCGAATTCCATTCTCGACTTGGAACCCTCTTCTATCGAGGTAGAGGACGTTGTTGTCGACGCGTTGGTTTCAGTCGGAGCCATCGAGAACGACGTTCCATTCAAGTTCGAAGGGTTGACGGGAAGCCCGTTTTGATCCAGAATCGGTCCGATAATATACTCGCCGTTAAATAGGTTTGAGCTAACGATCGGCTGACCCATAGAAGCGCTGGCATATCTGTCAACCAACGCAAGGTTTGTCGAGGGAATTTGAAGCGTCGTTTGGTTCAGGCGAACCTGCGCTTTGATGATCTCGTCAAAGATTGACTGCACCACAAATCGATCCCCGTCGCTTGGCGCTTGGTCGAATAATTTTTCCGCGCGAGCTTGGAGCGCTAAGAGATCTTGCTGGGGTGGATTCGCGTTCTGAACAGCGTTGATGACGTCCTTATTTAGCCGCGCGACTTGTTTTTGAAAATCTTCCGTCCTCTTACGCGACGATTCTTGATTCGCCGCTACATACTGGTTGGAATCTTTAGTCGCCTCGTTTGCGCCCGCGACTCCATACTGCGACTGGAGGGTGAGCTTTTCAGGGAGTTGCGCGACGTCGTATTTGGCGGATAGAGCGTCTTCCATAATCCAACGAAATTCACCGGGCGGGGGAGCAATTTTGTACCAAACGGATCCGTTGTCCAGGGTGATTTCTCCTAGAACCGTGACGCTCTGGGAGTCTTTCAATCCAACTTGTACGGCGGAACTAACGGCAGGGGAGGCGCCGCCTACACGCGACGGAATTGCCTTTCCGGAAGGGGAGAGGATTCGACCGGAAGTCGACGTTTCTAGTTCTACAAAACGAGAATTGATCCACGAAAAGCTTCCTTGAGGGGGGCGAATTGCGCAAAATCCATCGTTCGTGCGAAAATAGACCTCAACCTTGGATTTCGCCGGGAGTTTTCCAACCTGATAGCTTTGGCGCGAAGGGGAGGCGTATACAACCGTCGCTCGGTTCGTCGTTTCCATCGGAAAATAGACGATGCTTTCGCGATTTTGATCTTGCGTTGTATTTTCATGTGCAACGGCGGCGTTTTGACAAGCGCCGACAACAAGCGCCCATGCGCAAAAGAAAAGGATTCTTCGCGCTAGAACGTGTTTTCGCGGGTTAGCTTGAAAGCTTTTGAACAGTGATGACGCCATTGGATGTTATTGACGGTACATGGTTATCGGTCTAATGCGTCTCGTTTCGTTTGCCCAACAGAGGATTATGGAACGAGTTTCTCGACTCTACCTTTTTTACAAACGGATGACAAGAGCATTTTATCGATAAGGACGCGCCCGCCCCCTGCACATAGCGAACGTCTCTTGTAAAATGAGGTCACGTCCGCCCTTGGAAGGTTGTTTGCGTTGCGTATTAGCCGAGCGTTGAAACGTTGTTCAGCGCCGGACGTTTCTGTTTAGAAGGGATAGTTTACATGACGAAATTGCTGGCTCTTGAAACGACCGAGACAAAAGGGAGCGTCGTTCTCTGCGTAGACGGTGAAATCAAAGACTTGCGACAGTTGCGAGATGATCAGCGTAGCGCACAATCGTTGGCTCCTGCCATAAAAGGGATTCTTGACGATCACCATTGGTCGTCTACGGACGTGGACGTTGTCGCTGTTTCTACCGGTCCTGGTTCTTTTACTGGCCTTAGGATTGGGATCACGACGGCAAAGATGTTGGCGTGGGCATGGAACACGAAGATCGTTGGCGTGGATTCTCTTGACGCGATCGTTGAGACCTACGCTCTTGCCGAACGGGATCGTTTTAGAAACGCGCCAGTCGTTCTTTCGGTCGGTATGGACGCGCAAAGAGGCGACGCGGCTGTAAGGGACTATCTATTCCTTCCTGACGGGAGTCAGGCAATCCCGCAGCAGAAGCGTTTTCAGATCGTCTCGATAAAAAAATGGCTGGGCGTGTCGTGTGATTCGCCCTATGAAGTTCAGGGTGAAGAGCCGATTGCCCCCAAACTGAGCGCTGGCGACTCCAGCGCTCTTTCGAGAATATTGTCGAATATGACTTATTCTTCCGTATGGTTTGCCGGTCCGGCGCTTCGACGCGTGAAAGATGTCGACATAAAATACCCGAATCTGCAGTATATTCCTTGCGGAGAAGGCGTTCCGAACGCTTCAGGCGTCGCGCTTTCAGCCTGGCGACGCGTCAAAGACGGTTCTTTTGACGACTTATGGGGTATCCTCCCCGTTTATTCTCGACGCGCAGCGGCGGAAGAAAAGGCCTTGGACAAGGGGCTGATCATTGCTGGTTCGAAAGGCGTCGACTCGATCTAACGTGACATTGAAACAAGTATTAACCCTGGCTATACGTCGCCTTGGCGACGTTGGCTTCTTGACCTTTGAGGAGTAATGATGAGCGAAGTAGAGGTCTTCTGGCACGAACATGCCGTTTCTCGAGCAGAAAAAGAAAAACTAAATGGCAACAAGGGATGTGTTCTTTGGCTTACCGGTTTGAGCGGAAGCGGTAAGAGCACGGTCGCGAACGTCGTCGATCATAAGCTTCACGAACTTGGCAAACATAGTTTTGTTCTTGACGGCGACAACGTCCGCCATAATTTGAACGCGTCTCCTAAAATGTTGGCCGAGAAGCACTCCGAAGAGTTTGCGAAACGTTTTGGCCTCGGTTTTTCCGCTCAAGATCGTGAAGAGAACATCCGCCGCATTGGCGCTGTCGCGAAACTTTTCGCCGATTCTGGAACGATCGCGATTACCGCCTTTATTAGTCCTTACCGCGTCGATCGCGACAGCGTTCGCGTGATGAACGACGGCGGTTTTTATGAAATTTATGTCGCGACGCCGATTGAAGTGTGCGAACAACGCGATCCTAAGGGTCTTTATAAAAAGGCGCGCGCTGGCGAAGTCAAGGGTTTCACCGGAATTGACGATCCTTATGAAGCTCCTCTGAATCCCGAACTTACGATCGACGCTTCGACTCTGACCGCCAACGAGCTTGGAGACCAGGTAATCGCTTTCCTCAAAGAAAAGGGAATTATCTGATTCTTTGCTGAATCAGAGCGTTGATTTAGCGCTTGGCGTCATAGGCGGCAAGCGTTTTTCTTTTCAAAGGGGGTGATTTCAAAGAGTTGGGTTTTTTCGTTTCAAGACGCTTTTCTTTTACACTGAAATTTGGTATACTTTGGACTGTGTTGACGCGTCGTTGAACGCGCGACGGTTGACGGTGTTACGCCGAAATCGTCGGACTGAAAGTTATTGGAGCGCAGGGTGGTAAACCCCGCCCTGCGGAGAACTTGGACGGCGCGTCCGGTTCCCTGAGATATCCCTGTTATACTGGAGACTATAATGGTTGCTTTCCCTGAAATCTCGAAAATTAAATACGAAGGTTCAGATTCTACTAATCCTCTAGCGTTCCGTTATTACAATCCCGACGAAGTGATTGAAGGGAAAACGATGCGAGATCATCTCCGCTTTTCCTGTGCGTTCTGGCACACGATGCGTATGAACGGAGTCGATCCCTTTGGCGCCGCGACGATGTTGCGTCCGTGGGACGACGGTTCCGATTCTATCGAGAACGCTAAGAATCGCGTCCGTGTTTTCTTCGAATTCCTCGAGAAAACGGGCATTCAATTCTACGCGTTCCATGATCGCGACGTTGCCCCTGAAGGGAAGACTTTTGCCGAGACGTGCAAGAATCTTGACGCGGTCGTCGAGGTCTTCAAGGAAGAATCTGAACGCACCGGTATTACCATGCTTTGGGGAACGGCGAACCTCTTTGGCAATCCCCGTTTCATGCACGGAGCCGCGACAAGCTGCAACGCGACCTCTTTTGCTTATGCGGCGGCGCAAGTGAAAAAAGCCTTGGAAGTTTCTAAGGAACTTGGCGCTCAAGGTTATACCTTCTGGGGCGGTCGCGAAGGATACCAATGCCTTTGGAATACCAACATGAAGCGTGAGCTTGATCACCTTGCGCAGTTTATGCACATGGCCGTTGATTACGCTAAGGAGATCGGCTTTACGGGTCAATTCTACTTTGAACCGAAACCGAAGGAACCGACGAAGCATCAGTATGATTTCGACGTCGCGACCTGCATTAACTTCTTGCGCGCGTATGGCCTTGAAGATCACGTTAAGATGAATATCGAGACGAATCATGCGACGTTGGCCGGTCATAATGTTGAGCATGAAATGGAAGTTGCCGGTAGCCAAGGTTTCCTCGGTTCCGTCGACGCCAACTCCGGCGACATGTTGCTTGGTTGGGATACCGACCAGTTTCCTACGGACGTCTACATGACGACAAAGATGATGCTCGTCTTGTTGAAGTACGGCGGTTTCACGACCGGCGGTCTCAATTTCGACGCGAAAGTTCGTCGCGAGAGCTTCGAACCGATGGATCTCTTCTACGCCCACATCGGCGGTATGGACGCGTTCGCCAAGGGGCTTCGCAACGCGGCTAGCGCGCGCGCCGACGGCGTCTTCGATCGTATGGTTAAAGAACGCTACTCCACATGGGATAGCGGTATCGGCGCCGAGATCGAACAGGGTAAGCACGATTTCAAATCTTTGTATAACTACATGATTGAGAAAGGCGAAGTTGATTCTCCTCAAAGCGGTCGTCAAGAATTGATTGAGAATATCTTCAATCGGTTCATGTTTTGATCCGCTTTAAGAAGCGTTAATAACCGTTGATATTGTAGCTTTCACCGCGTTTGAGGTGAAAGCGCGTCTTTGTTCTTGATAAAAGATTCATTTGTACGCGGAGGAGGCTTCTTATGTCGCCCAATTCGTCCTTTTCTCGAAAAGACGAGGTTCCTTGTGAGAATGGATCTCGTAGCGATAATGGCGAACAGACGAAGTCGACGAACGTTGATAAAGAAGTCAAACCTCTTGACTCCTCTTCCGCCTCTATCACGATTCCTGTCGTCGATCTTTCTGTTCCTCGTCCCTCTTCTCAAGGGGACAACTCGAAAAAAGACACGTCTTCGAGCGTCAAAACGGCGCCGAATTCGACGTTGACGTTAGGAAATAATTCTGATTTTGCGGGCGTAGTCGCGGTTAGTAGTGAAGGTTCGTCGACTCGCGAGATTACGAAATTTGCCAGTTCGCCGAATCCCGGCTCGAGCGCAAGTCTGAGCGTTAGCGCTCAAGCGAACGGAGAGAGAGCTGATTCTTTTCCTGACGATGGTCTCTACCCCGACGCTATGTTTGGGCAATTTCGAATCATTCGATATATTGGCGGCGGCGGAATGGGACACGTTTACGAAGGCGTCGACGTCGCGTTGGAACGAAAGGTCGCGATCAAAGTTCTGCCGAAACGACGCGCCACCGATTCTACCGTTGTCGCGCGTTTTCTTAACGAAGCAAAATCCGCCGCGCGTTTAAATCACGAAAATATCGCGCAGGTTTATCTTTTCGGAAATGTCGACGGGATTCCGTATATTGCGTTTGAATATGTCGAGGGTGTTAATCTTAGAGACTATGTTCGCGCTAACGGCGTCCTCGCTCTTACGGAAGCTATCGACTACATCCTCCAAACAGCCTCCGCGTTAGCTCACGCTGCCGCGCATGGGGTTACGCACCGCGACGTCAAACCTTCCAATATCATCGTGACGCCCCAAAATCGAGTCAAACTGATCGATATGGGACTGGCGCGTCTTCTCAAGACGGAAGAAGACGGCGACCTTACCGAAAGTGGCGTGACTCTCGGCACTTTCGATTATATTTCTCCCGAGCAGGCCAAAGATCCTAGAATTGCCGACGTACGAAGCGACGTTTATTCGCTCGGATGCACCTTCTACTATATCCTCACCGGTTCGCCTCCCTATCCTGAAGGGACGATGCTTCAAAAGCTTTTAAGTCATCAGGGAAACGAAGCTCCAGACGTGCGCGACGCGAATCCTTCCGTCCCCTTTGAAATAGCAGCGGTGGTGCGCAAAATGATGCGCAAAAATCCGGAGGATCGGTATCAAACACCCGAACTCCTGATTAAGGATTTATTGCAAATAGTCGACCTTTTGGGCTTAACCGTCGACAATAGAGGTCTCGTAAAAGCGCCGCCTAGTAGGCCGTTTTCTCAGATTTTGCCCAAGAAAGCGCTCCCCGCGTTCGTAGCCTTTTTCGTCCTAATAGCGGTTGTCATGGGCTTCGTTTTACTCGAGAGGGACTCTGACTTGGTTATCCCAACAATAGACTCGCCTCTTGCCACTAAACTTGCGCAAGACGATCCTGACGAGGGAACGAACGGAGTTGTTCGGGCTCCCTCCGCCGCTGAAGACAGGGAGCCGACTTCTACGAACCGACAATCAGGTTCCGTTCTCGGCGTCATATCGTCTTCATCTGGGGATAGCGACCTATCCGTTCAAATGGCGGATTACTTGTATGATTCCGCGTCTTTGGATTCCCTCTATGTCGCAGGCTACGATCAACGCGTCGGCTCCTTTCCTATGATTCTTTCCGAGTCTACGCTTGAAGAACAAAAAACGTATTTGAGCGCGCGTTTGGACAAGGCCTCGTCATCCCGCGCCGCGTTTGGATGGAGAGCTTTTGGACTTCAACAGAATGCGGAAAATCCGTCGAGTGACGTTTCATCCGCGTCCACAAGCGCGTCTATTGCGGAAGCCTCGGCCTCCTTGTCTTGCAACTCCTACTCGCTCCTAGGGCTAACTTCTGAATCGACTTCTTCGGAAGTTGCCGTCGCCTCTTCCGTTCGCATAGTTGACGGTCGTGGCGAAGGGGATAATTGTTACGCGACTCTACAGGCCGCGCTTGCGACGATCGACTCGACCCCTACTGAGCCCGCGCGTATTGAATTAAAGTTTAACGACGGAATGGAGACGTCGCCGTTATCTCTGCTCGATTGCAACGTGGAAATCCGAGCATCGGAAGGTTATCGTCCTAAACTTATTTTCAAGGCGTCGTCTAATCCCGACGGAGGACGCGGCGAACGAATGTTTTTAGTCGATTCGTCTCATGTGCTGGTAGAGGGCGTTGAGATTTCGTTTACCGTTCCCTCGCAGGACGTCGTTTCTTCCGAGTGGTCTGTCTTCGAAATGTTAGGCTCCTATGATCTTGAAATACGCGATTCGATTTTAACGGTTTGCAATATGACGGGGGATTTCTTTACTTCGCCTCTCCATTCTAACGTGACTTTTTTCCGGTTCTCTGAAGAAGCGATTGTCTCAGGATTCGATTCGCAGTGGTTGACGATGGAGAATCCTACTGCCTCGTTACGGACAGGGAATATTCAAATTGACGGAACCCTTGTTCGCGGGGAAGCGACTCTCTTCATTCTTGAAAGACCGGGCGGTCGTTTTTCCATGACCAATAGCGGTTTTAATATTTCCGAACCCCTTCTACAATATGTTGAATCAGAGCCTAGAGCCCTGTCGGACATGAAACCTCGCTTTTCCTTACTTTTTGACCACGTCGTGGGCGTTGGACGCTCAGCCCTGGTTAAGATAGACGCGGAGGACAGTATGGCTGACTCTGTCTCGCAGACGTCGTTGTTGGAAGAATCCTCTTTGTCGCAACGCGTTTCCGAGCCGTATTTCAAAGTTGTCGGGCGCGAATCGATCATAAGCTTGTCTGGACTTCCGCTTGCGCAGATTACTTCTCCGTTCCTCTCTGAATCGATGGAGATCGATCGTGAGTGGAGGTTTACCGATATTCTTGCGCTCGACGTTTCTGCATTTATAAGGAATCGAGCCTTGCGGGGAGAAACATGGCAAGAACGTCCGATCGACACGGTTCTTAACGGGGTAGAGTATTCATCCTTGAAGGAATTGAGCGCAGAAGCGGCGAATCAATTAGCGCCGATTTCGCCTCATCTGTTTACAGCGTATGATTTTGTTAATTGGCTTCTCACCCCGATAGGATCGTCCGCAAGTATTTCGTCCGACATAAAAGAATCAGCCGACTCTATTAAGAAGGTTTTCGTGGAAAATTTTTTTGAATGACTGAAAGAGGCGACTCTATATCTTCAAGTAACGTATGACAAATATTCTTGAATTGGTTTGTTTTCAGAACGGATCTCCATCGGTTGCCTATTTTTTGGACTCGGATCTCGAGACGACGATAGGACGCGCGATAGGCAACTCGATTTTATTGAACGACGATAGGTGTAGTCGCTTTCATGCGACGATACGTTTTCACGATTCCAAATGGCTTTTAACGGATCTTAATAGCCGTAATGGCACGCTCGTCGACGGCGTCGCTGTAAAAGACGAGGTGGAGTTGGCAATCGGTTCGAAAATTCAAATCGGTCGTCAAACGCTTTTGGTAACCGCACCGCGCGATTTTGGAGAGGTTTTCGATTCAGAAGAGGGGACGACCTTTCGAAATAGCAACTTCTTTCAGCGTCAAAATGAACTGACTGCCTACTTAAATTGCGAACGTGCGGAAAACCGTCGATTAAGAGGTTTTATCGGTCAGAAATTGGAGATGATAGGTTCATCCGCGGCGATTCGAAAGGTTCAAGATAGCATTGTCCGTGCCGGCAACTCCAAGGCGACGGTTTTGATTCGCGGAGAGAGCGGCGTTGGAAAGGAGTTGGTGGCTCAAGCAATTCATGAACATAGCGTTCGTAGCGGAGGCCCCATGGTGTGCCTAAACTGCGCGGCATTTTCTGAAAGCCTCCTACCAAGCGAACTTTTTGGGCATGAAAAGGGCGCGTTTACGGACGCTGTCGAGACTAAAGTGGGAAAATTCGAAGCGGCAGACAAGGGGGCGATCTTTCTTGATGAAATTGCTGAAATGAACCCCGCTCTGCAAGCGACGTTCCTTCGCGTCTTGGAGGGCGCTCCATTTACTCGAATTGGCGGTAATAAGCAGATTTCGGTGGACGTACGCGTCGTCGCCGCGACGAATCGCAACTTGGAAGCGGAAGTCGCCGCGGGGCGTTTTCGCAAGGACTTGTATTATCGTCTCCGCGTTCTAGAGATCACTGTGCCGCCGCTTCGAGAACGCGTTGGTGACGTCGATCTTTTGGCGAACCATTTCCTGGCGCGCTTTTCCGAGGAAACAGGACGGAGGTACAAGGAGTTCTCCGCCGAAGCAAAAGCGTTGTTGAACGCATATCGGTGGCCTGGGAATGTTCGTGAACTAAAAAATATTGTAGAACGCGCCGTTCTTATGGGAAATCCCCCGATCGTTCAAAAGGCGGATCTTCTCTTTTCCGCTTTGGAAGAGGTTGAACTAGGCGTTCAGCGACCTGAAAAGACTCCAACCCCCGTTGTAAACGAGCCTCAAGAGGATTCTTTTGCTCCAATTTCCCTGAAAGAAATGGAAAAGCGTCTAATTCAGCAAACTTTAGAGCTTTATTCCTGGAACAAGAGCAAAACGGCGAAATCTCTTGGTATAGAAAGGACGACGCTCGATCGCAAAATCGCGGCGTATGAAATAACGAGGCACTAAGTTTTTAACGCTTTTAAACCTTTTGGTTATGGAGCCTCGAGTCAGGCTCCATTTTTTTGACGCTAGGAATGAGCGCTGGACGTCGGAATGATTTTCATTCGAACGCTTTGTACTATCTAAAACATTAATCAATTGAGACATAACGCATTTACCCGTCGTTGATAAAATCTTTAGACGGTTGTAAACTATGATTATAGAAAGTTTTAGAAAAAACGTTGGATGAAAATAACGTCAAACTCGAAGTAAGAAATTTAGCATATAATAGGTATGAAAAATATTTAAGTATAGAATTAATATGCGTTTAGAGATGTTTTGATTTAAGGTTTGAACATTTTGAGACGATACTGAGCATATCCCGCGATTAGTCTGATAAATAAACGCTATTTAAAGAAAAGGAATTCTTTATGTATGGTTTGAGGTTAATGGTCGGCTTAGAGTTGGCCCTTTGGGGGTTGGGATACGGTTGGTTGTCTGGCGGACAAGATTGGCGCGTCTATGGATCGGAGATTTCGCAAGACGGCGCTTCTGTTGAAATTAGTGAGGATTCTATAGGATCTGACGATCCATTGGCGGATTTTCAGCGTCAGTTAGACGATTTGCAGGCGCAAACGAACTCTTTGAAAGCGGAGTTGGAAGAGACGAAAAAAAAGAATAACAAATCAACTTCGTTTAATTCGCCCTTTTCCGTTAAGATCGGCGGTCAGGTTCGATTTGACGGTGTTCTTACTTCTCAAGATCAGGAATCGAAAGAGTATTTAGGCAACGTGTCTAACTCCTTTGGCGTTCATGACATTAGATTGACGTTTGAAGGAACTGGATACGAAAATTTGCAGTATCGCCTTTTCATCGTCGTCAATAAAAATATATCCTTTCAAGACGCATACATTCGCGCAAAGAATACCAGAATAGGAGACGTAACATTTGGTAATTTCTTTGTTGAGTCGGGAATGGAAAGTATAGATACCAACGCGGATCGTCCCTTTGCGAATATCGATGAAAACGCTTCATTGTTCAGTTTACGCCGCCGCTTTGGCGTCGCGACGCGGATCTTTGGCGCTGAAAAGAAATCTCGCGCGCACTTTGGCGTTTATCTTCCGAAGAACTTGGCAACTAACCCTCATCGCGTTAGTTACGACGGTTCAGGACTTGTTCTCAACACTCGTTTAACCGCGACCCCGTTGCTTGTTGAAGACGAAGAAGGATTCACGCGCGAGATCTTACATTTTGGCGGAAGCTACTATTGGGTGCATACGGGCTCTAATACTAATCTAAGTTTAGACGTGGCGGGACTAAGGTGGCAGAGCGATTCTCCGTCTTTTGTTAAGGCGTCGATTCCAATGAATGGACGAGCGTATAGCGTAACGAACGTTGAAACAGCGTATCAACACGAGGGGGTTGGTGCGAGCGCTGAGGGATACGTTATGGCGATTGAGGACAATGGTCAGGCATTTGGTACGACCGTGTCGGCGCGGTGGATTCTGACCCCTGGATGTACTAGAACGTACAAGAAGGAAGACGCGCGATTTGGCTCGGTGAAAATGAGCGACGACGCTCTCTTCTTAAACTTCAAGGATAGGACGGTCGGAGAGAATCTCGGCGCTTGGGAAGCGTTGGCGAAATGGGAATGGACGCAAGTGAACAACGTTAAGAATATTGCGAACGCGACTTATGGGAACGTTCATCGTTCCGTCTTGGGGTGCAATTGGTTTTGGAACGAACAAACCTCATGGACGATCGCTTGGGAACACGCTTTTGTGGACGCTACAAAGACCGTCAGTCTCGAAAAGGGAAAATATGGAGTTGACTCCCTCGTTCTCCAAGGTTATTTCAAGTTTTGAGTCCTCATTGGTAAGAATATTCTTTTCGAAGGCGACCCTTTTTAGTTCATAGACGTTAACGGCGATTCTTCGATCGTTCATAACGACCGATAAACATCGACTACGTCAAAACTTGTTCTTATTTGGAAGATAAGTATCTCGGATTTCTGCAGACATTTAATTATTCATGGTTTTAAGACAAAAAGGTTCAATATTTATTTGGATTGTACCGATTTTATAGAAAGGTTGGTTTGTTTGTGTTTTAGCAATTGGTAAAGACAGCATTGAAAGTTGATTAACGAACTCGTTGTGAGGATTTTATGAGAAAAGAGTTTGGCAAGAAATCAAAGAGAGGGCGGCGTCTTTCGTGTAGCTCCTCTAAAAATTGTCGCTCAACGTCTGCGAAATCGCGTTTATTCTCGCTGGTAATTGCTAGTTCGTTGACCTTTTATGGCGGAACGTACGCGGTAGGAGTTTATCAGGAGTCAACGTCGCTACCTATCGATTTTCGGGAGGCTCCGTCTCCCGATTCGACTCGATCGTCGGTTTCGACTTACGAGCCCCTCCCAGAATATCCGGAAAGTAGCGTCGTTTACCATAATGTACAGGCGGAAAACAACTCTGTCGTCGGAAGGGGGAATCAGCCTGTTTCGACGCCTCAAGCGCCGCAGGGAGAAACTTTGGCTCAAGCGGTCGACGTTGCTGTTTCTCAAAGTAGGACGCAGCGAGCTATGGCGTCTAGGCGCGACGCTTCCCTATCCGGCGTTCAAGCGGTTCAAACCTTGCGTAATCCCAAGATCACCAATACGACGGCGTATGTCGGTCTTCTCAATCAGCCGGAAATGAAATCTCAAGTCGATATTTCTGGCGCCGTCACGTCAATTGGCGGAAGTTTGCCCCCCGAGTTGGCGGGAACTGTCGGTCCGATTCTTGCAAATCTACCGACGCAGTTTCAGGTCTCGACGCCCGTCCTTGATAAAAATTTCGTGACGTCGGTAACGTCAGTCACTTTGCCAATTTACCTTGGCGGACGCATAAAAGCATTGGAGGAGTCCACAACGGCGATGACTCAAGCGATTGCCGCGGGGGAAGAAGTCGACTTACAGAGGGTGAAGTTAGAGACAACGGAGGCCTTTTTTCTTGTTCTAAGGCTTCACAGTCTCCTTCAAGTGGCGATTGAAGCGACAGCTTCGGCCCAAAGTCACCTAAATGACTCCGTGAAGATGGAGAGCGTCGGAATATTGACCAAGAATGTCGTGTTGGCCGCGCAAGTCGCTTTCTCCGAGGCGCAGCAAGCCGAATTGCAGGTACGGACGGCGCTTTCCGTCGCAGAGTCCGCTTACAATCGAATTCTTTGGCGCCCTCTTGATACTCCGGTGAACTTAGCTGAAGAAGATACGGCTCCTTTGGGGGAGAGCGTCGATTCGCTCATCTGTTCCGCGCTAGCTAATCGGGGCGAAATACGTGCGTTAGACGCGGAAC
>CAVGEG010000024.1:0-37267 GCA_963628165.1 Paratractidigestivibacter sp. | reverse complement strand
CCCTCCGCGTGACGCCATGCTCAATCTTCGCCAAATTTTCTAGACGACCCGCGTTTTCAACGACGCGAGTCGTTTTTTATTGGTTCAAAAGCTATTGGCGCGGCTGGAAAAATTCGTTAAAATCGCCCCAAACGCGCGAATGGACGCGCGCGTCATACTAGATATAGGATTGTAGGCAATGAATACTCAACACTCGACGTCAGCACGTTCCCGACGCTTCGCCGTCGTCGCGCTTCTTATCGTAAGCGCCGCCTCCCTCTTGGGATGCGTTTCACGTAAACAATACGCGATCAACGAATCGATCCTCATTGGCGAACGACGACAACTCGAAGACGAAATCTACCGCGTGCAGTTCCAGTTGCGCGACGCCCTCGTCGAAAATCAGCAACTGCGCGAAAAACTCAAGAACGACGGCGTCGACCCGGACGAGTATTTGCGCAAGAATCGCAAAGCGCCGACGCAAAACGCCAACCCCCTTTTCCAGGATTATCCCGGGCTGAACGTCGGTGCGACGACGCCTAACGCGCCGAGCTACGTCGCGCTCCAAAAGGCAATGGCGCAGAATTCCGCCGCGCCTGACGCCGCCGCCGTCGCGCAAAACGACGCGACGCGCAAAATTCCCGCCGCGCTCCTGCAACGCAATCCTAACGCGAGCGTCTCCGCCGCGCCGCGCGCGACCCAAGTCGCCACGCGCGCCGACGTCGTAGCGAAAAACGCGCAACTCGCCAATCTCGTCGCCCCTCGCGCAGGCGCGATTCGACAAACCTCCGCCCTCGTCCCGCAAAACGCCGTAGCCTACAACGACGGCGACGCCGCGAACGTCGAAGAAGCCCCCGTTCAACTCGTCGCGCCGCAGCCTGCGATCCGCCCCGCAAGACTCGACGAACGACCCGCGCCCCTCGCGCAGGCCGCTCCCGCTCGCGTCCCCGCATACAAAGCGCCCGTCTTCACCCCGCGCGAAGAGTCCCCGCGCGCGATCCGCGTCCCAACATACGAAGAAGCCTTCGACCGCTCCGACGAACTCGACGCCGTCGAAGCCCAAGAGGACGTCTCCCAAGGCGAAGCGTACGACGACGAATATTATGAAAACGAGGAAGATTACGACGATCCTAACGCCGACGACGCCTCCTCCGTCGACGAAAACGACACGCAAGAGCCCGTCCTCGACGACTGGGCGCCCCTTCCCTAATCTTCGCCGCCGCCAACACAATCCAACTAGCGCAATCGTATCGGGCGCGCCGCGCTCGCTTTAAATTTCCAAGGATTCTATCTGAATGAGAAAAGACTTTTTTAAGGACTACGGGGTCAAAATCCTCTTTGTCGTCTTCTTTCTCCTCTCCTTCGTGTGGATGGGGACGAAACAGACGCTTTTAAGCAACTCGAACTCCGTCGAAGACTGGCTCCCCGCCGAGTTCCAAGAGACGCGAGACTATAAATGGTATCTGCAACAGTTCCCCTTCGAAAGCTACGTCGTCGTCAGCTGGGAAGGGTGCACGGTCGCCGACGACCGAGTCGAACTCTTCGCGCAGAAGCTCGTCCCCGAACAGACGATCGACAACTTCTCCCTCGCCGCGCCCGGCGAAACTTACAAGGCGGAGCTGAAGCTCTCCGCGGAACCAGAAGAGTCGAAAGAAGAGATTCGCGAACTCGCGGGTAGTTCTCCGAATATATCGACGCAGGCGCTCCTGGACGCGTCGGGAGCGGAAATCGCCGACGCTTCGACTGCGAGCGAGCCAAGTTGCTTCAAGTCCGTCATGACGGGTCCTCGTCTCGAACGAATCCTGCGCCAAGCGTATGAACGCGCCGAACGTCGCCCGTCGTCCTCTGAAGCCGCGGAAACGGGAGCCGACGGACTGACCGATCTGGATCGTAAAATCCGCGAACGCCTTAAGGGAACGCTCATCGGTCCCGACGGAAAGAGCACGGCGCTCATCGTCACGCTCCGCGGCGCCGATCGCTCCAGCAAGTCGCTCAAGCCGATTTTGGCGAAGATCCGCGAGATCTCCGTCGAATGCGGTCTCCCCAACACGATCGAGATCAAGACGGGTACTCTCGCGTCGCAGATGGTCAAGAACTTTAAGGGGATGGTCGACGAAATCGCGAACGGTCGCAAAGTGCGCATGGACGGCGTGATTCTCGGCGGTCCTCCCGTCGACAACGTCGCGCTCAACGACGAAGGGGAACGTACCCTCTATCGTCTCGCCGGGCTCTGCGCCGTCATCGGGCTCGTGCTCGCGTACTGCTGTCTGCGCAGCATCCGTCTGACGTTGTTCGTCTTCTGGATCGCGTGCCTCTCCGCGGGCGTAGCGCTCGCGTTCGTCTCCCTCACGGGAAGCACGTGCGACACGATCCTCTTGAGTATGCCCGCGCTCGTCTACGTTCTGGGTATGTCCGGCGCGATCCACCTCATCAACTACTATCACGACGCGATCCGCGAAGGGGGTCTCGCGGGGGCCACGGAACGCGCCGTGCGTCACGCGTTCACGCCGTGCTTCTTCGCGCAGCTTACCACCGCGATCGGGCTCGGTTCCCTCTTCGCCGCTCGACTCGTACCGATTACGAAATTCGGCTTCTACTCCGCGGTAGGCGTCCTCTTCACCCTCCTCCTCCTCTTCCTGTACCTCCCGACGCTCCTTTACTTCTACCCATCGAAGAAATACGCGGAAGAACATGGGGGCAAGGGTCTCAATCTGAACCCGACGCGCATCCAGCGGATGTGGAACGTCTTTGGGGGGTTCGTCATCCGCCGTCACCGGATCGTCGTGATCCTCTGCATGGCGTGCATGGGCTTCTTCGGATACCACCTCTATAACCTCAAGACGTCGGTCAAGATGATGAACTTCTTCTCCGACGACGCTGAAATCGTTCGGCATTACGATTGGCTTGAAGACAAGCTCGGGCCTCTCGTACCGATGGAAGTCGTAATCTGCTTCGACAATAAGAAGCTGTACGCGAATTCGTACCGCACGGCGGAGCGTCTCGAACTGATCCAACGCATCAGCGCGCGTATCCGGGAAGATCTCTCCGAAGACGTCGGCGGCTCCCTCTCCGTCGGTCTCTTCACCCCCGACGTCTCCGATATGGCGACGAAGGGAGGCGCGGCGTACCGCACCGTCTCCGCGGTCGTGGGAAAAACGGTGAACGAAAACCGCGACGCGCTGCGCGATTACCTGACGATTGAAGGTAATCCAAGCCTTAAGGAGTTCGAGGACTACCTCGCGGCGGAATCCGTCGCGAAAACCGCAGAAGCCGAAAAGGCGCTCGAAGAATTCCGCGCCGCGCTTGAAGGCGTCGTCGACGCGTCCGGGACGCCCCTGACGTACGAGCTCTTCCAAAACGCGGATCCGAACGACCTGGACGAAAATATCGCGCCCTATTACGTGCGGTACCAGGCGCTCGAAAAGCTCGAAAAAGACGCCGCCGCCTACGCCAAACAGGCGCGTCTCGTCAAAGCGCAAAAGACGTATCTCGAAGAGCAGCAAGCGACGGATCTGCGAACGATCCTCGCGTCTACGAGCGGCAACCAGAGCTTCCGAAAATTGTCGATCGACGAAAATCGACTCCTGAACGAAGCCGCCACGCGTTGGCTCAACGAGCGCGGTATCGAACTTTGGCGCGTAAGCGTCCGCGTATGGGCCCTCAAGCGCGACGTCGACTACTCCGTCTTCATCGATCAAATCAAAAACGTCGTCGAGCCGATCCTCGCCGAGGAATCCCTCAAACTCACCACGACCTTCGAAGGGGACGGGTACTACGAAGATAAACTCGACGACGCGCGCAAGTACGTCGGCGAACGCCTCCCGAAAGAGGGCGCGAAACCTTCCAAAAAAGATAAGGACGAAAAGACGCTCATGCGCGAATTCGTCCTCAACGAACTCTCTCCCGAAGATCAAGACGCCTTGCAGACCTCGATGGGCGAAGCGCACAACGACGACTGGATCTACCCCGCGGGCCTCTCCGCGAAGTACACCGGGATGGTTCCCCTCGTCTATCAGACGCAACACGAACTTATCAACGGTCTGACGTCGAGCCTTATCATGGCGTTCGTCCTGATCCTCTTCGTCTTCGTCTTCCTCCTGAAAAGCGTCGCCGCGAGCCTCGTCGCGATGCTCCCGAACCTCTTCCCGGTCGTCGTCGTCTTCGGATTCATGAGCTGGGCGGGAATCCTCGTCGACGTCGGGACGATGATGACCGCGTCCGTCGCGCTCGGCGTCGCCGTCGACGACACCATGCATTACCTCACGTGGTTCTCCGACGGTATCTCGCAGGGAATGACGCCAAAAGAAGCCGCCCTCAACGCGTATCGACGTTGCGCCGCCGCGATGACGCAATCGACCCTCATCGCCGGTCTCGGGCTCTTCTCCTTCGCGTTCAGCACCTTCGTCCCCACGCAGCGCTTCGGCGTCATGATGCTCGCGATCCTCGCGACCGCCGAGTTCGGAGACCTCGTCTTCCTACCCGCGCTACTCACCTGCACGCCCCTTGGCAAGTACTTCGCCAGGAGACATATCGGGATTAAGAAGACCTCGTGATTTCCGCCCGTTAAACGCATTCTCGCCAAGCGGTTCGTCGTCCCGACGGATCGCTTTTTTTATTCCTGCGCGTCCGCCCTTCAATCTCCGCGCGCGTCGACTCCCAGACGAAACGCCAAATAAAAAAGCGGCGCGTCTTTCAACGCGTCGCTTACTATCCGTCCAAAGTTCGATCCTACCGATCAGCGAACCGTCTCGGCGTACTCCTTCATCGTGTTGAGGACGCGCGTCAACTCAGACTCCGATATGATATAAGGAGGCGTCGTGTAAATGCAGTTCCCCAACGGGCGCGCGTGCACCCCGCGATCGTACGCGAACTGACGATACCCCCGCGCGTCCTCGCGCTTCTCAAACTCGATCACCGCCGTCGGCCCGAGAACGCGAACGTCGCGCACCCGCGGCGCCGCGAACCCCTTGAGTTCGCGACGCTCGATCTCTTCGATCTTCCTAATCTTGCTCATATAGTCGTCCCGTTCGAAGAGTTCGATCGACTTCAACGCCGCCGCGCACGCTATCGGATTCCCGCCGAAGGTCGGACCGTGCATGAACGCAAGCTCCGGATCGTCCCCATAAAACGCCATAAAGACCTTCTCGTTCGCCGCCGTCACAGCGTGACCGACACAGCCCCCCGTGAGCGCCTTCCCCAACACGAGAATATCCGGCGCCACTTCGTCCGAAACGTAACGATAGCCCGTGCGCCCCATACCCGTCGCGACTTCGTCAAAGATGAGCAAGACGCCAAATTCGTCGCAAAGCTCTCGCGCCCGACGCAAGAACTCTATATCGTAAAACTTCAACCCCCCCGCGCCCTGAAAAAGCGGTTCGACAATAAAGGAATTCAGTTGACCATGAAGGCGATAGAACGCCTCTTCCAACGCCGGGATCGTCGTCGGAATATGCTCCACGTTCAACCGCGTCGAACGATGATTCAACAACCGACGATAATCGGGACTCCCCCCAACTTCCATCGCGCCGAAAGTGTCCCCGTGATACGCGTCCTTAAGCGAAAGCGTCAGCCTCCGATCGCGTTCCCCGCGGTTCACGCTATATTGTAGCGCCATCTTCAGCGCCACTTCTACCCCCGTGCTCCCCGAATCGGAGTAGAAATGATACTTCAAACCGCCGGGAAGCCATTGCGCAAGCTTTTCCGACAACTTCACCGCGGGCTCGTTCGACGTCCCCGCAAGGATCGCGTGCGTCAACTTCTCAGCCTGCGAACGAATCGCTTCCACCATCTCCGGGCGCTGGTACCCGTGAATGACGCACCACCATGAGGCGATCGAGTCGATCAAATTCTTTTCTGGGGTCTCTAAGTAGACGCCGTGACCGCCGGTGATCATGTACGGGGGCGGCGTCGTTTTCATTTGGGCGTAGGGTTGCCAAATCATGATATATTCTCCTTGAGAGATCGAAAAAACAGACTTGTTTTCAACATAAAGAAAGGAATAATTCGAAGAGCTTCGCGAGAGAAGACTTATTCCTCGAAAAGACTTAGCAGAGTCTCGGGGTCGGCGTCGATTTGATCGGCGCCTTCGGGTACGCGCGCGACGATCGGCGCTTCGGCGAGCGCTTCGCATTCGGCGGCGTTGTCCTCTTGCAGGAGCCCGCCTTTCCAGCGATTCAAGACGATCCCTTTAAGGGCGAGTCCGCGGGCCCTCAACGCCTCCGCGGTCAGGACGACGCCGTTGATCGTTCCGAGTCCGGAGTCCGCGACAAGGAGAGACGGCAACCCCAGTTTCTGAACGACGTCGACCTGAAGCAGGCGCTTTCCTCCTTCGGAATAGAGGGGGCAGATTATCCCTCCCGCGCCTTCGATTACGAGATAGTCGAATTCCTTCTCGACGGAGCGCAAACCGTCGAGGGCCGCGTCAATATCGAAGAGTCGCCCTTCGACGCGCGCCGCCAAATGCGGGGAATAGGCGTTTTCATAGACAAAGCGGCACGCGGAGTCGAGACTCTGGGACGAACGCGCCGCCGTCAAAACCTTCAACGCGTCGCCGGGGATCAGCGCGCCCTTCGCGTCGCGGTCGTTCCCGCTCATCGCCAACTTATAATATCCGCACGACGCGCCCGTTTCCAGAAGTCGCTTCAGAACCAAGCCCGAGATATGCGTCTTTCCTATGTCCGTGCCAACGCCCGTCACAAAGAGTTTTCGACTCATCGTCTCATTCCTTCGAAAGTTAAGCGATCTCGTCAGAAGTTGTCGAGATTCTTGATCTCATAGCCGAGAGCGCGAATAGCGGCGGC
This sequence comes from Paratractidigestivibacter sp., assembly GCA_963628165.1. Lineage (GTDB taxonomy): Bacteria > Planctomycetota > Planctomycetia > Pirellulales > Thermoguttaceae > RUG369. The sequence continues at coordinate 30,488 of CAVGEG010000024.1, read as the reverse complement.
GTCCGAAGCCATATTCGCTCCCGCCGTCGTGAGGTAACTCCCCGAGATCGTCGCGTTCGCCCCCGACAGGAAACAGTCGCGTCCGAGATTCTCCAGAAGTCGACGCCCCCCCGCGAGGCGCAAGAACGCGTCGGGAAGGAGGAAGCGAAAGACGGCGACAATTCGACGCGCGTCCTCCGTCGTCAACGGCGCCAGCCCCGCCTCGCTCATCGGAACGCCGGGAAACGCGTCGTATATATTGATCGGAACGCTCTTAACGCCCAGCTCGCGCAACGTCAACGCCAGATCGATCCGATCGCCGGGCGTCTCGCCGATCCCGAAGAGCCCGCCGCTACACAGGCGCATCCCGACGTCGCGCGCGTCCTTCAAGGCGCGAATCTTTTCGTCGATCGTGTGCGTCGTGCAGATCGCCGGAAAATATCGCGGCGACGTCTCCAGATTGTTGTGAACGCGCCGAACCCCCGCGTCGCGCAGTCGCGCGAATTCGTCGCGGTCAAGAAGTCCGACCGAAACGCAAATCTCGAGATTCGTTTTCGCTTTGAGCTCTTTCGTCGCGGCGCAAAGAACGTCGATATCGGCGGACGTAAGTCTCCGCCCCGACGTCACGAAGGAGAAACGCAACGCGCCGTCCGCCGCGTCGCGCTCCCCCGCCTCGACAAGCTCCGCGACCGAGCGCATCGGATAGGGCGTTATATTCGTATGGTTGCGACGCGACTGGACGCAGAACCGACAATCCTCCGAACACCGCCCGCACTTCGCGTTGACGATCCCACACATGTCGAACGCGTCGCCGCACCTTTCGCGGCGTATCGCGTCCGCTTCGTCGCAGACGTCCTCGAGAGGCTCCGAACAAAGACGCAACGCGTCTTCGCGCGTCGCTTCCGCGCCCTCGCGCACTTTTCGACCAAGTTCTCTTACAAAGCTCGCCTTCATTCTCTATTCCGATTCATCTCATCGGCCTCGCGCTCACTTCTCCCGAAAGAAGTCGGTCGCGCCTACCGTCCAAATATTCAACGATCAAACGATAATCGCGATCGACGTCGATTATCCGCGCGCGCTCCGTCGTCCCGTTGGGGAAAGTCGCCTCCACGATCTCGCCGATCGCCGTCAAGCGGCTCCGATATTCGTGATACACCGTCTCTTCGTCCTGACTCAAACGCTTCATGAACGCGTTCGCGAAAGTCGCCGCAAAGAGATTCCTGCCGTTCCCCTTCCGCTGGGTAAAGACGTGACCGACAATATCCGCGAGTTCCTCCGGAACGCCCCCTTGAGGCTCGTAAAGATTCACCCCCACGCCGACGACCAAATAGTCGACAAGACGATTTTCCAACCCGATCGACGCTTCCGTCAGGACGCCGCAGACCTTTCTGCCGTTGACGAGGACGTCGTTAACCCACTTCACCTCCGGTTGCAAATCGGTCGTCTCTTCAATCGCGTCGCACACAGCGACGGCGGCGAGGGTCGTAAAGCGCGTCGCGTTCTCCGCGACGACCTTCTCCGGCCGCAGCAACAAGCTCATGTAGAGCCCCGCGTCCTTCGGAGAAAAGAAGGAGCGTCCCAACCTGCCGCGTCCCTTCGTTTGCGATCGCGCAAGGAAAAAGAGACCCGCCTCTTCTCCCCGTTCCGCCCTCTCGCGCAGGATTTGATTCGTCGACTCGACTTCGTCGCACACCTCGACGCGGATCCGAGGGACGGAAGGCTGAATCAACTTTTCAAGGCCCTGCGCCGAAAGAACGTCCGAGGTTTCCGAAATCTTATATCCGAACTTCGGCTTCCCGACGACGTCGTATCCCTCTTCGCGCAAGTCGTTGATTAACTGCCAAATAGCGGAGCGCGTCACGTTGAGTCGCCGCGAAATCTCCTCGCCTGACACAAACGCGCCAGGTCGAGCTGTTAAACAGGAAAGCAAAATCTCTTTCTTCGTCATTTCATCCCCCTGTTCTGTCAATCATTATATAAGAGCATTTCTATTGTCAAGTAAAATTAAAAATTTTTAGTTGACATACAAATAGAGAAAAAAATTAGCCCTGAACTCGCCTGCGCGCGTCCAGGGCTTTATCTTACGACACAAGAAGCGATCGGTCGTCACTCGTCTCCGTCGGGATTGAACTCGGCGGCGTCGTCTTCAGAGGGGAAGAAGGTATTCTCCTCGTTTTGATCGAAGACGATATCCTCAGATTCGGGCTCGTCGCTGACGAGATCCTCGAACGTAGTGAGATTATTCTTCTGAGTTTCGATGCGCTCATTGTCGACGTCCTGACGAATGATATCGTCGAGGAGCTCGGAGGAGCCCATCGGTTCGGAAGCGACAGGCCAAACGACGTGGTCGCCGTTATATCGGCATCCGCCCTTCTGATAGAGGCTGAAACCGGTGCCCGCGGGGATCAAGCGTCCAAGGATGACGTTTTCTTTCAAACCGACAAGGTGGTCGATTTTGTAGGCGAGCGCCGCTTCGGTAAGAACTTTCGTCGTTTCCTGGAAGCTTGCGGCGGAGAGGAAGGAGTCGCTTTGAACGGCGGCCTTCGTCACGCCCAAGATTTGGGTCTTGCCCTTGGCGAGGCGGAGCTTCTTGCTCATCGTCGCGGGACGCGCTTCGGGATTCTTCGCGAGAAGATCCTCGTTCGTCATCTCGAAGAGCTCCTTCGAGATGATTTCGCCTTCCTTGAAGGTCGTGTTCCCCGGATCGACGATCTTGACGCAGTCGCGTAGCTCGCGGTTGCGACGACGGAGCTCGGAGCGATCGACGACGTCGCCCTGCAAGAGGGAGGTGTCGCCGCCGTCGTCGATCGCGACGCGGCGAAGCATCTGCGAGACGATGATTTCGATATGCTTATCGTTAATCGTCACGTTTTGGCTGCGATAAACCGCCTGAACTTCCTGGACAAGGTAATCTTGCACCGCTTCTTCGCCGCAAATAGCGAGGATGTCTTGCGGGACGAGAAGGCCGTCGGTAAGAGGCTGACCGCGTCGCACTTCGTCGCCGGTGAAGACGCGAATGTGCTTGCCTTGCGGAATTTCATGAGCGCGTTCAATCTCGGTGAAACCGTCGGCGGCTTTCCCCTTGACCAAGACGACTTGCTTGCCGTGATGTCGTTTTTCTTGAATTTCGACGACGCCGTCGATCTCGCACATAACGGCGGGATCTTTCGGACGACGCGCTTCGAAGATCTCTTGAACGCGCGGAAGACCCGTCGTAATATCGGAGGTTCCGCTTGCGCTTTGAGGAATCGAGGCGAGTTCTTGACCGCGGTCGACGACGTCTCCGTCCGTGACGGAAAGACGCGTCTTAGGCGGAAGTTGGTAGCTTTCGCCCGCGATTTGCTTGATCGGATCGACGATTTCGATTTGCGGACGGAATTCGCCCTTAACGTCGGTAATCGTGAAGGAGATCTGACCGGTCAACGGATCTTCTTCCTTCTTCGCGTTGGAGCCGACAACAACGCCCGAGAGTCGAACGACGCCGGAGGTACGCGCCAGTATCAACTTGCTGTGCGGGTCGAACTGGGCGAGAACGGCGTTCTTTTCAACGACGTCCCCTTGTTTGACGAGGAGCTTCGCGCCATCCGGAACGCGGTAGGTGACGCGCTTCTGATTCAAGCTGTTGCAGATGCTCACGCCGCCGTTACGCTTGCTTGAGAGGACGCGGAGTTCGCCGTTCTTCGAAGCGACGACGTCGACGTCGTCGAAGCGAATGTGACCGGCGTGTTCCGTCTTAATCTGGTTTTCTTCGGCGTTGTGCTGACCTACGCCGCCGATGTGGAACGTACGCATGGTAAGCTGAGTGCCAGGTTCGCCGATCGATTGCGCGGCGATGATCCCGACCGCCATACCTTCTTCGACAAACTCGCTCGTCGAGAGATCCATTCCGTAGCAACGAGAGCAGACGCCGAGTTCCGCTTCGCACGTCAAGGGGCTGCGAACCATGAGGCCGGGAAGGTTGAGGGAGTCGATCTTCGCCGCGATTTCCGGAGTGATCAACTCGCCCGCCTTGACGAGAACCTCGTCGGTGTCGTTGCGCATGATCGTCTGAACGGGGACGCGCCCGACGATGAGGTCGGAAAGCTTGATGTTGTGTTCAGGATCCGCCTTCTTAAGGATACCGGTCTTAGCGCCGCAGTCGGCCATGGTGACGACGCAGTTTTGAGCGACGTCGGCGAGCTTACGCGTCATGTATCCGGAGTCCGCCGTCTTCAACGCGGTGTCGGAAAGCCCCTTACGCGCGCCGTGCGTCGAGCTGAAGTATTCGAGCACGGAAAGACCTTCGAGGAAGTTCGCCTTAACAGGCGCTTCAATCAGTTCGCCGTTCGGCTTAGCCATAAGACCGCGCATACCGGCAAGCTGACGAATCTGTTCGTTACCGCCGCGCGCCCCGGAGTAAGCCATGAGATAGACCGGGTTGACGTAACCGAGCTTTCGGCGCTTAACGTCGCCGCGTTGACGCGCTTCTTCTTCGGTCCTGTGGACGTCGTTGCGGAACGTGTCGAGCATCTTCGCGGTAATCTCGTTGTTCGCGGCGGACCAAGCGTCGAGAACCTGAGCGCGGCGGACGTCTTCTTGAATAACGCCCATGTCGAACGCGTCGCAAATATCCTTGACTTGAAGTTCGGTGCGCGCCAGAATTTCCTTCTTTTCAGGAGGCGTGATCAAGTCGTCCGTACCGAAGGAGAGACCGCTCTTCGTCGATTCCTCGAAACCAAGTCGCATCATCTTATCGAGAAGATCGATCGTTTCGCGGCGTCCGTGAAGTTCGAAACAGTCGCTAATCACGCGTCCGAGTTCTTTCGACGTCTGAGGAATGTTGTAATAGGGAGAGTTGTCTGGAAGGATCTGGTTGAAGATGATACGACCGGGGGTCGTTTCAAAGATCTTTCCCGCTTCGACGCGCGGGGAGGAAACGACGCCCGTCTTCTTATCTTTGACCTCTTCGAGGTAACGTCCCTTAGGCATACGCACCTTAATGCGCGCGTTCAAGTGAACTTTTCCTAGGGAGTAGGCGAGCATGCACTCGTCGACGGACGAGAAGATCATCCCCTCGCCGGCGACGCCTGGGAGCGGCTCCATCGTGATGTAGAAGCATCCCATGACGATATCTTGCGAAGGACTGATAATCGGCTTGCCGCTCGCGGGGCTGAAGATGTTGTTGGTGGAAAGCATCAAGGTGTGAGCTTCGACCTGCGCTTCGAGAGAAAGGGGAAGGTGAACGGACATCTGGTCGCCGTCGAAGTCCGCGTTGAATCCTTTACAAACGAGAGGATGCAACTTGATAGCGTTTCCTTCGATGAGCATCGGTTCGAAGGCTTGGATACCCATGCGATGGAGGGTCGGGGCGCGGTTAAGGAGAACCGGGTGGTTCTGAATAACCTGTTCTAGAATATCCCAAACCTCCTCGTCGCGACGTTCAAGCATCTTCTTGGCGCTCTTGATCGTATCGGCATGCCCAAGTTCCTTGAGGCGGCGAATAATGAAGGGTTGGTAGAGCTCGAGAGCGATCGTCTTGGGAAGACCGCACTGGTGCAGGCGCATGCGAGGACCGACGACGATAACGGAACGCGCGGAATAGTCGACGCGCTTACCGAGGAGGTTTTCACGGAAACGACCTTGCTTACCCTTAATCATGTCGGTAAGGGATTTCAGGGCGCGGTTGCTCTGACCGAGAACGGGGCGCTTGCAACGCTGGTTGTCGAAGAGCGCGTCGACGGACTGCTGGAGCATGCGCTTTTCGTTGCGGACGATGACGTCGGGAGCGTTGAGCTCGATGAGTTTCTTCAGGCGCGAGTTGCGGTTGATGATACGACGATAAAGATCGTTTAAGTCGGAGACGGCGAAGGTGCCCGATTCGAGCTGGACGAGAGGACGCAGATCAGGTGGAATAACCGGGATCACGTCGAGAACCATCCACTCGGGTTTATTGAGGTGCGGGCAGTTTTTGAGCGCTTCGACGAGACGCAAGCGGGACATGATCTCCTTTTTGCGTTGACGCGCTTTCGTCGTTTCGAGTTCGGCGCGGAGCTCTTCGGAAAGCTTGACGACGTCGAGTTTCTTGAGAAGCTTGCGAATCGCTTCGGCGCCCATTTCGGCGACGAATTCGCCCCCCTGCTCTTCAGCGTCGGCGCACGCTTGACGGTAGTCTTCCTCTTTCAAGGTTTGGCCGAGCTTGAGGTTGGAGGTTCCCGGATCCGTGACGACGTAGTCCTGGAAATAAACGACCTTTTCAAGAGCGGAGGCTCTCATTTCGAGAAGGGTCGCGAGGCGGCTGGAGGCGGCCTTGAAGAACCAGATGTGGACGACGGGAGCGGCGAGCTCAATGTGTCCCATTCTCTTGCGGCGGACGTGATTGTGCGTGACCTGGACGCCGCAGTGGTCGCAGACCATATTCTTGAACTTCATACCGCGGAATTTACCGCAGGAGCATTCGTAATCCTTTTCAGGTCCGAAGATTCTCTCGCAGAAGAGTCCGTCGCGTTCCGGCTTGTAGGAACGGTAATTGATCGTTTCGGCCTTTTTGACTTCGCCTTTGGACTGTTCGCGAATCTTATTTGGATCGGCGAGACTGATCTTGACTGCGTTAAAATCATTGATCTTGTCGTATCCGTCGCTATTACTTGCCATGTAGTCCTCGTTTTGGTATATATCGCGCGCGCCGCGGACGGCGTTTTCATCGCCGCGCGGCTGCAAATTTCTAATTCAACGAGTTGGAACGCGCGAAAAAGGCTCGCGCTCCCTAAAAGCGTTCGAGCGGACGCGAAGGACCCAAAGTCCTCCGCGCTTGCTGGGCGTTCCATATTGTATGCGTTCGCCGTGTTGCGAACCGCGAAATCGACGCTAAGGCGTCATCGACCCGGACGAAGATCGAACGCGCTGGAGTCCGTCGGAACGAGATCCATATCGAGCGCAAGCCCGCGGATTTCGTTCACGAGTACGTCGAAGCTCGCGGGGGTGCCCGCTTCCAACGTATTCTGACCGCCTACGATGCGTTCGTAAATCTTCGTACGACCTTCGACGTCGTCGCTCTTAACCGTGAGCAACTCTTGCAGGGTGTACGCCGCGCCGTAAGCTTCCAACGCCCACACTTCCATTTCCCCGTAACGCTGACCGCCGGAACGCGCTTTACCGCCCAGAGGCTGTTGCGTGATGAGGGAGTAAGGACCGGTGCTTCTTGCGTGAACTTTGTCGTCGACCAGGTGGTGCAGCTTGAGCATGTAGATGTAACCGACGGTAGTCTCTTGAGCGAAAGGTTCGCCGGTTCGACCGTCGTAGAGTTGCACCTTGCCGGAGCGAGGATAGCCGGCCTTTTCGAGTTCGTCGTTAATCGCGGATTCCGTGGCGCCGTCGAAGACGGGCGTAATCGCGCGGTAACCGAGTTTGGCGGCGGCCCACCCGAGGTGAGTTTCGAGAATTTGTCCGACGTTCATACGAGAAGGCACGCCCAGAGGATTCAACATGATCTGGATCGGCGTGCCGTCCGCGAGGAAAGGCATGTCTTCGCGCGGCAGAATTTTCGCGATAACGCCCTTGTTGCCGTGACGGCCGGCCATCTTGTCGCCGACGGAAATCGCGCGCTTCGTCGCGACGTAGACCTTAACCATCTGAAGGACGCCGCGTTTGAGCTGGTCGCCGGACTTCATTTCGTTGTAGCGTCTGTCGCGCTGATCGATCGTCTCTTCGACGTTTCGACGGTGTTTGCGATAGATTCTCTTGAGTTCTTCGTATTCGGGAGATCCGAGGACAACGCCGTTATCCTCGCACATTTCGCGGAGGGAGAAGGTCTTCGCGTTTTCGGCGATCGCATGCGCGGTCTGTTCCTGGATGAGGAAAGAGCCGTCGTGCGCGTACAAGCCGTGTTGCGGTTTGACGACGTCTTCCATCTCGGAGATCATCGAGATGAAGGAGCGAGCGACGTTGGCGTCCCCTTCGGCTTCGACGCGGCTCAAATCGGCGTCGAACTTTCGGCGTTCGTCGTCGCTCAAGCTCGTGCGGTTGCGGAAATGATACGCGCCGATGACGACCCCGGAGGTTCCCGCGGGGACAACGAGGGATTCGTTCTTCACTTCTTCGCCCGCGCGACCGAAGATGGCGTGGAGAAGCTTTTCTTCAGGGGTGAGTTCAGTCTTCGTCTTAGGCGAAACTTTACCGACCAAAATCGATCCGCGGGAGACGAAGGCTCCGACGCGGGCAATGCCGTTCTCGTCGAGATCGGCGACCGCTTTTTCGCCGACGTTCGGAATTTCGCGCGTAAAGGACTGACGTCCGAGTTTCGTATCGCGAATTTCAGATTCGAACTCTTCGATGTGAATCGAGGTGTAAGCGTCCTTCTGAATGAGTTCTTCGCTGAGGATGATCGCGTCTTCGTAGTTGTAACCGTCCCAAACCATGAATGCGGCGAGGACGTTGCGCCCGAGAGCGAGAACGCCGTTGTCGGTGCAGGCGCCGTCGGCGATGACGTCGCCTGCATTGACGACCTGCCCCATCTTGACGATCGGATGCTGGTTTTCGCACGAGCTTCCGTTAAGTCCGGCGAACTTGCGCAGGTTGTAGACGTCGACGTCGTCAACGACGATCTTCATCGCGTCGACGTAGGTAACGGTTCCGCCGCGCTGAGCGCGAACGAGAAGACTGGAGTTAAGAGCCGCGTCGCGTTCGAGGCCGGTGCCGACGACGGGGGCTTCGGAGATGAGAAGAGGAACCGCTTGTCTCTGCATGTTCGACCCCATGAGCGCGCGGTTGGCGTCGTCGTGCTCAAGGAAGGGAATAAGGCTAGCGGAAACGCCGATCATCTGGTTCGGAGCGACGTCGATGTAGTCGACGTCCTCGGGGGAAACAAGGACGTATTCGCCGTTTTTACGCGCGAGAACCTGACCGGTGCCGTCGGGGACGAGTTCGCCAAAGGGCTTATCGTCGGAACCCTTCGTTCTCTTGGTATCGGCAGGAACGAAGAGCTTATCCATTTCGTCGTCGGCGCGCAGCCACACGACGTCTTTCGTGATAACGCCGTTTTCGACCTTGCGGTAAGGCGCGGTCAAGAAGCCGAATTCGTCGACGCGAGCGTAAAGGGAGAGGTAGGAGATCAGACCGATGTTCTGACCTTCAGGGGTTTCGATCGGGCAGATACGTCCATAGTGGGAAGCGTGAACGTCTCGAACTTCGAAGCCCGCGCGTTTACGGTTCAAACCGCCGGGTCCCAACGCGGAAAGACGACGTTCGTGCGTAAGCATCGAGAGGGGGTTCGTCTGGTCGACGACTTGGGAAAGTTCGCAACGTCCGAAGAAGAAATCGAACGCGGAGGAGATGTTCTTCTGGTTGATGACGGCGCGTGGCGAGGAGCCGTCGCGGAGTTTTTCAAGAACCGTGCGACGCAACTTGAGGAAGCCCTTGCTACGAAGTTCGTCGCTCACGAGTTCGTCGATCGTACGAATACGACGATTGCCCAAATGGTCGATATCGTCGGGTTCGTAACCTGGGTCGTTGCCCCACAGGTGATAGAGGTAGCTGACGGAAGCGACGACGTCGGCGGCGGTCAGCGGCATTTCATCGAGGGAATTGTTCGTGCCGAGCTTACGATTCATTCGGAAGCGACCGACGCGACCGAGTCTATAGCGAGACGGATCGAAGAACTTTTCGCGGAAAAGATCGGTCGCCTTTTCGAGACTCGTGGGGTTGCCCGGTCGAAGCTTGCGATAGATGGAAAGGAGGGCGTTTTCGTGCGAGAAGGTTTTATCTTCGCGAAGGGAGTTAAGCAGGAGCTTATTCTGAGGGGCCTTCATGACGGTAAAAGTTTTGATACCGTGCTTAAGAAGATAATTTACAGCGACTTCGGCGCCTTCGCTCGTAATGACGGCGCCAGAAGCGACGGCGGGCTCGTTGGTAAGCTTAGCGTCGGGGTCGTCGGAATCGGAGGGGATTTCGTCGACGGCGACGCAATCTTGAAGGAGATTGACGTCTTCAGGGCCGTTGATTTCGACTTCCCTGATGTAGGGGAGCTTAACGACGGGCGTTTTGACGCCGTCCTTCTCTTCTCCGCCGACGGTATAAGTTTCGTTTCCGTAGAAGGCGCGAAGGATATCGGCGTTCGTGCTGTACTTATCGGACATGGCGCGCAGGAGCGTCATGACGGGCAGCTTATTGCTCTGGTCGATACGAACGGAGATCGCTTCTTTACGGGTAATATTGAATTCGATCCAGCTACCGCGTTCAGGGATGATACGGCAGGTATAGGTTTTTGAATCGTGATCGATTTCGCTGAGGAAGTCGACGCCGGGGGAGCGGTGTAGCTGATTGACGACGACGCGTTCGGCGCCGTTGATGATGAATTCACCGCCGCCGAGCATAATGGGGAGCTCGCCGAGATAGACGTCTTCTTCAACCGTAGAATCGCCTTTGACAAGTCGGAAGCGAACGCGCCACGGTCGGCCGTAGGTGATGCGGAGTCGACGGCATTCGTCAGGCAGATAACGAGGCTTTTCTAACGCGTAGCTGACATACTCAAGTCGAGAGGATTTTTCATAGGCGTCTTCGATAGGAAAAGACTCGCGCAAGACAGCCTCAAGTCCGATATTTTTGCGATCTTCAGGGGCGACGTCAGCTTGTAAGAAATCGGCGTAGCTTTTTGTCTGAAGGGTCGTCAGGTCGGGCACTTTCTCCGTTGTGCTGTCGTTACCGAAACGCTTTGTTCCAGTCAGCTTCAACTTACGTTGTGTTGTAACCGCCATTAAGAATAACCTCCCGGTTGATGCTAAGAAAATTTGTAAAGGCGCAAAAAACGGCCATTATCAATTATGGAGCTTATTTCAACCCATTCAAGGGGATTTATTCTTCTTTTTTTTAAAAAAACAAAAAGAAAATCGGAATCTGTATCTTTTATAACACGTAGAGAAATTAGAGGCCGCGTTTTCGCAAAAAATTTTTCGAGATTTTTTCTAAGAAAAATGGAAAACCGTCCTGTTTTTTGTAAGATTTATTTTCCAAGAACCGCTACAACCGTCATATTTTAGCCTAATTTCAATTTTCGCACAGACGCACAACGTCGTCGGTTTTGTGACGTTAACATAGTTAAACTATACCGGTTGTACGAAATAAAGAGCAAAAATATTCTTTCGCTAGTCTTAATAGCGCGGCTTATGAAAAAGAACGTTCAGAATTCTATTATTTCGGCAAAAAAAGAGGGCTGTGAAGGATCACAGCCCTTATTTCTGACTCGTTGAATCAGCAAGCTAGATAGTTTGAGTTAATCTCACTTGAGAGAAACTTTAGCGCCAGCGTCTTCGAGTTCTTTCTTGAGCTTTTCAGCGTCTTCTTTGGCAAGACCGGTCTTAATAGCCTTGGGCGCGCCTTCGACGAGGGCCTTGGCTTCGCCGAGGGAAGCGCCGGTAGCGGCGCGGACGACTTTGATGACGCCGATCTTGTTGGCGCCGAATTCTTCGAGGACGACGTCGAATTCAGTCTTTTCTTCGGCGGCGGGAGCATCGTCAGCTCCAGCGGCGGGACCAGCGACCATGACGGCGCCGCCGGCGGCGGGTTCGACGCCATATTCTTCCTTGAGGTAATCGCTAAGTTCTTTAGCGTCCTTAAGAGTCATACCCATGATCTGGTCGCCGAGGGCCTTGATAGCGTCGGAGAAAACGCGTTCGTCAGACATTGTAAATTCCTTTCAAAATTGCTGCGGAGATCTTCCACAATATCGGTTTAGAAACGTTCTAAACAGCGTGGTGCGGCGAACTCGCGCAAGAGTCAATCGTATACTGAGGCGTCTGAAAAATCAGACGCGAAAATAACTAAAAAATACTATGTAATTTGGAGCGAATCGAAGCGACTCATTCGGCGGCGGGTTCTTCGCCTTCTTCGCCGTCCTTGTCCCAACGCTGCTTGATCTGGCTGGCGAGATTCGCGCCGCAAGAGGTGAGTTGAGAGGAGAGCTTGGAAGCGACGCCGGTGATTTGACCGAGCAGGATCGCGATCTGTTCTTCGCGAGTGGGCCACTTGGAGATTTCGATCGCTTGAGGAGCCGCGAAAGCTTCGCCGTCGAGGACGCCGCCGAGGATGCTGAACTTAGCAAACTGCTTGTCCTTGGTGACCTTAACGACTTCTTTGGCGAGAGAAACGACGTCGGAAGCGCCCCAGCAGATAGCGGTATTTCCGGCAATGTCTTTGAAAGCGGCTTCGAGAGAAGTACCGGCGACGGCGCGCGCCGCGAGGCTGTTCTTAACGACCATGACGCGGACGTCTTTTTCGGCGAGGACGGCGCGGAGCTTGTTGCTGTCGTTGACCTGCATACCTACCAAATTGACGAGAAGAGCGTTCTCAACGCCGCCGAGGCGCTTCTTCAATTCTTCGGTAATAATATTCTTAACAAACTTACTCATTGTACCAGTTTTCGATTATTAAGGGCGGATATTGGAAGATCGACCAAAGCCCAGCGTCACTGCAAAGCAACGCGAAGACCAGGGCTCATCGTCGCCGCAATCGCGATCGACTTGACGTAAACGCCCTTGACGGACGCCGGCTTGAGGCTGTTGACGTAGTTGATGAAGGTCTGAGTATTTTCAACGAGCTTATCGACGTCGAAGCTAAGCTTACCGACGACGCCGTGAACGATACCGCCCTTGTCGTTGCGGAACTCAACCTTACCAGCTTTATATTCGCGGACGACTTTATCAAGTTCCATCGTGACCGTTCCGGCCTTCGGGCTCGGCATGAGACCACGAGGACCAAGGAGACGACCGAGAGAACCGACGACGCCCATCATATCGGGAGTCGCGATGCAGACGTCGAAATCGAACCAACCCTCTTTAATCTTCTGAGCGAGCTCGGGACCACCGACGTAATCGGCGCCAGCCGCGGTCGCTTCGTCGACTTTACCACCCTTGGCAAAGACGAGAACGCGGAGAGTTTTACCAATACCATGAGGAAGAACGACGGAGCCGCGGACGATCTGATCCGACTGCTTCGGATCGACGCCAAGGCGCATCGAAATCTCAACCGTCTGGTCAAACTTTGTCGTGTTGAACTGCTTCAGCAATTCAACGGCTTCATTCAACGGCATAGGGGCTTTCACCTGAGGAAGCTTCGCTTCCATTGCCTTCATGCGCTTAGAAACTTTACCCATTGCACTAATTCTTTATCAATAAATTTAGTTGTATTCTAACTGCCACCGCGCGCGTCCCGCATAATTACGAAAGATCTATCGCGCGCGCTGAGACGGAGATCAGTCGACGACGTCGACGCCCATGGAGCGCGCCGTCCCCGCGAGGATACGAACCGCTTGATCGACGTCGCGCGCGTTCAGATCCTTCTGCTTCGTCTTGGCAATTTCCTGTAACTGAGCGACGGTGACCGAACCGACCTTTTCCTGCGGAACGTGCGTCGAACCCTTCTGGATTCCGGCGGCCTCCTTAATCAGGTCGACGGAGTGTGGGGATTTAGTTTCAAGTTCGTACGAACGATCGCTGTAAACTTTGACGACGAGCGGAATACGCATTCCCATAGACGCCTTAGTACGATCGTTGAAGTCCTTAACAAACTGACCAAGGTTAAGACCAAACTTACCAAGAGCGGTACCGACAGGGGGTGCTGCGGTAGCCTTACCTCCGAGAGCATGGAACTTTACGATAGCCTGTAATTGTTTAGCCATTTTAATTCCTCAAAAACTTGCGCCGATCGTCTGTCTCGCGACAAACGCGTCAGGGAGTAGACGCGTTTCGACAATCGTCGCTATCTCATTTCATCGTTCGCCCCAAAAAGCGACGACAAATACCTAACGATAACGGCATGACGCGGAGCCCGCGTTTCCGCCTCCCCCTAATGTTATGTGACGCGTCTCTCTCTACTCGATCGAGCCGCGCGGCTTTTCTTCTTCTATTATGGTTCCAAGAACCTCCAAAGCGACACGTCACGACGTCGCCGCCTTGTCAATATAATTCTAAGTCAGTATACCCCCCTAACGGATCCTTACAAGGACTAAACTCCAAAAAAGATCAGAATTCGTCAAAAGACCCCTCTTCGATCCTTTCTTCTATTCCTAGACGCTTATCTCCCTTCTTAGAAGCTTCCTTCGCTCTCCTTTTTACCCGTCCTAAGCCCGCACGACGTTCCTTCCCTTCCCCACCCCTTCGGATGGGCGCGTCTTAATCAAGAAGAAACAATCCAAGAAATAACGAAAGGCAACGCTTTTAAACGTTGCCTTCCAGTTTTTTCTCAATCGACGCGCGAAGTATCTTTGACTGAAGCGTCGCATGGGGCGTCGCGCGGTCAGTTCTCAGAACCGAATTTTTCAATCTGCCAATATTCGAGGGTCAGACTGGTGTCGCGACCGAACATTTTGACGGAGACCGTAACGTTTCCTTGAGCGGGATTGATCGCGGTCACGACGCCGTCGGTGTCTTTGAACGCGCCGTCGACGATCTTGACGTGTTCGTTGACTTCGTAAGGAACTTCGACGCGAGGCTTGGCCTTAGAATCGACGTCTTTGAAGGCGAGGAATCTCTCGACGTCCGCTTCGAGCGCGGGCATCGGTTTGCCGCTCGTACCGGCGAAATCGCCGACGCCGTTCGTTTCGCGCATGAGGAACCACGTGTCGTTATTCAAGATCATCTTGACCATGATATAACCGGGGTAGAGTTTGCGTTCAACTTCGTGCTGTTTTCCGTTCTTGGCGAATTCTTTCACGCGTTCGACCGGGACATAGACTTCTTCGACGTATTTATCGAGACCTGCGGCCTTAATTCTACGTTCAAGTTCTTTTTTCACGCGGTTTTCGCGGTTGACCTGACACTTGAGGATATACCATTGCGGGGTCTTCGGTTCGCCATTATCGACGTCTTCGCCATCGTAAGCCGTAGCCATAGATTCACTCCTTTTAAGAATTGAAAGACCGATACGAGCCAGGATCAGCTAAAGAGTCCGAAGAACCCTCTGAAGATGCAGTCGTAGATGAAAATGAGGACGGAAAAGAGAACCATGAAGATGAGAACGACTTTGGTATTTGCAAAGAGGTCGGACTTACTCGGCCAGGAGACCTTTGACATTTCGGCTTCAACGGAGACGAGGAAGTCGGCGAAAATCGGGAACTGTATAGCGCGGAAGGAAGCCCAGACGCCGACGAGAGCGACGACGGCGGCGAGGATACCGGAAGCTTGCGAGCCGAAAGTAGCGGCTTTCCAGATGCTGTATCCCCAGAGGATAAAGACGACGGAGAGGCCAATAAAGGTGAGTCGGCGAGCGACGCGCCCTTGAGAACTTTTGTAGAGATTCGTAGAGACGAGCTCTTTAAAGAAGCTTGACATAATATGGGACTCCGAGCCGACGGCGTGAAAGGGTCTTAAAGAGGAACTTACGGCGCGCCTGCAATTAAAAAAAAAGCGCTCGTACAAAATAATATTCGTAACAAGCGCAAACTGATCATGAGAGCAGGGGAGAAGGGACTCGAACCCCCAACAACCGGTTTTGGAGACCGGGGCCCTACCAATTGGACGACTCCCCTATCCGACGATCTGGCTAAGCGCCATATCGTCATAGGCGCGCTACAGCGCAACGCGCCTAGTTATTTGGGCAAAATCACTTTGTGATCGCGGTAACGACGCCGGAACCAACCGTCTTGCCGCCTTCGCGGATAGCGAAACGGGCATTCTGTTCCATAGCGATGGGGCTGATAAGTTCGACGCTCATCTTGACATGGTCGCCGGGCATGCACATCTGGACGCCTTCAGGAAGCTTGATCGTACCGGTAACGTCGGTGGTACGGAAGAAGAACTGAGGACGATAACCGGTCATGAACGGGGTGCTACGACCGCCTTCCTCCTTGGAGAGGATATAGACGTCGGCTTCGAAGTCCATATGAGGCGTGATGGTAGCGGGCTTAGCGATAACCTGACCGCGCTGGATGTCTTCGCGCTTGATACCGCGGAGAAGCAAACCGACGTTATCGCCAGCTTGACCTTCTTCCATGGACTTCTTGAACATTTCAACGCCCGTGCACGTGGTCTTGAGGGGTTCAGCCTGAAGACCGACAATTTCGACAGGGTCGCCGACGTGGATTACGCCGCGTTCAATACGACCGGTAGCAACGGTTCCGCGACCTTCGATGGAGAAGACGTCTTCGATAGCGAGAAGGAAGGGCTTATCGATTTCGCGCTGGGGCTCAGGAATATCGTTATCGATAGCGTCCATGAGCTCGTTGATGCACTTAGCGGCGGCAGGATCGGAAGGATTCTGCTGAGCGGGAAGAGCCGCGCCGCGGATGACGGAGACGTTATCGCCGTCGAAGTCGTGCTTGGTGAGGAGTTCGCGAACTTCAAGTTCGACGAGTTCGAGGAGTTCAGCGTCGTCGACGAGGTCGCACTTGTTAAGGAAGACGACGAGTTTCGGGACGTTGACTTGGTGAGCGAGAAGGACGTGCTCGGCGGTCTGGGGCATGGGGCCGTCGACAGCGGAGACGACGAGGATCGCGCCGTCCATCTGAGCCGCGCCGGTGATCATGTTCTTGATGAAGTCAGCGTGGCCAGGGCAGTCGATGTGAGCGTAGTGACGCTTTTCAGTCTCGTATTCGACGTGCGCCGCGGCAATGGTAACGGTCTTGGAAGCGTCGCGTACGGTACCGCCCTTAGCGATATCAGCGTAGGACTTGACAACCGCGAGGCCTTTCGTAGCCTGAACCGCCAAAATCGCGGAGGTAAGAGTGGTCTTACCGTGGTCGATGTGTCCGATGGTACCGACATTAACGTGCGGCTTTGTACGTTCGAAAACTTCTTTAGCCATTTAAATCTCCTTGAAAGGATTGGGACCTCTTAACAGTATATAATACGAAACCATCCTAACGAGTCCCTTTATGAGAACTAAAGCTGCCGATGAGATTTGAACTCATGACCTCGTCCTTACCAAGGACGCGCTCTACCGACTGAGCTACGGCAGCATGTGATAGGGCCTTATTAGGTGGTTTGAATCGACGGTTGGAGTGAAGCCCCCAATACCTCCGACGATTAACCATCATACCGAATTCTCGATATTTGGTTCTTAGAGCGGGTGAAGGGAATCGAACCCTCGTAATCAGCTTGGAAGGCTGTCACTCTACCATTGAGTTACACCCGCATTCTCTATAAGTGGGGGTTGATGGATTCGAACCACCGAAAGCTGAGCTAACAGATTTACAGTCTGCCCCCTTTGACCGCTCGGGAAAACCCCCTTATATCAACGCTTATTCCGCTTATTGTTCAATATCTTTGCCGTTGGCTTAACTTCAAGTGGGGGTTGATGGATTCGAACCACCGAAAGCTGAGCTAACAGATTTACAGTCTGCCCCCTTTGACCGCTCGGGAAAACCCCCTTGACGCTCGATCCAAGCGACTGCTTTATGGTAGAGCTAGCGAGGAGAATCGAACTCCTAACCTGTTGATTACAAATCAACTGCTCTGCCAATTGAGCTACGCTAGCCTCACTAGTCGCAGACAAGCAAGATATGGGGATTTTACCAAAAGTTTCAATCGCGTCAAGCTCTTTTTTTTATTTTTCTTTTCGCTCTTTCAACTTCACGAACGCTTTTCTTCGCCCGTCACATCCGCTCGACTTAACCGCGCCGCGCATATTGCACGGATAATATACACCAACTTCATCACTGCGCAACACTCTTTTTTCAAAAAATCTTTTTTCCCACCCAACTTTTTCACCGTCTCCTTTCACCTCTCCTTTTCTACGCTATTATTAGTTAATTACATCACCCTTTACATACTATTCCTACAGGATCGTCCCCATGACCTCCTCCCGCCGCGATTCGAATCAAGATCTCCCCGTTAGATACGTCGTCGGTATCGACCTAGGCACCACCAACTGCGCCCTCTCCTATATCGATCTGGACGAACTCGACTCGCACAACCCCGGCGCTTCCGTCGTTCACGACCTCTCCATTCCCCAATGCGTCGCCCCTAATATCGTCGAGAATCTTCCCACGCTCCCCTCCTTTTTCTCGCGTCTTTCCACCGCGTCTCCCCTCCCCTGGGAAACCGAAGACCGACCCGATTTCTCCGTCAATCGCCGCGTCGGCGGAACCGCTGGCGACGGACGATTCGGCGTCGTCGGAACCCTTGCCCGCGACTACGGCGGCGCCGAGCCCGACGCGTTCGTATCTTCCGCCAAATCTTGGCTTTGCCACGCCCACGTCGACCGCGTCTCAAAGCTCCTACCCCTCCGCGGAGCCGCCGATTCCGACTCCCCCTCCCCAAGGTGGTCCCCCGTCGAAATCAGCTCCTTCTACCTCCGCCACCTCCGCGCCGCGTGGAATCATACCTTCCCCGATTATCCCCTCGAAACGCAGGCGATTTCCCTCACCATCCCCGCTTCTTTCGATGAAACCGCGCGTTCGCTCACCCTCGATGCGGCGAAAATGGCGAAAATTCCACGCGTCTCCCTTGTCGAAGAGCCGCAAGCGGCGTTCTACGCCTGGCTTGAGCGCCATGAAAAGACGTGGACCGAGATCGTCAAACCGGGCGACCGCATCCTCGTCTGCGACGTCGGGGGCGGCACGACGGACTTCGCGATTATTTACGCGCTCAGCCGCGATTCGCACGACGGGGGGCTCGAAGAGCGGAAGGCGAAGTTCTATCGCGTCGCGGTAGGGGATCATCTCGTCCTTGGCGGCGACAACCTCGATCAATCCCTTTTCGTCGCGCTGGAGTCGCGTTTTCGCGAATCGAACGGGCGCGAACTCACGAATCGCCAGCGGATGGAGTTGCTTCGCAGGAGTCGCGAGATAAAGGAAAAAGTTCTTAGCGCGTCGGGCGATCCTGAGGAAAAGTTCCGCGCGGCGATCCTCGACGGGGGCGCGCGCCTCTTCTCGGGGGGCGCGACGGTTGAGATAACGCGTCGAGAAGTGGAAGCGCTCCTTGTCGACGGGTTCTTCCCGAAGTCGTCGTTGGACGCGGAGCCGTCGCGCGCGCGTCTCGGGGTGCGCGCGCTCGCGCTGCCGTACGCGCACGACCCGGCGGTTACGAAGCATCTTGCGAAATTTCTCGTCGCGCATCGCAATTCGGGCTCCGATCTCGTCCGCGCGGGGATCGTCGGGGAGACGGCGCGGAAGGCTGGGGTCGATCCGGCGCGTCCCGACGCGGTTCTGTTCAACGGGGGCGCTTTCGAGTCTCCGATCCTTCGACGGCGGATTCTCGAGGCAATCGCCTCGTGGTTTCCGAGCGCGTCGGGGGAGCGTTGGTCTCCTGCGGAGCTTGAGAACGCGGGTCTTTACCTTGCGGCGGCGCGCGGCGCGGCGTATTACGGTCTCGCGCTTCGCGGCCGGGGGGAGCGGATCGGCGCGTCGTTAGCGCGAACATACTACGCGGAAGTTGCGCTCGAGGGCGAAGATAGGGACGTCGAAGGTTCGCGTCGCGAGCGCCGCGCGGCGCGCAAGGGCGTGTGCATCCTCCCGGCGCAGGCGGAACCAGGGGACACGATCGAGCTGGATCGCGTCTTCGATTTGGAAGTTGACAAGCCGGCGAGTTTTCCGTTGCACGTTTCGAGCGTACGCACGACGGACGCGCCTGGAGATCTTGTGGAGCTCGATCCGTTGGAAACGCGCGAATTGTCGCCGATACGCACGGCGCTCAAGACGCGTAGCGCGGCGAAGAAGGCGGCGGGCCGCGTGAAAGCGCGACTTATCGCGCGCCCGACGGAGATCGGGACGATCGAGCTCTTTTTGAAGGAGGCGCGCGACGACAAAGGGGGTCGCGGACTCTCGCGCTGGACGTTGCAGTTCGACGCGCGCGGCGCGGTGGAGTCGGACTGGGAAGAGCAGGACGCGAGCGGCGAGGCGAGCGGCGTCGTGGACGAATCGATCGTCGAACGCGGATTCGCGGAGCTTGAATCGACCTTTGGCACGTTTACGGCGAAGCCTGGTTCTCTCTTCCGTCGTCTTAGTGAAGCGCTCGGCGAAAAGCGGGACAATCTCGGGGTCATGACGCTTCGCCGCTTGGCGGAGAAGACGTTTGAACTTAGAGCTGGACGCGCGCATAGCGCGGCGCACGAGGCGCGTTGGCTCAACTGGCTCGGATACGCGTTGAGGCCGGGGTTTGGCGCGTCGGCGGACGACTGGCGCGTCGAGCAGGCGTGGAAAGAACTGGGTAATCGACGGTTGACGTTCCGATCGGCGGACGTCATGACGCAATATTGGATCTTCTGGCGCCGTGTCGCGTCGGGGCTTGCGTCGGGTCGCCAGAACGCGCTTGGAGAGCCTCTTTTATCGCAAGCGCGCAGTTTTCACAAGCAGCTTGCGGAAGGTCGCGGACGCGGCGCGGCGCTCGATTTTACGACGCAAGAGGGCGCTGAGATTTGGCGTCTTCTCGGGGCGCTGGAGCTTCTTCCGGCGGAGTCGCGTATCGAAATAGGAGATATTATCGCGGACGTTTTGGATAAGAAGAGCGTCCAGCCGGTTCGCGACGCGCTGACGTGGAGTCTTGGGCGCGTAGGAGCGCGCCGTCTTTTCCACGCGCCGCTGGACCGCGTGACGCCGAGCGAAACGGCGCGGCGGTGGGCGGAGCGTCTCCTCGGCTCGCTCGAGCGCCGCGGGGAAGCGCCGACGCCGACGGAATGTTTCGCGCTCGCGCAGCTCACGCGCGAAGCGGAAGACAAGCGGTTCGACGTTCCAGTCAAGACGCGCGAGACGGTCGCGTCCTTCCTCCTCAAGCACGGGGCGGAAGAGACGACGTTGGCGGCGCTCGAGCGGAGCGGACGCCTCGTCGACGAAGCGACGTCGCAGGCGTTTGGCGAGGCGCTTCCTTTGGGTCTGCGGTG
Organism: Paratractidigestivibacter sp.; assembly: GCA_963628165.1. Classification (GTDB taxonomy): domain Bacteria; phylum Planctomycetota; class Planctomycetia; order Pirellulales; family Thermoguttaceae; genus RUG369. Next base: position 9,728 of record CAVGEG010000024.1, on the reverse strand, counting down.
GAATTAGTCGGCGTCTGGCGTCGACGTCAAAAAAAACTATAATGGACGAATCGACCGGGCGTTTGCGAGAGTCGCGAGAGGCGCGGCGCGCCGATTCGAAGGACGAATAACGGAGAGAGAATTGATGAAGAGAATCATGTTTTTACTATCTGTGGCGCTTCTTTTCACGACGTCGACGGCGTGCCGCGGCGCGGAAGGCGAAGTCTTCAAGATTGGCGTGATCGGAGCGACGACGTCGCACGTTCCGGCGTTTATTAAGACGATCAACGATCCGAAGGGAGACGAGCTCTATCAGGGCTTCGAGGTCACCGGGGTCTATCCCGGCGGAGCGCCGGACAATCCTGACAGCTGGAATCGCGTGACGGAATACACGGAATTCTGCAAAGACGCGGGTCTTACGGTGTATTCGACGGTTGAAGAACTCGTGTCGAACGTCGACGGAATCCTTCTTGAGAGCGTCGACGGGCGCCTTCACCTCGAGCAGGCGCGTCCCGTTTTTGCGGCGAAGAAGCCGATCTTCATCGACAAACCGATCGGCGGCTCCCTGTGGGAAGTTTTGGAAATCTACCGTCTTGCGGAAGAATCGGAGACGCCGATCTTCAGCTCTTCCTCGTTGCGCTACGTGAAGGCGTATCAGGAAGCGCGCGAAGGGGAAAGCTCCGTCGGCGAAATTCTCGGCGCGGACGCAACGAGCCCCGCGCCCCTCGAGCCGCATCATCCGTCCCTCTACTGGTACGGAATCCACGGAGTCGAATCCCTCTTCACGGTTCTTGGCCCGGAATGCAAGAGCGTTTCGCGCACGGGGACGACGGCGTACGACGTCGCGGTGGGAATCTGGGACGGCAAGCGCGTTGGGACATTCCGCGGCGTCCGCAAAGGCGCGGCGCCGTATAGCTGCCGCGTCTTCGGCGAAAAGGGAATGGCGAACGTCGGCGATTACGAAGGGTACGTTCCTCTCGTCGAACAGATCTGCAAATTCTTCAAATCGGGCGTTTCCCCTGTGGATAAGGAAGAGACGATCAACATCTACGCGTTCATGACGGCGGCGGATATGAGCCGTCGCGAAAAGGGCAAACTTATCGAGCTCGAAGACGCGATTGAAGAAGCGGAAGAAGAGGACGTTTTGACGGTCGAACTCACGACGACGGCGGCGAGCGAAGTCGTTTGGAAGGACGGAGACGAAGAGGAGACGGTCGATTATCACGACCTTGGCGAGCTTGTGGAAGAAGCGCTTGAAGAGTACGACACGGTGCGCTATATTCTCGACAACCGCGCGGGAATCCCGTACGACACGGTGATCAAGATCATGGATCAGCTTTCCGACGCGCGTCTTGCGAACTACCTCTACTAATTGTCGGAAGAAAGCGAAAAAAGAGGCCGAGCGAACGAATCGCGCGGCCTTTTTTTATTGGTTGAAACGTAATCGAACTACTCGAGGGTAATCTCGCCGATTCGATAACGCTTGGCGCCGTCGGAGTCTCCGAGGGGAAGCTCGTAGACGGGGGTTCCGTCGCGGGTTCCGATACTCAGGTAGAGCTGGTAGACGCCGGGCTCCGTAGCGGGAGCGACGTGTCCGACGCGGAATTTTACGTCGCGTTCGACCTTCGGAGCGGCGCCGGGCTCTCCCACGGGCAGGGCGCGCACGTCGAAGGATTCGTCGACGAGGAGGGAGACGATCCCGCCCTTTTCATCCTTGAGAGTCAGGGCGACGAAACCGCCGTGATAGCACGGGGCGACGCCGCGGTTCTCAAGAGTCCATTTCACGTTGAAGAACTCGTCGCGCTTGACGGTCGGCGGATATTCGACGCGGGAGGGGAGGAGACGATAGCCGAGGCGCATGTTGATCTGACGGAGCGTGTCGCCGAGCTGTTCTTTTTCTTCCTGCGGGAACCAGTGGATCGACATATACGACGCATGGTGCGCTTCGACGGAGCGCAGGAGCTTGTCGTTGTCCCAGCATCCGCGTTCGATCGACGGTTTCATATGCTCATGTTCGAGGATCACGGGCATAGTCGGCCAGAATTTCTGCGCGGCGGCTTCGTGGAACCACGAGGTTCTTCCCACAAGTATGCTGTCGTCGCGGAAGGAGACGCCGTTTTCTAACGCAAACTCCAATTCAGGCAAAGAATCGGCCTGCTTCTCCGGTCCGGCGACGTCGTCGCTAACGCACAGCTGGACGTTGGGGAAATACTTCTTGTGGAGATTGATATGCGTTTTGACGATATTGAAGGTTCTCTCCGCGGTATATCGGGAACCGGGGGCGACTTCGCTCCCCGCAAGCTCGGCGAGCCTTTTATTATCCCACACGCCGAGGGTCGAGTGCCCTTCCCCCCACATACCGTAGGTTCCGACGTCGATGAAGGCGACGCGCGGATTGTTTCCGTAGCGTTCGCCGGCGGCTTTGAGGAAGTTCTCCAACTTTTCGAGGTAGACAGGATCGTCAAACTCGGGATCGACGAAACGGCCGTCTTTTTTGAAGGGTTCGCCCCATTCGTATCGGACATACTTAGCGCCCGCGTCGAAGACCCACTTGGGGGTGGCGTATTCCACCCAGTTTTCCGAGGTGGTGAACCGGAAGGCGACCTGCTTTCCTTTTTCGATCCAACGCTGCGCGGGGGTATCGACGATCGACCAGTTGAAGACGCCCTCTTCGGGCTCGATATAGGCCCAAGGAAGGCGGAGATAGATCACGGAGCATCCGTCGAACCATTCGAGAGAATCGGAGGGTTCGAGCTTCCACCCGTAGTTGCGGGGGGCGTTGGAATAGAAGTGCATCGTCCATCCCATGTAGGGATTTATCAGGGCGCGCCCGTCGTCGTTGAGCTCGACGACGCGTTTTCCCTCGTCTGCGCGCGCGCAGGCCGCGGCCAAAGCGACGCACGAGAGGGCGAGAATCAAAAGGCGAGACGTCTTCACGTGAAAACCTTTCGTGTAAGAAGCTGAGAAAAAGGCCGCTTAACGCGGATTTCTCCGACCGTCAAGCGGCGCGATTTCATAGGAGAAGGACTATTTTACGACGACTTCGTACCATACGGTCTTGTAGTTGGCGCCGATGGAGAAGGAAGCGTCCTTTCCGACGTTCTGGACGGCGAGCTTCTCGCCGCGCTTACCGTTCGCGTCGATCGCGTAGACGTCCACCGCGTCGGCCTGGAGATTCTTGAGTGTCACCGTCGCGTCGATTCCCTCGCAAAGGATCGGAGCGACGCCCTTCTTGCCTCCGTAAGCTCCCGCGGTCGTGACGGAACCGGAAACGGTCTTAACGACCGCGTCGGTGTTCTTCATGTCTCCCGTCGCGGCGAGGAGATAAGAGCCTTTGGAGAGGGTTCCGTTCTTCGCGTCGGTCGGCAGGAGCCCCTTCGCCTTGACGAGGGAGATCGTGGCCCAATCGAGTTGCGTTTCTTTGACGTCGACGGTCATGGCGTCGAATTCGCACGGCTGCGTTACGAAGCCGCTGAAGACCTTGCTACGCGCGGTATCGACGGTGAAGGTTCCCTTCCCTTCCTGCTGGAAGTTCCATTTGATTTCGCCGAATTCGTTGACGATTTCCTTTTTGTCGCGCGAACCGAGTTCGGCGGGGAGATCGTCCCAGCTTTCGACGCGTTTCGCCGCCTTGTAATTCGCGGGGAGGCTCAGATTGAGATCGGAGAGTTCGAGCCCGGAGTATACGGCGAGGGAGAGGGAGCGATCGAGGTCGAGTCCGCGGGCCAGATCGCGATGATAGGAATAGAGGAGGGAGCGCATCGCGTCGACTTCTTCCTTCTCGGCGAGGGACGGCGCGTAGACGTACTTGCCGGGTCCCTTCGAGACGTCGCCGCGCACGAAGATTCCGTAGCACGCGGGAAGGTGCGCGATCTTCGTCTGGTTGGAACACATATCGAAGAAGGGCTCGACGATCTGACGTTCGAAGTCGTCGTTATGCGCCCACGCGAACTGGAAGGTAGCGTCCCAATCCTGGAAGGCGGCGACTGCGGCGAGCATGACGTTTCCTTCGGAAGAATACGGATTCGGGAAGGGATGGTCGTATTCGCTCACGGTGAAGGGCTTGCCCATGACGCGCAGGACGGAGAGGCTCGAGAGGGTTCCGCCGACGGGGTTGTTCACGAGCGCATTGGGTCCGATAAGCCAGTCGTTATGATCCCATTCGCGATGGGGGAAGGTCGGGTGATTCCAATAGGCGTGGATATCGCAGTAATCGAGCTTCGCCTGATTGTACCAGAATCCGTATTGCAACTGCGTGCCGGTCGTGAGCTGCTTAGCGCCGAGGCTCTTGACGTAGTCGTACATTTCCTGCCAATAGCTGTTTTCGATATCGTGGAGGAAGGCGGCGAAATCGTCGATAGCGTTGGGAGCGTCGAGACGCGACGAGCCTTTCTTAGCGCGCAGGAGAGGAATGGAGGCGTCTTCGAGGTTTTCCGACTCGAGGAGGCCGACATTTCCGCCTTCGCGCATGGAGAGGTCGGAGATTTCGAAGGCGTCCCCTTCGCCGCGCGGGCAGAAGGTGATTCGCGCCATATCGTCGTCAAATTTCGACATGAAGGCGAAGGAGAACGTCTTCCATTCCTGCTCGAGCTCCAGGTCTTCGTCGAGACCGAGAGAGGCCCACGGATCATGGTGCTGTTTGACGCCAAACCCGACTCTCATCGGCTTGTCGGCGCGCGCCTTAAAGGTGATTTGATAGGGAGTCTTGTCCTTGACTTCGACGGCGACGCGGTGGAACTGCGGTCGCCACGCGACTTCCCCGCCCTTCTGGACTTCGAAGCGCAGCGCGGTCGCGTCGATCCCCGTCTCGGCGGCCTTGAGGACGCGATAGGTCTGCTTCGAGGTCGGGTCGGTTTCGAGAATCCAACGGTTGTTCTTGCCGAATGCGAATCCTTCGCGGAAGACGCCGTCGTCGAGGAGTTCGTCGCCGAGAGGATAATCTTTGCATTCCCACGCTTCGCGCAACGCGGCGGTCGTCTTGTACTTCTTCTTGAGCCATTCGTTCCAGAACGCTTTGAATTCGCCCGCGTAAGGCTCCGGCAAATCGTCGAGTTGTCCCCACGACCAGCTCGCAACGACCGAGTTCTCGTTATTGATCTCAATCACCGCCACGCCCGGATCGTCGACGTACGCCTTACCCGTATAGGGATTGACGTGCGTGAGCAAATCCTTCGCGTATTTCTTCTGGAGAACGATCATCGTGCGGTCGAAGTTGTCGACGCCCTTGCCGTAGGTCGGGAGCTCGTCGGCGTTTTGCAACCCGTCGATTTCGCGGAAACTGCGGGAGACGTGCAAGTTGATATTGACGTAGATTCCGCGCTTCTGGAGGCAGCTAACAAGGTAATCGAGCTTTTCGAGCTGGTCAGGGTCAATCTCCGTCGTCCCCTTGCTCATATTTTTGCCCCAGATCATGGAGCTGTCCATATGATGGAGACGCACGACGCCGATTCCGAAGCGGGAGAGGGAATCGGCGAGTCTTTCGGCCTTCTCATGGGAACAGAAGTTGGCGCTGAAGCACAGGTTCGTTCCCAGGAGTCGCTTCTGCCCGAGGGCGCCGACGAAGGAGCCGTCCTTCGCGGCCAGGAAGCCTTCGGAGCCCGCAGGCGCGAGGTTGGCGCCATCCCACGTTCTCACGTTGGTAATCGAGTCGGGAGCGCCCTGTTCGATAACAAATGGAAAGTAGGAATCCGCGCGGTCGGCGGCAAAAGAGGCGGCGCCGAGGGTCGCCATAACGCACGACGCCAAGATCGCCGTTAATTTCGTTTTCTTCATAAATTATCTCCTTCAAATGTGAAGTCGGAACCAGCATAAACGCAAATGACGATTATACAAAGTCGGGAAGGGAAAAGAAACACCCTAAGAGAGACGAATCCGGAAAAATGCGCGGCGGCGAATAGGCGCGGACGCCATTCGGGAAAGCTAAAAAAACGCGCCGACGGCAACGCGTTACAATCGTCAAAACTTCCCTATATTCAATTTCTAACATTTTTATCAAGGGAAATCGGCGAAAAAGCGCGGCGACAGCGGCGGCGTCAACCCGCAAAAACCCCTTATTTGTCCGAGCAGAAAAGGAGCGACTCCCCCCAAAAGTGGGGTTGTTAAGAAATAACCTTACGCAAATACATTGACCGGAAAGAACGCGTCTTTAGAATAACGCAACGCGGGAAGGGAGCGTTTTTTCACCACAGAAAAAGAGGAAAACGTCATGGCGACACGAATTGTTGGACTCGTCGATTGCGATAGTTTTTACGCGTCTTGTGAAAAAGTTTTTCGACCGGACTGGGCGACGCGTCCGATCGTCGTTCTCTCGAACAACGACGGGTGCGTCGTCGCGCGTTCGGCGGAAGCGAAGGCGTTGCAAATCCCGATGGGCGAGCCGTACTTTCGTCTGCGCGACTTCGCAAGGGCGCGCGGAGTCGTGGTGCGCTCCGCCAATTACGCGCTTTACGGGGACTTGAGCCGCCGGGTGACGCAGACGCTCGAGCAGTGGACGCCGACGGTCGACGTCTACTCGATCGACGAGGCGTTTTTAGACCTTTCGAGCCGCTTCAAAGACGCGTCGGGTCGCTATCTCGGTTCTGCCCCCGACGCGTCGGATTCGCGCCCGGAGCGTCTCGACGAGCGCTGGCGCCGCGTCGCGTCGTGGCCCGACGGCCCGGTGGAAGGCGAGCTTCCCGACGAGACGCTCGAGGCTCTCGAAGCGCTTGCGCAGGAGATCGTGACGGTCACGCGGCGCTGGACGGGGATTCCCGTCTCTTTGGGGCTGGGACCGAACCGCACGCTGGCGAAGCTCGCGAGTCGGCTGGCGAAGCTCGACGGGGCGCGCACGGGTCGGAAATACGCGCTCCTTTTCGAGAAGGAAGCGCGAATCGCAGCGCTCAAGCGTCTTCCGCTGGAGGACGTCTGGGGCGTTGGCAGGCGGCTGAGCGAACGTTTTTATAAAGGGGGCTTGAAAACGGCGTACGATTTGGCGCGCCTCGATCCCCGAGAGGCGCGAAAAGAGTTCACGATCGAGCAGGAGCGAACGATCCGCGAACTTCGCGGCGAGTACGTCTTCGACGTTGGAGCGCGCCCGGAGCCGCGCAAGTCGACGCAGGTTTCGCGCTCCTTCGGGGAGCCGATCACGAGCCTTGAGGAGCTGGAGAAGCCGATCTCGACCTTCACGGCGAAGATGGCGGAAAGGCTCCGCGCGAACGGACTCGCCGCGAACGGGATCTATCTTCACGCGTCGACGAGTCGGTTTGCGACGACGCAGGAGTATCGTTGCGTCGGTCGAGGGATCAATCTTGCGCGTCCGACGAATCTGACGCCGGAACTTCTATCGACGGCGCTCGGGCTTCTGCGGAGCGTCTATCAGGAGAATTTGTCGTACAAACGCGCGGGGATAGTCGGTCTCGACCTCGTAACGGAAGAGGCGTCGGCGGAACGGCGGTATCTTTTCGATCCGGATCCGACGCGCGGCGACGCGAAACGCGAACGCGAGCGCCGTCTGTGCGCGGCCCTCGACGCGGTGCGCCTCAAATTCGGGAACAACGCCGCGTTCTTCGCCAGCGAAGGGGTGAAACGTCCGTGGGCGCCCAACTCGTCCTTCATCTCCCCTTGCTACACGACGAATTGGAACGACCTTCCGAAAGCGAGTTGACGCGCGCGGCGAAAAAATCGTTCTCAAAGCGCGGCGTCCGGCGATATTCTCTCAAAGTCAAGTAACGATTGATTGCGAGACGGAAAGGATCGCGGATGAAATATGAAGAGAATTACGAGCGTCACGCGCGTCTCTGGGAATACGCGGAGGACTGCTACATGGGATCGGAACGGATCAAGAACGGGCCGAACGCGGAGTCGTACCTTCCGGCGCAGAGTTTGGAACGCGAGGAGCTCCGCTCGGGGCGAGTGGCGTTTCATGAATCACGGTATTATTTTCGTCGCCAGGCGGCGTCCTTTGAGAACTTTTTCCGTCCGATCGTAGACGACGTCGTCGGTCTCATGCAAAAGAACCCGGCGCGCGCGCGTTTCGGGGTAGCGAAGGACGAAGAGAGCGCGGCGGAAGTTGCGGAGTTGCGCGACTGGTGCAATCGGTACAACGACGGTCTTGCGGGACTGAAATCGCGGGTTAATTTCGCGCAGATTTTGTACGGGCGTTACGGGCTTTTGCTTGACGTGACGACGGATCCGAACGGGCTTCGTCCGGCGTTTCAGATAGTGGAATACGCGCCGCGTAAGATCTTGGACGGGGAGGTCGACGGCAATTCCTCGACGCCCTTTACGGCGCTGAGGTGGGCTCTTTTGGACGAGACGGCGCGACTTTTCGATCGCGGCGCGAAGGAGTGGCGAGTAGAGCCGCGCCGCCGTGTTCTCGCGCTTGACGCAAAGGGACGGTATTACACGGCGGTCTTTCGCGGCTCGACGGCGGACGCGCAGTGGCGCGCGTTCGATCTTGACAATCCGCGCGGCGAGAACGTGGTGCGCCCGACGTTTAAGGGGCGCGAGCTTTCGTTCATTCCCTTCACGGTTTGCAACGTGGAGCAGCTGGGGTTAAACGCGTGGTCGCGCCCGCCGTATTTAGACGTCGCGCGGCTAGCGGTGGAGAATTACGCGGTGGACAGCTGGTACAAGATGGGTTTGTATTTCCACGCGACGCCGACCCTTGCGGTCTGCAACGCGTCGCGCGAATCGACGGACGTGCGCCTCGGGGGCGTGGTTTGGCCGCGCGGGTCGGGGGCGGTTCCGGTGACGGTATCGATATTGGAGACGAACGGGGCGGGATTGGCGGAGCTGAGGAACGCGAAGACGGAGTTGCGGGAAACGCTTCGCTACACGTCGTTGCGGGATTTGATCGAACGCGCTGGTGCGAATTCGTCAAGCGAAGCGTTAAGGATCAGGACGACGACGGGGACGGCGTCGATAGCGGCGATCGACAAGACTGGGGCGCGAGGTATCGAGGAGCAGCTGTGCTTCGCGTCCCTTTGGTCTGGGGCGACGTACGACGAGACGCGGCGTCGGATCAAGTACGAGCCTGACGTGTCGTATTTGGGAGCGGAGGCGTCGTTAGACGCGGTGGTCGAGCTTCTGAAGGCGAATCACGAGACGGGAACCCTTTCGGAACGAAGCGCGTACGCGTTTCTGGAACGCGCCGCGCCGGGAGCGTTGCCGTCGTACGAGGACAATCAGGAACAGAAAGAAACGCGACAATAACGGTCGCGGGGTAAAAAGTAAAACGCCGACGCGCGATAGGGAGCGCGCCGACGTTTTTTATCGTTGCGTTACGAGCGATTAGGCGCAAGGATTACTTGCGAAGAGGTAGTCCTTCGGCGTCGGTAATCTTTCCGCAGAGCCCCATGATCGATTCGACCAACGCCCAAATTGCGACGCCCAAGGTGGGAATTCCGGCAAGAGCCAATCCAACCAGCGAAACGACGAGCTGAACGACGCCCAAAGTCGTCTTTCCGACGTAGAAGTTATGTATTCCGAAGGAGCCAAGGAAAAAGCCGAATAGGAAGTAGACGATAGCGGAGCGAGAGGACACGCCGGTCGGCGCGTTACCGGGGAAAGGAATGATAAAAGGGGGGACGTCGACGACGTTCAACCGCGCGCCGCAAAGATTACAAAAAGCGCTTCCGTCGGAGACCTGAGCGCCGCATTTTGGACAATACATTTTTTCTTAATCTTTTTGCAGAGGTTTAGCGAGATTTGTTACGGGTTTGGTAATCGCGGTCGACGCGTCCGCGCCAGTCGCTTGAAACGCGTCCTTC
>CAVGEG010000023.1:35949-39090 GCA_963628165.1 Paratractidigestivibacter sp. | reverse complement strand
GGTGGTTTCCATCCTCTCTAAAAAGAGGAAGCTTTCTTTTTACTAATTCGCTAGAAGATGAAAAAACTAACGCCGATTTACCAATTCCCCTAACCTCAGTTAAACCGACATAAATAGTAGTGTCTGTATCACCCGAGGTATGTGTCAAAGCCAGAATCTGTTCCTCTTCTCCCTGTATGATTTTATCGCTTAAAAGGTTAGACTTTAAATCAAAGCGATCTATTGGGATATTCATCACCAAACCGACGGCAAGCCCATTAGAAAGATCGTCGTCATCTAGATCCAAGCAAGACTCGTCAACGATCAAGACACAACAGTCCACGCGTTTAACGCATGTTTTTAAAATAGCCTTAAAGGGCGAAGTCTCGGAAGAATCCTTTTTACACAAAGAGATCAAAGTCCCAAACAAATTCGAAAGATCGTCTTGCTTACTCTTTACAAGATAGTTTTTAATTTCACTGTCAATCTTTACAACGACGTCCTCGCTAAACTTCTCCAATTTTGAATAGTCATGTCGAGACCTCGCTTCTTTACAAATATGAGCAATGACTGCTGGAGAATAGTAAATAGCCCATGAGTCCGAGTCAAAAGGGGCAGGATGCTCTAGGGCAAGGCTCGTTTCAACCACTCCAAAAAGAAATATAAACGCATACAAGAACTTAAACAATTTCTTTTCTAATATGTAAAACATCGGATTCTCCTAAATACAAGAATAAACCCATAAAGCAAATGTCTAGACAGACGGAAGTCCTTTAAGACTGTTACAAAATAATTCTTGAAATTTAAACTTCTTCCAAAGAAAAACTCGTATGCAAAAACAAGACAAGTTCCATGTTGATTCACCTCCTTAGTCTTGTTTTAAATAAGTACTCTCATAAAAAGAAATTTAAGTAATTCGACGAGAGAACAAATCCCTCAACAGTTTCAATACTATGAGAACTCAAACATTTCCCCAACGAGCGAAGGGAAAAAGAAAGGAACCATCTCCCTGTAAATTAAGAAAAATTCCTATTGCCACAAAGAATAAAAAAGTTTCCGCAACAACGGAAACTTAAATTAATACCCCCTAGGGGAATCGAACCCCTGTTTACGGACTGAGAATCCGACGTCCTGGGCCACTAGACGAAGGGGGCAAACTCAGTGTAGCAATTTTCAGTATTTTTATCACATAGGCGTTTTCTGTCAAGACGCTTTTTAAAAATTTTTCTCGGCCTTCTTCACTCTAAGACCTTGAATTCAGAGTTATGCCAACATACGACCTTGACCGCCGCCGATTTTTAAGTTACTTTTCCCCAGTCTATAAGTTTTTTGTGTTTAAACTAGTTGGTATGAAAAACAGTCTTAATAATTCGATGTTCGACAAAGGGAAATCGCTGATATACGCGTACGCCCTCACCGTGTTATTTCTTTTGACTCCAGGGTGTAAAAGTCTCTTTTTATCGAACGAAGGAAAAAAGCCTGAACCAACTGAAACTCTTCAGGAAGAAAACATCACCTTGCTCAAGAGCGATTCTGTAATGAACGCGGGAGCTCAAGTTAAAAGAATTAAAGTTTCTAAAAATTTGAGCAGGCTCATCATCGAGAAGGAAAATATTTATCCTCAGGATGATTCATTGTGTCCTTCAAGCTACACGGCGGAACTATGGAATATAGAATTCAACGAAGCTCGTACAGAAGATTTTGGAGAAAACAAGTCAACCATTTGCTCTGCCGTTACCAATATGGCGGCCTTCTCAACAAAAGGAGAACGTCTCTTTTGGATCGAGAACTTCCAAAATTCCAGTAATTTTCCAGAGGAACAAGTAGTCAGAGGAATGTCTCAAGAGGAAGTAGTTCAAACGTTCTCCCCAATTATTGAAGAGTTGCCGACGCCCCCTCTTTATCTACCTTGGAACGTTACGAAGGAGTCTAACCCTGTTTCTTCTGATAATCTTTCCCCTCTTCACACGGATAAAACCGAAGACTCTTTTAAGACGACAATGCAGGAAACCGAAAACAATGGAAACGATCCTCTTCAAACATCGACCAACAACTCTTCCTCCTTAGGTTCGTCGTCTCCAGCTGAATCAACTGATTCAGTCGAATCCTCTGGCGGATCCCAAGATTCCCAATCTAATGACCCAAACACCCTCCCTGAACTATTTACAAATGAGGGACACACGGTTTCGACCAGGCTTTTGGAAACCAATCCCCTTCAGACTGACTATTCATATCAAAAAAAGCTGGCAAAAACATTCAAACTTAAAATCCCTGAAGAAGTAAAAAATAGCACAGAGGTTTGGTTATCGTCCGATGCGCAATGGCTTGTCTGCCGACAGCCTATGAGCAATTCCCTAAACCCTCCCCCTCTCAACACACCGTCAGAAGATTCTAACCGTGACTCCAAAGAGCCCCAATCATCCCCCCAGGAAAACGGCGAGGTATCGCAAGAGTGGTTGATGGTTCCAATTCAAGAGACGCAAAGGGTTATTAGATTTCCTGAACCGATCCCTTTATCTTCGGATGAATTTCCTTCGCCGCCACCAGTTGAAGGTCGGATTAAAGACATTCTTGCAGTTTCGAATACGGAAGATCTTGTTGCAACCCTTGTTGAAGCGAAAAGCCCAACGTCCCAATCAAAGCCAATACATAAAATCGTCATATGGGATTTGCATGTAGGAAAAACGGTTGATTTGCAAAAAGCAAAGAAGCCGCTGAAAGCGATTGAGCTATCCCAGATTTCGATTTCTGGTTCAATTTCTCGGCAGAAATGTAAATTTTCTGCGTCAGGAAAGTTATTCGCAACCATTAACGATTCCACGTCCCTTTCTATCTGGCAATCTACCAATGGTCGACAAATAACCGAAATAGGCGAACATAACGAGACAATTACAGATTTTGATTTATTCCCCAACGAAATGGAAGTTGCCATTGCGAGCGTAGGAATATCCCCCGAAATAACGATTTGGGATATTCGCAATGGGGCTAAGCTTCAAGAATTTCTCGAGAACACCTCGGCTCCCCGACCAATATCTTCGATAACAATTCCATGCGATCAAATAATCTTTTTTGTAACCGACGATGGAGAGGTCAAGCGTTGTAATCTCTCCTTATAGGAAGGATCAGGAAGTTGGGCTTCTGAGTAAATAACGATTACTTGAC
>CAVGEG010000023.1:31770-35939 GCA_963628165.1 Paratractidigestivibacter sp. | reverse complement strand
AAAATTTCTTGGGATGTTTTGAAAAGGTCTTTCTCTCTAAAATGCGAGAAAATGCGAGGCTTTCATGAATTCAGGTAATATAGCGACGGCTTCAGAATCGGTTGTCTTCAAATCCAGAATATTTGACGTCGTTGAAAGGTCATATCCTGGACGTAGCGGCGCGATCCAGAAGCGTCATATTATAAAGCACCCAGGGGCGGTTGGGATTATCCCTATTCTTCCTGACGGAAGGATTTTGCTGATAAGTCAATTTCGTATTTCGTTTCAAAAAGTTATCTATGAAATTCCAGCAGGAACACGCGAGGTGGGAGAGGATCCCTCCAAGACTGCCGAGCGCGAGTTAATCGAAGAAACGGGATACACGGCAGGGCGTCTTGAACTTCTGCAGTCCATTTACACGTCTCCAGGCGTGTTGCAAGAAGAGCTTTTTCTTTTCTTGGCAACAGGCTTAATTGCTGGCAAAGACGCTCCTGAGGACGGGGAGCTTATTTCCCTTACTCCTAAGACATGGTCGGAAATAGATGAAATGATCGACAAGGGAGAGATTCTTGATAGTAAAACCTTGTCTGGCCTTTTTTTAGCGAGACGGAAGCTTCATATCTAAGTGGTAAGTAACATTTTTCAATAAATTACATATATAAAGGATATCGTTACAATGACGACTAACAAGACTGGTCGCCCTCAGGTTATCTTAACGGGATTTGCAGACGAATGTTCAAATACCAAGACGATGATTGAACAATTCGTCGCTTTTTCAGCTCTTGGTCTCCAATATTACAGCGTCCGCTTCGTAAATCTTGGGGAGGGTGTTAAGAACGTCATGAAGTTATCAACAGAAGAAATCCGTTCTGTAATAGAACTTCAAAACGATTACGGATTGAACGTCTCTTCAATCGGATCCCCCATCGGAAAAATTAAACTTTTGGATGTGGACGACGGCTCAAAGGACGTTTACATTCCCTTCGAAAAATATTTAGAGCAAGACGTCAAACACGTTTGCGACGTCGCGCACATGTTTGAAACGAAATTGATTCGTGGTTTTTCGTTCTATCAGCCGAAAAACCACGATCCTAAAAAATATATTTCACAAGTAGTGGACAGATTAGGGAAAATTGCTGAAACTTGCCACCGTTCAGATTTAACTTTTGGTCTAGAGGTTGAAGCCAACCTCGTTGGTTGCAATGGCTGGATACTAGCAGAAATCTATCGTCAGGTTAATCATCCGGCAATGAAGTTGATTTTTGACGCAGCTAACTTGGTAGTTCAAGGATACACCACGGCAGAAATTTATGAGCAATACGAGGCCATGAAACCTGGAATTGGGTGGATGCATATTAAAGACTACGCCAAAACTAAGGTTGAAAATAAGGGCGGTAGACAAGACGAAGATAAAATGAAGGGATTTGTCCCATGCGATATGGGATACTCGGGGCATGAAGCCATTTTACGAGACTTTTCGAAGATGCTTCCTGCGCTTACAGAGTATAATCAGAACCGAGGAATTCCGGGAGTTTTCCTAGACCTTGAACCGCATGTTAAGGGCGGCGGACAATTTGGCGGATACAGTGGAAGCGACGGACTTGGAGTCGCCTTGAGGGCGCTATGCCGAACCCTTGATTACACTGGCATTGATTACCACCTTCGAGACTTTGACGACTTGAAAGTAGCTCGTGGGTTCTAAAAAAGATTCCCCCCTCCCCCCGTAAAATATAAAAAGCGAGCCACTTACTACGAGTGGCTCGTTATTTTTAACGAAGATTCCCCTTAGAAAAAATCACTCGAAGCGGAGCCACAAACCAACTTGAACCAAAGAAACCGACAAGTTTGTAGAATAGTTTAGGGATGTAAACGACATTTAAGCGACAACATTTTTTCAAATCGCGAAGAGAGTGGTCAACAACATAATCCGCTCTTCCCCATAAGAAGTTTGGATAAATGTTCTTGACGTCAGAGTTGACCATCGTGTCAGTCATATGAAATTCGGTGTTGGCGAATCCAGGGCATAAAGCCTGTACTCTGACGCCGTATTTGGCTACGTCGCATTGCAAGCACTTAGAGAACGAAATGAGGTAGGCTTTCGTTCCGCAATAATCGGCGGCGCCTTTACCGGCTAAGAATCCGGCAATCGACGCAACGTTTACAATGTATCCCGCCCCTTTCTTCATGTTCTTAGCCTTCATAGGAACTAAAGCGGCCCTTGCTAATCTCATCGAGGCAAGACAGTGCGTCTGAATCATTCGCGTTTCAATTTCAACGTCTAAGTCAGGAAACTTTTGATTTCCTCCAAATCCAGCGTTGTTGATTAAGTAGAGTAAATTAGGCAACTCGATCAAACGATGTTCAACGCGTCTTACATCATCCAAATTAGAAAGATCAGCGAGGAGAATTTCGACCTCTACGCCATAAATATTTTTGATATTCTTCGCAACCTCCGCGAGTTTATTTTCGCGCCTCGCGATGATGAGTAAATCATTTCCCTCTCGTGCCAGACGGTCGGCAAATAAAGCGCCAAAACCGCTAGAAGCGCCAGTTATAGCGGCTACAGCCCGTCCATTGCATCCTATCGCCATGTTATTGACCTTCGTGAAACAGTAAGATTTGAGATTGGAGTTTAATACTTAACACTATGTTAATAATTCTAGCATATAGCAATCAAAAATCGAGTATGGGAAAGAAATAAAACAAAAAGCCGGTTGTCAAATGGGAAAATCAACATATAATCTCGAGGGTAAATCACTTTTACGAAAACGACTTTCAACGAGGCCCCCTGCAATGGGAGGCTGTGAACCTGGTCAGGCGAGAGATCGAGCAGCCATAAGCGGTTACTGTCATGTGCCGGGGGTTCTCGTTGAAAGTCGTTTTTTTATGGGAGTGTTTCTCGAAATTGTTTATTTTCCTTCCTGGCCGAAGTCCTTGGCTTTTGGTATAATCTCAAACATGCTTGATTTTGTTCTCCCGTTTTATTTTGGAGTTTTATTTTAATGGTTCGTTCGTCCAAAAGCCTTTCGAAAAACAGCGACTCCTCCCTCCTGTTTACATCAGAGGTCGCTCCTAATGAATCGGATTCAAGCAAAACCGCCGAGAACGAACCAGTCTCAAAACCCAAGAAAAAAAGGGCTTCTAAAAAGGCAAACACTTCTCTGTCGCCTGCTCAAGTCAAAGACACGGCTGTTGCCCTAGATCTTTTCGGAGCCAGCCCTTCCTCCTCTGAATTGTCTGGGGAGTCTTTGGAGAAACCTGCGAGTTCCCCATCCTCTAGCGAAGCTCTTCCATCCTCTTTTGATTCCATTACCTCAAACAACCTAGAGGAGGGAGAAAAAGAAGAAGAGCAAAAGGACGAGCAACTTTCAAGTCATTCGGAGCAGGAGAAGCGGGACTTATCGGTAGATTTAACTTCTAGTCCTTTTGCTTCATCGCAATCAGAGGAACAAGACCAATTAGGTCTTAATCCCATTGAGTCTCCCGCTACTCCGCCTATTCTTGAATCCAGTCTAAAAACCCCCGATTCAGTTTCTGAGTTGCAACAAGCTGAGACGCCCGACGTTGAAAATTCTTTACAGGGTGAAAACGCGTCGGACGTTGTGCCGACGAAGGAACAACCAGAGGAAGAAGTCGCCTCGGACGCCGTAGAGGAGTCGTCTATAACCGCGACAAATCAGGCGTCTAAAGATCATTCAATAGTCTCCAGCGTCCCCGTGGAAGAGCCTGACGCTTCCCCACAAAACAACGCTCACTCTCTAATTACCTCGAATAAAAAAGCCGTAGGTTATCAGGTTGTCGCAAGACGTTATCGTCCCCAAATTTTCAGCGAACTGATTGGTCAAGAAACTGTCGCACGGGCGTTGTCTAACGCAATAGAAACGGATCGAGTTGGACATGCATATCTGTTTACGGGCGCACGAGGAGTTGGTAAAACATCTTGCGCGCGTATTTTCGCTAAGTCCTTAAATTGCGTGAACGGTCCAACAACGACGCCCTGCTTGAAGTGCGATAGTTGTATTGGAATATCTACAGGCGAGGACGTCGATGTTGTTGAGATCGACGGAGCGAGCAACCGAGGGGTAGATGAAATTCGTCAGTTGCGACAAAATGTAGCGATTGCTCCAAGCCGTTCCCACTTCAAAATCTACATCATAGATGAAGTGCATATGCTTACGCGTGAAGCGTTC
>CAVGEG010000023.1:0-31760 GCA_963628165.1 Paratractidigestivibacter sp. | reverse complement strand
GTTGAAGACGTTAGAACAACCGCCTACTCGCGTAAAGTTTATTTTTTGCACAACAGAACCAAACAAAATTCCCGTCACGATTCTTTCTCGATGCCAGCGTTTTGACTTCAGTAGCATAAATGGCGTTTCAATAGCGTCTCGACTGGAACAAATTGCCCAAACAGAAGGCGCTAGCGCTGAAGAAGGAGTCTTTGACATCCTTGCTAGAAGAGCTAATGGTTCGATGAGAGACGCTCAGTCCCTCCTTGAACAGCTGTTGTCGTTCGCACCTAACCATATTACCCAAGACGACGTTCATAAGATGTTGGGCTCTGTCGACGACCGTAAGATCTTCGATTTACTCAATGCGATTGCCGACAACAACGCCAAAAAGGTCTTTGAAACGTTAGACCAGTCGGTAAATTGGGGTGTTGATTTTGGAGTTCTTGTGGAACAGATTCTTGGAATCTTTAGAGATCTGATGGTTGTCGCTAGCGGTTGCGGGGCAGAATCTCTTCTCTACTCCCCAAGAGGTTGCTTTTCAACTTTACAAGAGGTCTCCAACAATTTTGGAATCCGACGCATTCTTGCCTCGCTCCAAATCCTTGAACAAACAATCCAACATATGCGATTCAGCGCTCAGATCCGGGTAGTAGCGGAAATTGCCTTTGTTAGATTGTGCAATTTGACGGCGTTTCAAACAATTGACTCGCTCATTACTCAACTGAAAACAGGGGCGTTAGTATCTGCAACACTTCCGTCGTTGCCAGCGGACGAAGAAAAAAAAAATCCCCAGTAGCGGGTATTGAATTCCCTTCACAGGATGCTAGCCTTCAACAACAACCGGTCAAGGAGACGCCGATTCAGTCAACTCCTCCCATTACGGATGACAGCTCACTCTCGAAACCTTCGACGCTCTTCAATAATGGGTTTTCCACTGAAAAATCACTCACCTCGACTCAATTAACAAACGAAAATTCGGACTCCTGGATTTCTTTACCTCAAAAGAGGCTACAAGAAATTTGGTTCAATGCGACAGACGAGGGAGTTTTGCTCTCGTCCTATGCCCACTTGATATATGCAATCCGCGCAGAAGAACCGAATTTTTACACCGTGGTTTTCCCTCAAGATTGTCACTTACAATGCGAATATTGTGAAAAGAATAAAGCTGAGATTTTACAACGTATTTCTTCTCAGATTAAACACGTCCCCAATTTACGCTTCACCATTGAGCCTTCGGTTACAACCCCTCAGACGCCTGTTTTTAAAGAGTCTGTTCCTCGTCCCACGTCGAATAATACAGTAGAATCGGTTGAAAAGAAATTTCACAACTCTTTCCCTGATTCTATACCCTCACCGAAGGCGTCAGAGGGAACTTCTTCGAAAACAGACGTTGTAAATAGCAAAAATTTAAAAGATCAGGTGGAATCCAACACCGTTGCTAAGTCCCTACAAGACATCTTCGAAGCAGAGTTAAACGAAGTCCTTCCTCCATTAATACCAGAGAAAAAACACAGCATTTTTGGAAATTGAAGTGAGCGATATTATTTCCCAAGACATACTGTTTATACCTGAGGTTGCAGGATTAGACGCGCGTTTTTCGATTCTTAGGATACCGCCGGAACTTGACGTTCCACTAACCCCCAGGGTAAGGAGAATCATTGATTCTCGTCCCTTTAGACGCCTTTCTAAGATTACTCAGTTAGGCTTTGTACGCTTAGTATATCCGGGCGCGACCCATACGCGCTTTGAGCACTCGCTAGGCGTATATCGCTTAGCTCTTCTTATTCTCAAACGCCTCGCCTACGACTCGCGTTTTACCTCTCTTATTTCGCCTTACCAGGCAGAACTGTTGATATTGTCGGCTTTGCTCCACGACATTGGACATTTTCCTTTTTGTCACCTCTTTGAAGATCTAAAAACCACCAAGACGTTCACACACGAGAAACTAGCAGAGGCGTACATTAACGGCGAATTAGCTGATATTATTCGTAAAGATTGGCATATTGATCCGCAACACGTGTGCGACGTTATTCTAAAGAGGATTCCCAAGCAAATCTTAGAAGAACCTGAAGAAGTTTACGCTCAAAGAAAGAAATCGTTTCGTCTTCTATCAAGCATTTTATCAGGTCCAATAGACGTTGACAAAATGGACTACCTTATGCGCGATAGTCATGGAGCGGGAGTTCCCTATGGTAAAAACTATGACATAGAGAGGCTGGTTGGTAGCATATGCTTGAATGAACGGGGAGACGGGATCGCAATAACCAGCAAAGGTAAAACAGCGACAGAATTGATGGTTTTTGCCCGTTATATAATGTTTAGCGAGGTATATTGGCATCATACGGCGCGTTCAGCGACCGTTATGTTCCAAAGGTGCCTGTATAACATAGGTTCTCAAGTAGGTTTTCTTAACCTTGCTGAAACGATGTTGGAATGTCCGGAAGAACAGATTTACAACATGCTTTCTCAAATATCGGAGAACAGTAGTCAACCTCTACGCGAAAGCTATGGTTCGATAAACTTACTGTCGAGACTATTTGGATACAAAAGAAAGTTGTTTAAACGGTTACGAGAATTTACAGCAATGGAGGAACCGTTCCTGTACGAACAAATCGCGGGCAAGACCTCTGAATTTGTTAAAACTCTTTCTGACAATCTTGCCAGTCAATTGGTACTGGAAAAAGACGAGATATTAATTGATTCCCCGCCAGTGGACAAGGAAGTCGAATTTAAAATTGACGTTTTCTTTCCCCAAGAGAATAAATATCGCCCCCTCAGCGAGGTGTCTCCGGTTATTCAAGCGCTGGCCAAAGAGCAATTTGACAAGTTTGTTAAAAAAGTCCGTATTTTTGTAGCTCCGGAACGAATTGATGAAGTGCGCGAGAGGGAGCTATCCTTTGACGAGTTACTTCAAAAAACCCTTGACGTAGTTTCAGTCTCAAAAAATCATTGACCATTCGCCGCGCCTACAAAAGCCGTTATAGAAAGAAGCTGAGCATACAGCTAATCATGACGGGCCGTTTTCATATGTAAAAGTTGTGATATACTATTGAGAGAGGCACCTGTAACAAAAATTAACGCAGTCGTCTGTTCTTCAAACTCAGGAAACAGTTATGAGCGAAGGTTCATCAAATAATCAAACTCGGACCTATCTAATGGAGCGTTTTGAGACGCTCGGCATTCACCCAAGAGGAAAATTGGGACAAAACTTCTTAATTGATCTTAATCTCCTACACTTGCTTCATGAGTCGGCTGACCTAGATAAAAACGACGTTGTTCTCGAGGTTGGAACAGGAACAGGATCTTTGACCGGCGCAATGTCTCAGGAAGCCGGATGCGTCGTCACAGTCGAAGTTGACTCAGTCATGCACGAAATGGCTAAGCAAGAACACTGGGATAAAGATAATATACGTTTCCTCTTTGCCGATATTTTGGAAAATAAAAATCGACTCAATCGGCATGTATTAGAAATTATTCGCGAAGAGTTAGCGCGATCCCCCGAGCGACGCTTCAAATTGTGCGCCAATCTTCCCTATCAGATTGCAACGCCACTTATGTCAAATCTTCTCTTGACAGATATCCCCCCCTACTCGATGACGGTGACGATCCAAAAGGAAGTAGGCGATAGAATTGTCGCTCGGCCTGGCACAAAGGATTATGGGGCTCTTGCGGTTTGGATGCAAGCTCAATGCGATTGTCGCATCCTGCGAATCATGGCCCCCTCAGTATTTTGGCCTCGCCCCAAAGTTGATTCCGCCATTGTTCAGGTCATATACAATCAGCAAAAACGCAAAAAGATCCCGAACCTTCAGTACTTTCACGAATTTGTGAGGGCGTTATTTTTTCATCGTCGCAAATTTATTCGTTCAGTGCTGTGTAGCGCGTTTAAAAATAAATTAGAAAAGGAAGCAATCGACTCAATACTATCTGAATTAAATCTAAAGGGAGAAATTCGCGCGGAGACGCTCCCGGTAAAAACGATTCTCGCTCTATCGGAAAAATTCAGAAAACGACTTCCGGAGTCTAAGCAAACTCTTTTAAGTTAAGAGGATCCGTCGTCGGGGGTTATTTTAAGGAGAAGTTCTTGAAGTTAGTTGCATTGGTTAGTTAGTGCGACAACGAACCGCAAAAGCAAAAATTCAAAACTTAGTTGGCAAGCGTTGACGTTTACTTCTATTTCTGTAAAATGAACCCACGGTGTTTTGGTTGTAGTAGATTTGTGCTATTGAAAAAAATACCTCTTTCCTTGGTTAAAGCAGGGGATTCTCCTTAATATAAGTTCGTTATTTCCTGCACACATCGCAACAGACACGTTAATACGGTTGACGTTGTTTAGAAATTTAATGAAAGGGCTTTATATGTCCCCACTTCTTTTCGGTATGATTGGTTCACCAGTTCAACTTGTACTTGTTGCTCTGATTGCTTTCCTTCTTTTTGGTAATCGGCTTCCATCTGTAATGCGTTCGCTCGGCCGAAGTGTCACGGAATTTAAAAAAGGCGTGGCTGGAATGGAAGAAGAGGTTGACGCCGCCGTTAAAGAAGCGACTAAAAAAACGGCGATTGACAAAAAGGATGACTCAGAAGAGTAATAACGCCAGCAACGGCGTCTTAAGTTGACAACCTAACCGTGTTGAATAACGCTCAATGTTAACGACGATTCTCTTGAGTCGTCGTTTTTTACTATTGTGTATATAATGACTCTAAGAAAAGGACAAAGGTGCGGATTTCTCTGAGTCTTCTCAGGATTAAGAATAGAGAAAATACGCGATTAGAGTGTATAAGCAGTATTAGGATTTTATATGTCAAATTTTTTCACAGACAATCAAGACATTCAATTCCTTTTTAACCATTACGACTTGAAGGAAATCGCAACACTCCAAGAGAGAGAAACGCTTAATGGCGACGCCGATTATGTTCCGCGAGATTTGGACGACGTTATCGACAATTATAAAAGGGTTTTGACTATTGTCGGTGAACTATCAGCGAACGTCTTGGCGCCAAACGCGGAAACGGTAGATCGGGAAGGAAACACGTTAAATCCAGACCAAACAGTTACTCTCCATCCCCTAGTCAGACATAACCTTGACGTGATGAAAAAAGCTGATCTTCAAGGTTTCACCTTACCTCGTAAATACGGCGGGTTAAATTGTCCGACCCTTATCTATACGATCGCAACTGAAATCGTGTCTAGGGGCGATTGTTCATTCATGAATCTTTTTGGGCTCCAAGGCATTGCTGAGACGATTTACGCTTTTGCCTCTGAAGAGCTCAAGGACGAATACTTACCCCGCTTTGCACGAGGGGAAGTCACGGGCGCAATGGTTCTTACCGAACCTAACGCTGGTTCCGATCTCCAAGCGGTAAGCTTGAAAGCGACTCAGGACGAAAATGGCAACTGGACTCTCAATGGAGTAAAACGCTTCATTACAAACGGTTGTGGAGAGGTTCTTCTGGTTTTGGCAAGAAGTGAAGCGCATGTTTCTGACGGACGAGGGCTGAGTCTTTTTGTCTGTAATCGCGACTCTTCCATTAAAGTTAGACATCTAGAGCATAAATTGGGAATTCATGGATCACCGACGTGCGAACTTGTCTTCACCAATACTCCCTGTCGTATCATTGGCGAGCGTCAACGAGGTTTGATCACCTACGTAATGTCACTCATGAATGGCGCGCGCCTCGGAATCGCCGCTCAGTCTCTTGGCGTAGCGGAAGCGGCGCAGCGTCTAGCAAGAAATTACGTGAATGCCCGTGAACAATTTGGCGCCCCAATTGAAAAACTCCCTGCCGTCGCCGAAATGGTTGCCGACATGCGTGTTCGCATCGAAGCGGGTCGTGCAATTGCTTACGAAACGGCTCGTATCTGCGATTACGAAAATAACTACAATCGCCTTCTTGAACGAAATGCAGACGCCCTTTCTGACGAAGAGAAGAAACTTTTCCGCCAGAAATCGCGCAACTACAAAAAGTTGAACGCCATGCTTACCCCCATGAGTAAGTACTATTGTAGCGAAATGAGTATCAGCGTTGCAACGGACGCGATTCAGGCGATTGGCGGTAGCGGCTACATGCAGGACTATCCGGCGGAACGTTTCTTGCGCGATGCGCGAGTCACTACTCTTTATGAGGGAACCTCTCAATTGCAAATAGTTGCCGCGATAAGAGGGGTTACTTCAGGTATTTATCAGACCTATATTTCGTCTTTTGAAAATAAAGGTTTGAAGAATTCCGTCTTGGATTCGCTAAGAGAAAAGCTAATAGCTGTTCGAGCCCGCCTAGACGACGCTATCGCGATTGCTCGTTTAAAGGGAGTGAACTACGTAGAACTTCAAGCAAGAAAGTTACTCGACGCCGCTATAGCGATTTTGATCGGTCATCTCCTTCTCGACCAAGCGACAAGCAATAGCCGGAAACAGACAATTGCGGAGTATTATATCCGCAAAGAAATCGCCATCATTACAGGAATCATTGCGTTAGTCGAAGATGGCTCTTCTATCGTCACCGATAATTACTTGGAAATCGTTGGTCCGGTAGAAAAAAACGCATAATAAGCCAGACGCAAGGGAGAGTTTTAAAGCTCTCCCTTTTATTATGTGTATACAAAACAAAAAAAGACGGTCTAAAAAACCGCCTTTAAAGTGGAGAGTAAGGGAGTCGAACCCTCGACCTCGACATTGCGAACGTCGCGCTCTCCCAACTGAGCTAACTCCCCGTCTTGTCAATCACTGAACTAGCAATCGATTAACTTTGCAAGTATTATAGACCAGGGCCGTCGCTTGTCAACAACCTTTTACAAATTTTATTCACCCTTTTCCCATAACTTTGTAACCCAGACGATCCGCTAGCTCCTTCGATACCGCCTTCAGATCCTAAGGCTCCGCTCGCTCTAAGATTTAACGATGTACGTTTTTTTAGTTAGGAATAAGCGCTTCACAGAGGAATAGTATGAACGCTCTTTTTGTTTTCTCTTACACCGATTTCATACTTTTCACGCTCAGTTGTATTCCCCATGTTCCCTTCCCTTTTTGCCCATTCAATCGTAAATCTTCATCTACATACATACTTGATCTTTTTATCCTTAGATTCCCCTCATAGCCTTTTCTTTCCCCTTCTATACAGCCTTTCTCCATCTCCCCAAGAATGAAATAAAAGCTTCCCTAAAATTATAGTGAAAAAGGTATTCAAGCTAATTTTGACATTTGTTTGACCTCCTCATCGTCCATTTATGCTATGATAGATAATGATTAAGCCTTGTCGTCAACTCACCTACCCCCAAAAAGGAGCCGTTATGAAAGCGTTTCTTTCATTGATACTATTTTTTACAGCGTCCTGCTTAACTAGCGCCCAAGAACTTCCGCCTCTCGACGCCTTAAACTGTAACCAAGTAATATACGTTTCAGCTTCAACAGAAGAAACCTCGGAGGCAACGGTAACGTGCTACTCAAGAGCTAATTCCAACAGTCCATGGGTTAAAGACTTCGGACCAACGCCCGCGCAAATAGGAAGAAATGGAATAGCCAAACCAAATGAAAAAAAAGAGGGCGACGGTAAAACGCCTTCAGGAAGTTGGCCAATAGGATATGCTTTCGGTTTTTCCCAAGAGCCGCCCGTTAAATCAAGATGCGCATATCGACAGGCAACCCCGCAGGATTTCTGGATTGACTCAGTCTCATCACCTTTATATAATATGTGGTTTAGTGGCGAAGTCCCCGAAATCTCCCACGAGGCGTTACATAATCTTCCCATTCGCTATGAAGTCGTTTTAACGACGCTATACAATTCTCAACCAATAATACCAGAGAAAGGTAGCGCTATATTTTTTCACCTCTGGCTCTCTCCATCAACGCCAACGTCCGGATGTGTTTCAGTATCACGTGAAGATATGCTAAAAATACTTGAGTGGATAGATCCTAAAAAATCCCCCAAGCTAGAAGTACAAATTTCGAAAGATTTCAATTCAGAGGATTATTGTTTTTCCTCCCTCTTTTCAAATACTTTTTCAGCGGTTCTCCAGTCTGCTCGGAATTCTCAATACTTTTTTCTAAAGATTTGAGTTGCGTTTGGACTACGTCTCGACAGTGTTTCTCAACTTCATCGATGGGTTGATCCGGATCATGATCAAACAATTGATAAACAAAATTTAATAAGTTATCAGGATTTATCTCTCCACCGTTACTATTAAAGACCTGTGGGGGCAAACTCACATATCCCTTTCCGAGTTCGTCAACAAGTCTAAGCTCAATCGACTTCCTCTGTAAGACCGCTAATAAACGTTCCTTTAGATTTGAAGACCTGAATTCTATTTCTAATAAGTTGTGATTTGCCCCCACGTTGCTCATTTGTACTAAAATGACCTTTTTCACTCTGTATCTAAAAGCAGCTATTCGAATCTTTGAAAGCTGGAAAAGACGCGACGCTTCCACTGGAAGTCTTCCAAATCGATCCCTCATTTCTTTTATCAGGTCGTTAACAGTCTCAAAAGACGCTGCTCTGTCGATACGTCTATAGAAATCTATCCTTTCCGTCGATTCCTCTATATAAGATTGAGATAAAAATGCATTAACAGGCAAATCCATGTCGACGTCTACCCGCAATTTTTGAGGTTGAGACTTTAAAGCGCGAACGCAAGCTTCGAGCATATCGCAATACATTTCATACCCGACAGCTTCGAGGTGTCCGCTTTGTTCTTTCCCCAAGATATTCCCCGTTCCTCTGATCTCTAAATCTCTCATTGCTATTTGGAATCCAGCGCCTAAACGAGAATGTTCGACGATGGCATTTAACCTCAATAAGGATTTCGTGTCAAAGCTTTTATCTTCCTTAAGCATTAGATAACAATATGCTTGTCTTTTACTTCGTCCAACTCGACCTCGGAGCTGATGAAGTTCAGCCAGACCAAAGCGATCCGCATTGTTAACAAGAATTGTGTTGACGTTAGGAATATCCAAACCGCTTTCTACAATTGTTGTAGTCACCAAAACGTCAATATTGTGAATAACAAAATCCCTCATCGTGTCTTCTAGATCACTTTTTTGGGCATATGCCACTCCTACATGAGCTTCCGGAACTATTCTTTTTAAAAAATTCGAGACTTTGAAAATATCACTAACGTAATTATGGACGAAGCAGACCTGTCCGCCTCGCTTTAATTCGCGTTCAATTGCCTCTCTAATAATCTCCTCGTTAAAACGAACCAATCTAGTTTCAACAGGGAGTCTGTCCGGCGGAGGCGTCTCTAAATTTGATATTTCTCGGATTCCCAAAAGTGAAAAATGTAAAGTTCGGGGAATTGGAGTAGCGGTCATCGTAAGTAAATCTATGTTCGATTTAAACTGTTTAAGGCGCTCTTTATGGACAACCCCGAACTTTTGCTCTTCATCTATAATAATCAAACCTAGCTTTTTAAAGGAGACGTCTTTAGATAACAAGCGGTGAGTTCCAATCAGTATATCAATCTCTCCGTTGGCGGTTTTTTCAATAGTCTCTTTTAGATCTTTAGGGGAAACATATCTAGATAACGAAGCAATATGGATAGGAAAAGACGACGTTCGGCTACAAAAGGTACGATAGTGCTGTTCTGTTAAAACTGTTGTGGGAGCTAAAACTGCTACTTGATACCCCGCTTCGACCGCCTTGAACGCCGCTCTTAAAGCGACCTCAGTCTTCCCGAACCCTACGTCTCCACACAAAAGTCGATCCATTGGACGTGAAGATTCCATATCACACTTAATCTCTTCAACTGCTTTCAGCTGATCTTGCGTTTCATGATAGGGAAAAAGAGATTCAAAAGACTTTTGTAATTCTCCATCGGGTGGAAATTCGATTCCATAGTATGAGTTACGTGCAGCCTCGACCATTAGCATTTCGTTCGCATATTTCCAAATGGCTTTTTGCGCAACCTCTCTTTTGGTAGCCCACGTCTTTCCGTTGTACTTGGCAAGTTTAAGCTTATGGGTTCCAGAACCAACATATTTTTGAATTTTGCCAATTCTGGACACTGGTATATATACCACAAGATGATCGGCAAATTCTAACATCAAATGATCTTCAATCTGATTAGCTTTCTTCATCGTTTTAATACCTCGATACAAAGCTAATCCCTGATCAATATGTATTACGTAATCTCCTGGAGTTAATTCTAAGAAAGAATCCAGAGTTCTTCTTAGGGCCCTATTAGGATACCCTGAAACGCTGGAAGCTTTCCCCAAAAGCTCAGACAAACTTATAAAAAGGAATAAATTCTCACTCCATCCAAACCCTCTTCCTAAACAGCCATGAAGAAAATTTATTCGTTTTATTATATTTGCGTCAGAATGGAGAATTCTCTCTCGAATGAGAGTCGATTCATTTTCCGAAGAAGAGACAAGAAAGACGCACTCGTCATTTCCTAGTTCCTGAAACGATTTCGCAATAGCGTTCCAATTTCCTTGAAATCTATCGACGGAAGCAAAGTGAGAGTGAATGACAAGATCAACAGGTTCATCCCCTGACGCGAAATTTGAAGTAACAACGACCTGTCTCGAATACAGGTTATTCATCAGTTCGCTGGTCAAAGTTCCCTGCCCTAGATCCTCCTGTCGTACGGATTGTATAATTTCAGACGGCTCATTAATCATCAGAAGGCAATCCTGAGGAATTCTATCCCAAACGGACGCCACCCAAACTCCACAGGCGGCTATTCTAGAAATATGAACGCTCGGGACTTCTTCGAGGGATCGTTGATCCTGAATATCAAATTTATAAATAGATTCGACCACGTCGCCAAAGAAATTTATGCGCACTGGCGTGTCCCAATCTACAGCATAAATATCAATGACGTCGCCTCTAACCGAAAACTCCTCCGTAAATTCTACAGTAGGAAGGCGCGAAAACCCTCCTTCCACCAACCATCGAGTGAGCTTGTCACGATCAACCGAATCGCCTTTCTTTATTTCATACGTGTTCTCTATTACCTGTTTACGCGTTGGAACAGGTTGGGCTAAAGCAGATAAAGTCGTAACAATGATAGGTGGCAAAACTTCTTCTGTTGATCCGCAAGCTTGCCTGGAGTCATTCCACAAATCCAAAGCTTCTAAAGCTTTCAAGCGTCGGCCTAAATCAGACTTGCTTGGAAGAAAGATATGATCGTCATGCTCTTCAGAAGATCTGTTTGGAAAAGAGATGGAGAAAGGATACTGGAACACGGGGGAATCCGTAAAAATGGCAAAGTCATTACTAACACCTTCAAGCTCTTTCGTTTTAGAAATAACGACAATTAAAGGTCTAGAGAGACGATCGACAATCTCGCCTCCGATGAAAGCATTGGAACTTCCTATGCATCCATCCCATAAAACGGATTGTCCATCATTAAGAGCCAAGATGGTTCTTTGAAATTCTTTTGAAGCAGCAAACGCTTCTTTAGCGTTTTTTAGAGTTCTAGAATCCATGTCGCGTTTCCAGATAAAAGACTCTTGAAAACAACCAGTTATCAGTTTGTAATAGCCAATAGGCCAAAATTTTCCGAAAGAATCCTCTTGAAGAATACAAAAAAAGCCAGACCAAATTGGCCCGGCTCTTTTCATTGGGTTTACTCAAAGACTCAACGTCCAACACCCCAGCGATAGAACTTCTTCAGCTTCAAGCCGCCTTCATTTACAACCTGACCAACGGTCTTATTGGCGTCAATGATATACGCTTGATCCTCAAGGCAGATTTCCTTAAGGACAGCCTTGACACGACCTTCAACAATCTTGGCGATGATGTTATCAGGCTTGTTAGAATTCGCCGCGCGAGTCTGTTCCTCAGCAATTTCTCGTTCCTTTTTGAGAACTTCAGGATCGAGATCATCGGCGTTCAACGCCTTAGGAGTCATAGCGCAAATCTGCATGCAGAGGTTGTTCGCCAACTCAGCATTTTCACCTTCCACTTGAAGAAGAACGCCAACGCGAGCGTCGTGATGCAGGTAGGTGCCGACAGAACCTTCGACACGAACGATCCTTTTGATTTTGAAGACCTCGCGAATCTTGTTCATAAGATCGTCAAACTGGA
Organism: Paratractidigestivibacter sp.; assembly: GCA_963628165.1. Lineage (GTDB taxonomy): Bacteria > Planctomycetota > Planctomycetia > Pirellulales > Thermoguttaceae > RUG369. The sequence continues at coordinate 19,754 of CAVGEG010000023.1, read as the reverse complement.
GTTGAAGATCTCCTTGCGCTAACAATTCTTCAGGAGTAGCGGCGCCCGAACCTTCGGCTAATTGCTTAGCCAGATTGTTGGCCAAGGCAACAAACTGATCATTAGCGGCAACAGGAGCGGATTCACAAAGGATTTCGATCATAGCGGTAACGCCATTCGAACCTTGATAAATCGCAATACGACCTTCAGCGGTCTCTCGATCAGAGCGAGAAACCATCTTCGCCTTACCAGATTTACGAAGAATTTCGATAGCCTTCGCTTCGTCGCCTTCCGCTTGTTGAAGAGCCTTTTTGCACTCCATCATGGGCAACTGAGTCTTGTCACGCAGTGACTTAACCATCGCGGCAGAAATTTCAGCCATTATTTATCTCCTATAAGAGGTTTTTCTAATCGAAAAGCACACTCGGGATAACGTCTACATTAGATAAACGATATCACTCCGTGACGGCCTTTTCCTCGATCGCAGCGTCTTCTGTCTGAGCCTGCGCCGCGTCATACTTACTGGACTCCTGTTCCTTAATGCCTTCACAAACGGCGTCGGCCAAGTAGGAAATAACCAAATCGATAGAACGAATGGAATCGTCGTTGCCAGGAATGGGCAGATCCACTTCGTCAGGATCAGAGTCGGTATCGATCAATGCGATAGAGACGACGCCTAGCTTACGCGCTTCACGAACGGCGTTCTTTTCTTTACGAGGATCGACGACGACCATCGCGGCGGGATAACGATCCATCTTACGAAGACCGTTCAAGTTGCGATACATCTTATTGTACTCTCGCATAAGAGAGGACTGCATCTTCTTGGAATAAGTCTGCAGAAGCTCGCCATTGATGATGTTTTCGAGTTCTTCAAGTCTTCGCATTCGGCTACGAATCGTTTCGAAGTTGGTAAGAGTCCCCCCCAACCACCTTTCGGAGATATACGGCATTCCACAACGATCAGCTTGGGTCTTAATAGTCTCAGAGGCCTGTCGTTTCGTTCCAACAAAGAGAACAAGATTCCCTTCAGCCGCGACTTGCTTCAAAAACTTACGAGCACGAAGAATTCCACGAACAGTCTCGCGGACGTCAATAATATGGATTAGCTTACGACGACCGTAAACATACGGACGCATCTTAGGATTCCACAAACTAGCGCGGTGTCCATAATGAACGCAAGACTCAATTAACGCCTTAATAGAGAGAGTTGTTTCAGCCATTCTCACTTCCTTCATTGTCTTTTCAGCACATCGTCACAAGATGTCAAGAACACCCTCACAACGTTTAGACAATGTCCTAAAATCACTAGCCAGCCGCCGACATGCTACGCCAGCTCTTGTCAATAAACATTTCCCAAACGCCGTCGAACCGACGACGCTCGTTCCTTGAACCAATTTCAAGAAAATAGTTCTGGTTATTCTACAACAAATCCTATTATCGTCAATGGAAACTCTTTACCACTGTCTCAAGAATAACAAAAAAAGACGCAATCATGACGATCGCGTCTTTTTAATTAACTCAAAGCGTTTCTAAAACCCTGCGGAACGCCCAGAAGCACAACTCCAAGACTACTTGAAATCGCTTGGACTGACGGAAAGATTGACCATGTTGTACAGCATATTAAACCACAACTCAACAGGCGTATATTCCACGAGAATGACGTCGTTAGGCTCTATAAGGATTCGTTGCGATGGGTCGCGTAACATTTCACGCTGACGTATCTGAATGGCGTACTGCTTTCCATTGACCTCTCGGAGGACTAGGATGCGGCTAGCAGGAAGGATACTTCCAACTCGACCACCCTGGTTCGTCTGGGATGCTCCAGCAGAAGCGCCGACTGTTCCGCCAGCCGTGGCAATCGCGCCCATAACGTCAAGATCGTAGTCGCGAGGAACCGGATAAACGCCGCCCTTAATCAAACCGCCTGTGTAGAAGACTTCCGCTTCACGGGATTGAATGTAGACGACGTCCCCGTCATACAGAGTCACGTCTTCCGAAGTCAACTGAGGAGGAGTGTCATTGGGACCAACCCTAAGCGGGATGCGCAACACGCCCAGATCCGAATTCAAGTCGGAAATCTCGCCAGACTCGTTGTATCTTTGAGCAACCTGACTCTGCGCATACCCGACGTCGTCTCCCGACATATAATCGCGATCGCTAAATTCCTCGCTATACGCTTTACGAAGAATGACAACCTCGTTCTTCGCATTAAGTCCAGGAAGTCCGCCTGTCTGGCTCAACGCCTCCAAGACGTCGTTACGATAAGCGGGCAACTCGAGAGAAGTCGCCGTCCCTCGCGCGATACCGGCCATATACCCAGCGCCCTTACTCATCGTATTTGAATTCGAGGAAGTTCGCATATCGTCGCTCGCGACGTCTTCACGGATTACCGTTACATGGTAAGTTCGAGGCTTAATGAGGGAGACGGAAATATTGGCGTCCGTTCGTACGATTTCACGCTTCAAGGTATACGCCGCGCGAATCGCTTCTTCAGCCTTGATAAGGGTCATCCCCTCCACATAAATCGGTTCGGGAAGCATCGGAAGGGAAAGAGTACCATCCGATCGAACCATATAGGGATAACCAGACGCCGGTCGATCTGTCGAGTTCATGCCAATATTGTGAATTGGAGGCGCATCTTCTGGGCTACCCGTTATACCTGCAATATAGATGCCCAACACGTCGTTTGGGCCCAACAGTTCTTCAACTGGCTTGTCCATACGCAACTTAACGAAGTTAATCTGCTCCATTTTGCTACGCGATCCACCTTGGCTTTTATTTCTAAAATACCGAGGTGAAACAGTTTCGCTATTGGGGATACTCAAGCATCCTCCCGTCGTCGCGCAAACCAACAAACACGCTAAGAACGTCTTTATTGTTGTTCTCATCTCATGTGTCCTTACATCTGCAACCGAACGAACATTGTCTGTTCGACCGAGCCAAATCTCCCCTTAAACGCTATAAATTTTGTCTCGTCACAATTGACCGTTGATATAAGCTCGCAGGGTTAGAGCTCGCCAACAAAACAAAATCTACTATCTGAAAGCCACTTCATCATAGTCCACGCCACCTTGTCGGCGGGTGTTCACAGCGCCTTGGCTGTATCTAAATCGGACGGCGGCTTTATTCTCCTTTAAAATTTATCCCAAAAAGCCTAAGAAAAATCAAAAACATTCTTTCCCTCACTCCATGAACGCTTATCGGCAAGTCGCGCTAAATAAACTTAACAACATAAAACGCCTTTCGGGGGTTGACTAAAAACCCTATAAACATTATTTTCCTGTAATGGTAACGCGGTCCATTTGGACAGCTCCTATTCCAAAAAAGCGCAACTACACTTAAACGGTTTCTCAATGAATAAAATGAAAAACGGGTTAATCACTTTCCTTCTTTTGATTATGGCAGGGATCAGCATGAATTCAGGGGTACGCGCTGGCGAGGCGGAAGAACGTTTGGCGGCGTTTATGAACCGATATCAGCAGGATTATAAAAAGCTATATTGCGACGTTTCATACACGTGGTGGGACTCGATGATTCTTGGTACGAGCGAGTCCTTTGAAAAGGCGTCTGCCGCGTCGTTGGAAATGGTCAAATACCATTCCAATCCTGAAAAATATCAAGAATTGAAAAATCTTCGGGCGCAGGCAACAGAAGCTTCTCCTCTTGAACAGCGAGCGGCTTATGTGGCGGAACGAGCATTTGAACAAAATCAAATTCCAGAAGAGCTTAACCAGAAGATTATTGAACTAAGTTCAGAGATTGAGCAACTTTTCCAAAATCAGCGCGCGGTATATCAGGGGAAAACCTATACCAACAATGAACTTCTTGAACTCCTGGAAAAGGAAACCGATTCTCAAAAGCGCTATAAGATATGGGACGCTCTTAAACAAGTGGGCGAACTTGTCGCTCCTAAGGTCGTCGAGCTCGCCAAACTTCGTAACGAAGCGGCGCAGAAACTTGGTTACGACAATTATTGGGAGATGACGGTCTCTTTTCAGGATTTCTCTCCTGAAGAATTAATCCAGATTTTTACAGATTTGGAAGAGAAAACACGTCCTTTATTCAAAGAAATCAAAGAAGAGCTAGACTCTGAGTTAAAGGAAAAGTTTTCTGTAGACCGTATCATGCCGTGGCACTACGACAATCCCTTCTTCCAGCAAGCTCCTCCTTCAGCCAAAATCAATCTCAATGAATTCTATTCTGATATCACGGGACAGGATATTGTCGATACGTCCATTCGCTTCTATCAAACTCTGGGGTTTGACGTTTCGTCGATCATCGAGAATAGCGATCTTTTTGAAAAAGAAGGCAAATCCCAACACGGTTTTTGCAATAACATGAATCTCGAGGGCGACGTTCGTATCCTCTGCAATATCAAACCTGACGTTGAATGGATGGATACGCAGTTGCATGAATTGGGGCATGCCATTTACGACTTCAACGTCGCCAGAACGTTACCCTATAATCTAAGATCAGCCAATCACATTTTCACGACGGAAGGCGTCGCTCAATATTTTGGAGCCCTTGCCCGCAATCCTGAATGGCTGGTTAACAACAGAGGCGTCTCTCCAGAAAAAGCAAACGCCATTAAAAACGATTTGATTGAACAGCGCCTGAGAGAGCAATTAATTTTCTGCCGCTGGACGATTGTCATGACCTTCTTTGAGAAGGCCCTATACGAAAATCCCGAGCAAGATTTAAATGCTCTTTGGAACTCGATGACAGGGAAATATCAGCTCTTAGAAGTCCGACCGAACAGAAACAAGGCTGACTGGGCTTCTAAGCCTCACTTTGTAATAGCGCCTGTCTATTACCACAACTACATGCTTGGCGAGCTCTTTGGTTCACAGTTGCGCAATTCCTTAACGAGGGAATCGAATGGAGATCCTAAAAAATTTGGGCAACTTCTCGACGAACGCGTCTTTAAACCAGGAGCTTCGGCTAGGTGGGAAGATTTCGTCAAAGACGCCACAGGAGAAGAACTATCTGTAGACGCCTTTATAAATGAGCTTAAGTCCGCGAAATCGCTCTTGTACTGACGGTTTTTCTTCTTTACCATAAAGTCGGCAAGGGATTGTTTGATTCGTTAGAATCGTCCCTTGCCGACTCTTTTTATTACGGTTATCCCTCAAAAATTATTCCCTTATGGTAGCGTTACGTGAACGGACGCGTCGTCTTTGGACAACGACTCTTTTTACGATATTTGGCCCCGTTACCCTTCTAACGTCGGCTTTCTACCTCTATTGGTTGAACACAGAAAAAGCAACGCAGATCGCCTGCGACGTCGTCTCTGGACAACTAAGATGCGAGGTAAACTTCGAGAAGAGAGAGATACTGCAACCATCCGTAACGCGTTTCATTAATGTCGAGCTCAGTTCCGCGAGTTCTAATTCCTCGTTACTTCATTGTCCAGAGATCTATTGTCTAAGTTTACGGGATCAAAAAATTTTATGCGCTTTCGCACATTCTTTTGATTCAATGAACGCGCAGGTCAACTCTGTCGACGAAGGAATTTCCTCCCAAAATTCTGAAAGTCAGCTTGAAACAAACGAAGATGGATTAACCCCTTCTTTTGAAGAACTACTCGGTGACGTCGACAAGAACCTTAATTATGAACTTCTCGTAATCCCTACCATAAGATGCACGAATACGCAAACATCTGAACTCATTGATATTTTTCGCAAGAGGATTCTAACGAGCCTTCCGCGTCAAACTTCAAAGATTGTCTGCGTCGTTATCGAAAACCTACAGATTCTTGAAAGAAGCGAATACGAAGAACTCCGCAACGCCCAAACGCCTCTTCCACGATGGAGTAAATCCAAGCTTCTTTCCACATTCAAGACAAGAACATACCAGACGCCACTGGGAGACGCAGGGATTACCTATGATTCAATTCGCAAAGAAATTCTCCTCCTTTCCTCTCAATCTCCCCAATTTGAAAAGGTGAGGTTCTTACTTTATCAATCCCCTCAGATTGAAAGGATAGACGCATTATTCGAGATTCAAAATATCTCAGCGCCAGAACCTTTCTATTTTTCATACCGAAAAAATAAAGTTTCCGAGACGGAAACTATAAGGTACCACTCCGGTAAATCCCCGACTCCGTGCGCTCTTCTTTCGTCAGTATTCCCCAAATTCTCGATTCTCGGGAAAGAAGGTTGGTTTACGGGCGTCGTCGAGTCGTCGTCAGACGCCGACGCCTATTCCCTTTCAACCAAGATCTGGATAACAAAGCTAGACAACCTTCATTTATGCAACTGTCCCCTGGAAAATGTGAGTCGTCAGTTTGATCTACCTCAGGGATTTACAGGCTCTATTTCAGATTTAACAATTAACGAAGGATTCCTCAGCCAAGGAATTTTTACAGGAAAAGGTTCGATAAAGATATATAGAGGCGCCATCCCTGCAAAGGTTATTCACCGATTGATCGACAAACAAGCTCTTGACATATCCCCCCGGAATGTTACTAAGTTGCGTTTCATCAATGACGCTGTGCCTTTTAATGAATTAGAATCTCAGTTTACTCTGTCTGAAAATGGAATAACATTCAACTCCAATTATCATAATAAAATCATTGCCTACTACGAGCAGGGCAACACCAAATACGGCCTTTTCCTGCCGCCTTCAATCGCAGGAAAAGAAATACCGTATGGGGAAACGCTTTGCGTACTATTCGATTCACAGGGCGTCGATTCGTTCTGGACGCCGTTGGTAAAGAACGCGCTCAATCATCTACCTGTACAAAAGACAGCCTATGAGAACGATGAGGAACCCGTCAAATTACGGTAACGCCGCGCGTTGCTCATCTTCTGTATAGTTCTCTCCCAAAACCCACCGAATTCTGACAGTTGTCTTTTCACCTTTAGGTTTTTTACAACAATACTTTAAAACGAGCACGCCCGAATCTATTTCCTCGACTGATAAATAGTTCTCTAAGTTCAGTTTGACGTCGTTTTCGTTTAAAGGAAAATCCGCTAAATGCTTGAAAGACGTATGCGCTTCTGGACGTTTGGAAGACGTTGCCACAGAAGAATACCTCCTTCGATTATTATTAAGAAGGCTGCCTTCTTTATCCACATCCTCATTCTTTTCGTGCGACGCCTTTACTTGGGTTGTAAACACAACGTCATGAGAAGTTGAAACGTCCACATAATCCAATAATGAGAGGGCGCGAATAGAGTAAAGAAGTAGAATGCAGATAATCCCTAAGAGCGTTGCCCCACGACCAAAAGTAAACGCCCGGAAAACAGAAAGGAACAAGACGCCCAATAAGGTCACGTAACACCCGGCAACCCCCAAACGGATGAGCCATAGAAACACCTTGGTTTCATTCTTATTGAATTGTTCTAATTTGAGACGCGTACGTTCTCTCAAAGTCTCAAGATTATCAAAGACTACAGGTAACTCAGTCTGCGGTTGCGTTTGCATTGTTTGAAGAATAGAGTTCCTCTCAGAGACGTCCAAAAGCCCTAAAAACTCGTCTATTCCCAAAGAAGCAACCGCATCTCTAACATTTTGCGACCAGTACGCGCATAAGCGATGTTGTTGAGAGTCGTCAGGGAAATTTGCCGTAGGATTCTGAGAAGAGAAAACCGTTTCCGTATACTTTCCTTTGACAACGTCGACAGGAGCTACTTGGGTATCGTCTTCAAATGGGAAACGCCAGAAGGGAATCTCTCCAAGAATGCGCACGCCGCCTTGACCGATGGTAAACAGCTTTAGAGTCATCAAACCAGCCAGTCTTTCGGGTAAAGCAAAGGTGCATTCACGTCGTTCTCCAGAACTCGTTATAAAAGACTGCATCACATTGACGCCTGATTTTTCAATGACCACTAATAGAGGCAAGCGAACAAGAGAAGAAATCCTCATTACAGGCGAATCTGAAGCGGAGAGAACCCTTTCACTCAAAGAAAAATACAACTTTTCAGTAACGACAGAGGGCTTGAAACACATAGCTCCAACGCCGTCAGAAGGATCAACGTCAAATTTCAGCGAAAAATCGTCAAAAGACGACATGACGTCGCTCGTTTTTTCTAAAAGCTGAGGTAACTTCCAATTATGATCCTCAAAGTCATTTTTATTGGAAACAACAGCCGCCCAATATTTTTCACCGTCCCTAGGTGCAAAATCAAAATTTCCAACGCCTCGTTCATTCGTAATCCAAGAGGCAATGGGGTTATCTTCGCCATCCCGGAAAAGAAGAAATTTGCATGAAATCGGCCTTCCCTCGTCGTCTGAGGCAAAGACAGCGACATGATTGGAAAACGATCCGACAAATTTTCCCATTTCAGGAAAGAAACTTAGTTTTACAGACTTAAATTGATCTTCCTCTACCTTTGTCGAGGAATCTAAAGCCGGATTGGAATCGCTACCTGTCGAAGTGTTCTCTGAATCAATTTGGGAAACAAGATCATCGTACGCCAGATTGATAATCTTTGAAGTATAACCGTTCCCCCCAGAAATAATCGATTCGCTCCTGGCAAGCCAATCAGCGACTGAATCTTGGCGGATTTTATCGCTCTCCAACGTCAGTAATTCAGCCTTGAACAACTCGCTATCCATTCCTTCGGCTGTAACTGTAAATAGGACGCGTTCAGGAAAGTTCGTTAAATCCGACAACTCATAGAGGATGCTTCCGCCGCTATTTCCTCCTTCTATATGAGTCGATAAAACTGCGTTAGAAGTTGGATCAATAAAAGAAAAACGAATGGGTATACGTCGAGGTCTTCCGTCGACGCCCGTCGTCTTAACAACTATTGTCTGAACCGCGTCCTTGACCAAGAATCGAGGAGCGGCGACTTGTACGCGAAAATCATCTTGAAAATAATGACTTAACTCACGCTCATGAAGCCACGCCCCTGAAATAATTATTCCCCCGAAAAAAATGAGGAGAGTAAGAATTGAAAAAAACAAAGGCGAAGTTCTAATTAGCCTTCCCAACCTTTTCAGATACAAGCCGAAAGCCTTACTGAGGGCAGATCCGCCTTCTCTCAAATTATCGCAAACGAGATCCCTTGCATCTTTTTTACCAATATTCTGTCCCGTTTGAGTAGAAGACTTTTCTGAATGCTTTTTATTTTTCTTCCGTCGAGAACTCGAGGATGTTTTGGTTTCAAGGTCAGCAAAAACAGCTGTCGTTTTGTTTTCACGCGCTTCATCTGCAAACACGCCCGACTCAAAGGCTCCAACCGCAGCGTCAAAAGCAAAAGGGTCTGAACTCGGCGGTTCGAGCGAGACGTTTCGTTCGCCCGTTTCTACTATCGACTCGGAATGTGAAGGAACAGAACAGAATTCAACGATCATATCGACTCGACGTCGAACAGCCTCAAACACCTGCGCCGCTTCAGAATCTGTCGTCAAAAAAGAACGGAATTCCTCCGCTTCCTTTTCCGTTAAAAGCCCATAAAGCAAACGGAAAGACTGTTCCTGCAAAGAATCGTCGTGAAACCTCGAAGTCATCTGCGCTCCTTATCTGAATCGGAGGTCTCGACGGACTCTTGGTTGTTAAGTCGCATCAGCTCAGAACAATGATCCAATGCGAGATTAAGACGGCGAATTACGGCCATCATAATCTCTTTAATTTCTTCTAAACTCTTACCGGAAATTCTAGCAATCTGTTCGTATGTGAGTTCGCCATTTTGACGAAGCAGGAAAACAGCTCTTTCCTCGACAGAGAACTCCATAAAGGCGCACTTCAGTTCCTCGTTTCGCAATTCAGAAAAACCTTTGTCATCGCATGTAGAATTCTCGTCTCCCTTCTCTGGAACGTTGTCCAGAGAAGACGGGCACTTTCGCCTTTTAAACTTTCCTCCGCCAGCCGAATCAAGAGCAAACATGAAAAGCATCCTGAAAAGCCAAGCGCGCACGTCTGCTATCTCGCAACTTGCGAAAATCTTCTTACTTTTTGAAAAGAGGGAGTCGATCGCGTCCTTAGCCGCGGACTCCGAGGCTCCAAATAAGTAATAAGCGGTACTTACTAAACCAGGCTTGACTCGATCAAAACACTCGTCAAAACGTCGATCGGACAGCGAAACAACTACGTAACGCCCGTCATTCTTCTCCTGTTTGTTCATCAAACCTCCCAGTCCTTAGAAGATCGTTAATCCACGTGTCTCATCTTGCTAAAATTAGGCCAGTAAGGTTTACCGACAAGAGGAAGCGGTTTGCCATGAGGCCAATAGACATAGAACGCTTTACCAATAAGCAGATTCTTATCGACATAATGCGGCACTTTATTCGTTGCCCAAAGGCGACTATCTAAGCTAAAACCGCTATTATCGCCAAAAGCCACATATTGATCGGAACTTTGTCTAAGTAGAATCGATTTTGAATTGCCATAGCCTTTCCACAGCGAAGGGGACGACATAAACTTTGCCGCATCGTCTTCATTTCCAAGATAGACCCGCTCGCTTGCTAAGCGATCGCACCTGGCTGTTCCAAAATCTACAAAATGTACGCTATCCCAAGGTTCTAAAAATCGTCCAGCAGCGATATAGTAAACGTCGCGTAACAATTTCAGATTATTAACCTTCACTGAGACGTCCCGCGCGCCTATAGCGGCTGGGGATAAGTCGCGCGAATTCGGATCGCGGTTACGTGGTAACGGACAACTTCCGTCAGTTATCGAAATATCGGAAAGAGCGTCATAGCGACCGCCATAGTCGCCGAAGGAAAGTTCGCGATCGTCTACAGCGACGCGCATCTCTTCATCAACGTTGTAAAACGAGAATTTATACGTAGCGTTAGGCTTGAAATGGAACTGAGTTTGAACGCATTCGAATTCTTTAACGGAGGGAATAAGGAGCTTAATTGTATCGTCAAAAGGTTCAATCAAACACCTAAAAACAACTCCGCCTTTCACCAGATCAAAGCAAACGGCAGAAGTTGAACTAAAATTATCGCCCAGAGTAATTGAGCAGGAAACGCCTAAATCCCCAACCCAGTTACAACCAAAACCGTCGGGATTTTTAAAGCAAAAATATCGTTCCCCCTGCCCTTCTTCCGTTCGACGAACAAGTTCTGAAAACTCGTCGCCAGAGACGTCGTTCCACTCGTATTCTCCGGTGTATTCTTTAATTCGAGCCATCCTCGCAATACCAGCGTTATAACTTGTAAAGTCGTCAATCAAACGCGGATTATTGGGGATCACGGAACTTGACTTAATCTCAGGCGGCAACTCTCCCCTCTCCAAGTAATACCAATCCTTAGAAGAAGGAACAATATGTCGATATCGAAGCCACGCGAAATCTCGATCTTCTTCGGCCAGAGGAGAAACATCGGCTTCGGACGCCAAAGTCAACCGAGGCGTGGAATCAGGTTGCGACAAAACTGTCCTGTCCCCTGAAAATTCAAAAGAAGACGAGTTGCGAGACTTCGACTCAATCCACCCGCTATATCCCTCGTTGAGATTACGCCAATCGTCGCTCCAGCGAGAAGGCCAGCCAATTTCGTCCAAGACTGGAGCTGAGTAATCGGCGTCGTACACCACTTGCAAGATCTGACGAAGATATTCGTAACCCTTCCTCTGAATAACAAAGGCGCCCCCGTCGGAGGCTTCGTGAGCGACGTCCGATGAATGGAAATCTCCAATTGTTCCAAGGTCAACGTCTGGAGACCAATTTCGTTCTGAATCTTCGCCGCCTCCAATATCGCTGGAACTAACGTCCTTTTCCTGAGTAGACTCGTCAATTTGTTGAACGAATAAATCGCCGTATTGAACTCTGAGACGCTCGTTTGGAAAACCGACAATGCGTTTTATAAAGTTGATTTTCGGTTCTGCAGGGGAACGAAAAACGGACACGTCAAAACGACGCAGCTCACGCTGATCAAAGGCAAGTTTGCTTACAAGAATGCGATCTCCCGTAAAGGACTGCGCAACAGCGTCTCTCCCGTTGCTCGGAACCTCGTCGCCGAAGTACTGCGTATATCCGCACTGAGGACACGTTCCCGCCACCACATGTCGTCCATTCCTGCGATTGGAGCTTGAATCCATCTCTTCGCTGGCGCTGACTTGAAACTGATATGAGCACTGAGAACACTCAACGTCCTTATGTCGTCCCATTAAAGTCGGAGCCATCGATCCTGTTGGAATAACGAAGGCTTCAGCCTCGAACGTTTTGAAAAGAAAAGCAAGAAACAAGGCGACAACAAGAGATTCCACCAACTCTCTGACTTGCTGAAAGAGAGACGCTTCCCCCTCCTTCGTTTCATCGGAAGAAACTAGTTTCTCAAGATCTTCGCTTGAGCGAATAGTTCCATTCGTCCTCACATTCTCCGACGCCCGCATAGACATAACTAGTTTGCTCCCGCTACGATTTCAAATGGCCGTCAAGATTCAATACAACTACAAAATACACGTTCAAGAATCACTGACAAAAAGGAAATCCCTTCGTGTCATTATACCTTTCTCTATAGAGAATCAAACCCCTTCAATCTCGATAGAATAGAGGGTTGTCGAATAAGTAATAGCATCTTGACGTTCAAAGTAAAAGAAGGTACCATTCAAAAGTGGATTGATTTGTTTGTTGTCCTGACACGCTACGAGAATCCGGTGTAAAGTCATGATGGTCATGCAGGATAACAACGCTTAGCTGGCGTAGTTTTAAGAGTTAAACATGTCGCAAAATTTTAAAGTAGGTTTTATCGGTTTAGGCCAAATGGCCACAGCCCTTGCCTCCGGCTTCCTCCGTTCCAAAACTTTAACTTCGAATTTACTTTTCGGCTTCGACGTTTCTTCTGAAGCGGGTAAGAAATTTTCGGAAGCAACAGGAGCAGTCGTCTGTTCAAATCCTGTTGACGTTGTGAATAGCGTCGACGTGTTGTTTTTTTCAGTAAAACCGCAGTTCATGTCTCAGGCGCTCGCTCCCATAAAGAGCGCCGTCGCTGAAAAATCTGCGAAGATTTTGTGCGTCTCTATTGCGGCAGGTCTTCCCATTTCCTTTTTCGAAACGGCTTTGACCTCTGAGATTAGACTTGCGCGAGTCATGCCGAACACCCCGTGCTTGGTAGGAGAAGCGGCAAGCGGTTTCACCCTCAATAACAACGCTACCGCGCAGGACGGAGCGCTCGTACAACAACTTCTAGAAACAGTGGGCGTCGCCTTCCAAGTCCCGGAAACTCAACTTGACGCCATTACGGGATTATCCGGTTCAGGACCCGCGTATGCGTTTATGGCTATTGAGGCGTTGGCGGACGGTGGAGTCAAGTCTGGACTCCCGAGAAATATGGCGCTTGAACTAGCGGCTCAAACCCTCAAAGGCTCCGCTGAAATGTACCTGAGAACTAAAAAACATCCGGGAGCGCTCAAGGATTCGGTTACCAGTCCAGCCGGCACGACGATCGCGGGAGTCGCCGCTCTTGAGGAAAGAGGTTTTCGCTCCGCTTTAATCGAAGCGGTTGAGCGAGGAACGATTCGTTCGCGTGAATTAGGCGCTAAAAAATAACAATCATGCATAGCAGGCGATCGTTGTCTTCGACTATATCGCCCGCTATTTTGATTCCTTGTGACGCTTGGTAATGAAGTCCCTTGAATCGTCGACAAATATTCTCAATTGAAGACAGGATCGTCAGTTGTCGCAAAAGAATGGATTTAGTAATTCTCGTGTTCCTCCTCTTCAGCCACTCCGTCTTTCTGGCGTTGAGACTTCTACTTCGCCAATCGTCTTTACCCCTCAGGACGCGCAAAATATCCGTGAAATTGCCCCGGAATTGGAATTAGATTCCCTTTCCGAGAACGATATTGTCGTGACGAAAAAAGGATTAGCGTCCTATGCGCTGAGCGCCGTCCTTCATTTAATCATCGTATTGTTTCTCGCTTTCTTACTCTTACCGTCTCCCCCCTCGCCAACAGAAATTCAAGCTATCTTTAGCGAAGAAATCGGAGATCAACTTGACCTCTTTACGGAAGATGAAGGAAATCTCGATCCCAAGGAAGCTCCTGATTACAAAATCCATGTTCAAGAAGAACTCCGAATAGAAGACTTTTCCGTTTTTGAACAGACGGATCTTCCTTTCGACAATAAGGCGCTGAATCCAGCGTTTGATCAGGCTCGAGTAGACATGAGCGTGATGTTGTCGGGGCGTACTGATCCGGGGCTGAAAAACGACCTTTTAGCGAAATATGGCGGCAATAAATTAACAGAAGAAGCGGTGGAAGCCGGCTTAAAGTGGCTCCAAAAGCAACAGGGACGCGACGGAGCCTGGAGTTTGTTAGGACCGTATTCAGGGGTAATTGCGGGAAAAGTCGACAACAAGCCGGCGGCGACAGCTCTTGCTCTACTGGCCTTTCAGGGGGCAGGAAGTACGACTTCTTCAGGAGCATATTCGTCTGTTGTCCGACGTGGATGGAATTGGTTGCGTAGACAGCAGGATTCAGAAGGATCTTTTGTCCCTTCAGAACGCGTGCACGAAGCATACTTTTATACCCAAGCGCTCTGTTCTCTAGCGTTGTGCGAATTAATCACGCTTGAAAAAAATCCCTCCCCCGCGTTAAAAGAAAAAGCTCAACGCGCAATAGACCATCTTTTGGAACATCAAAATAGGGAACTAGGCGGTTGGAAATATGATTTTCAATCGGGAAGCGACCTTTCCGTGACTGGGTGGTGTCTCATGGCGCTCAAAACGGCAGAAATGGCTAAACTTAAAGTTCCTCAGGGCGCCTATGATAAAATCTCGATGTTCTTAGATTCAGTTTCCTACAACGATGGCGCGGAATACGGATATGAAACGACAAAGGGGAAAATTCTCGAAACGAATAAACGTCCGTCAATGACAGCCGCCGGTCTTTTATGCCGTGAATATCTGGGCTGGGAACCGACGCATCGATCTTTGCAAAGAGGCGCCGCGACTTTGGTTGAACCGCGTAATTTGATCCTTTTCCCGCCAGAAAAAAGTAACGCTAGATTCTCTCGAGAAGATCAATTTCTCTGCAATGCTTACGGATGGTACGCCTCGTCAATGGCCCTCAAAGGACTTGGCCCCTACAATCAATATTGGAGAATTTGGAACAAAGTACTTAGTTCCGAACTCCCTAAAAGACAGGTTCCCCCTAATAGTAAAGAAGCGGGAAGTTGGGATCCAGACTTCGACGAATACGCATTTGGCTGCGGGAGGCTTTATGTCACTTGTTTGGCAATACTATCTCTCGAGGTGTATTATAGGCATCTGTCGATTTATTAACGCCTATCCCTTTTTGGTTGTTGCGCGTTCAAATCTCTCAAAACTGGAAAAGCGTCTTCGCTTGGTGTACAATCAGAAGCGCGCCAGTTGCAAACGCCTATAAAAGAGTTGGCCCCAGAGGAAGGTTTAACGCTTCCCCATCTGTACGTTCAAACGATTACAGAAACTAATTAACATTTTGGTGAAAGACGAGGACATTATGCCCACTACAAGAAGAAATTTCCTAATTTCAACCGCTTTGCTATCCATTACGCGCCTTGATCTTTTACTTGCCGACGAAGCAAAAGAGATTGGTCTTTCTTTTTCTCGCAAAGACTTGACCTTCTCTGAAGCGAATGACGTTCGTTTCGGAGGATTCTTTGGAACACGGTATCAGCAATCTCTTGAACGTCTATCCAAAGAACCTATCGACAAAGTTGATTTCGTTCTAGACGACGTTAACTTCAATCAAAAACGACGCTTCTATAACTACAGCGGCGACATTTCCGGTCGCTACATCGAAGTTGCATCGCTAACGTCAACCCCTTCGAAGCCTACGACCGAAATTCTTCCTGAAATCATCGATCAGATTGTCCAATATCAGAAAGAAGACGGGCACTATGGCCGCGAGGTCGATTGGAACAAGCCTATTGACGTCGCAGGCTCGACGGATCAATCTCTTGAAATGCCGATTCTCTGGGGCAACGGGCGACTTATGTTAGGCCTGTTTGCCGCTTATGAACGTTTTGGCAATAAGAAAGCGTTAGAGTCAGCCAAAAAAATGGCGGACTTTTACGTCGACGTCGTGTATAAACGTTTCTGCGATCCCGCGCGTATGGACGAATACAAACAAAACGCAAAGGGGTACGCGGCGGCTTATGTAACGTGCGTATTCCATGGAATTGAAGGACTTGTCCGAGCGTTCCGCCTCACCGGCGAACAAAAATATCTGGATTGCGCCAAGAAAATGGCTGATTTCCATGAAGAATTTGACACGTTGCCTGTTGGACACAGCCATGGAAGCATCAGCGCCCACGAAGCGTTAGTGATGCTTTACGAAGAAACGAACGAAAGAAAATATCTGGATCGAGTCGTTAAGCGATGGGCCGACGCTTGCGACGGCGGATTTGTCTTTCCTGCCGGAGGCGTTTGCGAAAACTTTATCGTAGAAGGGCATAGCGACGAGGGATGTTCTGAAGCCGACTGGTTGCGCATTAATCTCATGCTGTGGCGCAACACGGGGGAAACCAAGTATTTGGACGCCGCGGAACGTACCCTTTATAACGAGTACCAAATGAATCAGTGGCATACGGGAGGTTTTGGGCACCGCTACCTTATTCCCGACAAGAATGGATGTTTTGCTTGGGGAAAACGCTATGCGGAATCATACTGGTGCTGTAGTTATCACGGTCCCCTCGGCTATTACGAACTTAAAGAATTTCTTGCCGTTGGCGCTTTGGATTCCCAAACCAATAAAAAGACGGTCTATTACAACTTCCCGCTTGATTTTGAAACGCCTCTTTCATTTACCGACGAAGAATGGACGCTCTCCTCTCTTCAAGAAAAATCGACGGACGGAACTCCCATCTCGACGAAGATCACTTTATCTGGACCG
The DNA here is from genome assembly GCA_963628165.1 of Paratractidigestivibacter sp. GTDB lineage: Bacteria > Planctomycetota > Planctomycetia > Pirellulales > Thermoguttaceae > RUG369. The sequence goes on along the minus strand of CAVGEG010000023.1, from coordinate 3,004 downwards.
GCCAACGCGGCAATTCAAGTCGCCTTGCGCATTCCCGAGTGGTGCGATTCAATCAACGTTGTCGATTCGGAAGGGAAAAAGGTATCGGCGAACCAGTCAAACGCCTATTTGCTCTTTAACGCGCAGAGCGGGCAGTCTTATAAACTCGCTTACAAGGCGCGACCTTACGCGGAAGATCGTCGTTTCCATAAGATTGATCTTTCGCAAATCGAAGCGGGCTCCCAATGCGTATTGCGCTATGGACCTTATGTTCTCGCAACAAAAGAAGACTGCGGCGAATCGCTGCCCAATATTTCCCTTACTCTCGACGCCAACGGTTCGTACGCCATCCCTGATACGTTAACGAACGCTTACGAAATGACGAATGAAGAACGCGACGGCGCGCACGCTTTCGTCTTCAACGTAACCGTTGAAAAGTAATCTATTCAGAAAGCTACTTACAGCCGACGTTCTGCTTCAGTTCGTCGGCTTTTCTTTTTTTTATTTCCGCCCCCCCAATACTAGGAAATAAAGAAGGGACGCCGTAAAATGAAGAGGAACGATTTATTTCCCCGCCTTTAATGAAAGATCAATGCTATGACCAACTCAGATCTCAAAGCCATTCGTATCGTTGCGTTCGGAGAGATCCTTTGGGATATGCTCCCTACAGGCAAAAAGTTGGGTGGCGCTCCAGTTAACTTCCTTTATCACGCGCAAACGCTAGGCGCTTTGACCCAACCTCTTACCTGCGTGGGAAACGATCCCTTGGGAGCCGAAATTATTCGGAGTCTAACCCAACTTGGCATAGCGAAAGACTTCATTCAGATCTCCTCTACTCATCCTACCGGTTCCGTCAAAGTCACTTTAGATAAAAAGGGAATTCCCAGTTACGAAATCGTTGAAAATGTCGCATGGGACTCGATCCAAGTTGACGACCGCATCGTCGAAAACGTCGTGTCCTTCCTCTCGTCTGGCGGCAAAAAGGCGTTCTATTTCGGCTCCCTTGCTTTACGCGGTCAGGAAAACCGAAAAGCGTTACGCAGACTTTTGGCGGCGCTTCCGTCGTCAGTGTTGCGCGTTTGCGATCTCAACTTACGCCCGCCGTTTACTTCCTTTGATATCCTCGAATCTATTTTGAAAGAAACGGATTTGTTTAAGTTAAACGACAGCGAAGCAATCCAACTTGATCGTTTATTTGCTAAGGATGGAAAACCGACTTTAGCGCTCCTTGCAGACGCCGAAGGAGGACTCGGAGACGCTATCAGCCATAATAAGGGTCAAACGGAACAAATCGTCCTCAAGTGGGCAGAGGATTGGAGCCAACGATTTGGATTAAAGGGAATTATTCTCACTTGCGGAGCGCACGGCGAATACTTGTATCAAGGGGGACGTTTAGACTACGCGCCGTCCGTCCCTGTCGAGGTAAAAGATTCCGTAGGCGCCGGCGATTCTTTTGCAGCCGTGTGCGTATGCGGTCTCTTGAACTCGATTCCTGGCAACATAATCCTTGAGCAGGCTTCGAAACGCGCCGCTTTTGTATGTACGCAGGATGGAGCCATGCCTCCGATTCCTCCCCAATATTCCCACCCTTTTGACAACTAGATCGCTGAACGGCGTATGCAGGATAAAGAACCTATGAAGTTTCCTCCGACTAAACTCGCTCTCCTCCTTCTATGCTGTTGCGGCGGAACGCCCCAAATATTTGCGCAAGAGACGTCAACCCCTTCCCAAAGCGCGCTTTCCCTCAACTCCGTAGAAGTTGACGAGAGCATGCTAGAACAAGCGCAGTCTATATCCCTGGCGTTTCGTCAGGCAGCGCAAAAAACGCTCCCAGCAACAGTCAAAGTGATCGTGCATCCAAACAAGGAGCCGATGAATTCTTCGAAGTCCCCGCTATCTCTTGGCGACCTTGCCACGACCTTTCCGCAACAAGACGCCATTGAGGGAGGCGGATCGGGCTTTATTGTCGATCCGTCGGGCGTTATTATTACCAACAACCATGTGCTGGCTCAAAGCGACGTTGGCAAACGAATTACGATAGAGCTTAACGACGGACGAGAATTTGACGTTAAAGAGATATATCACGACGAAAAAGGCGATTTGGCGGTCGTTACAATCGAAGCGTCTGAACCTCTTCCCTCGTTGACCTTTGCAGACAGCGACTTAGTAAACATTGGAGACTGGGCTCTAGCCGTTGGAAATCCCTTCTTATTGGGGCCCTCGGTGAGCGCGGGCGTAATCAGCGCTAAGGAGCGAATGATCGAGAACGACTCCAAGCTCTTCATTCAAACGGATGCTGCGGTCAATCCGGGAAATAGCGGCGGCCCGTTGGTAAATCTCAGGGGAGAAGTCATTGGAGTCAATACGGCGATCGCCTCTGTTACCGGCGGTTATCAAGGGATCGGGTTTGCGATTCCCTCGAATCAGGCGAATTGGATATATCGCCAGCTCTACGAAAAAGGAAAAGTTGAGCGCGCTTTTTTGGGCGCTCCGATTTCAGCCGTCTCCCTTGAAGAATCGAAGCGTTTAGGAATTCCATTTCGAACGGGAATCAAGATTGGACAGCCTTACAAAAATACGCCTGCGGCAAAAGCGAATTTACGTTCCAACGACGTTCTCCTGGAGCTCGACGGCAAACGAATTGATTCGCCGCAACTTTTCAAAGCGTTAGTTGAACGAGCGGATATTAACAAAGTATACGTCCTTAAGGTTTTGCGAAACACTACCGGATCTATCTTTGAAGCGCCGATTCAATTTGAAATTCGTCCGGAAAATTTCGTTGAAACTCCCATCGCTGAAAAAATAGTGGACAAAGGCGCTCATTACGTTGATAAAGAATGGGGACTCATGCTCATTCCTGCTACTCCTGAAGGTCTCGAACGCGTAGGCGCTCAAGATACGCAAGGGGTGATCGTGCTTAATTCGACGCCAGGCGGAGCGGCGCGTCGCGCAGGCATTAAAAACGGCTCGGTCATCCTCAAAATCAACGGACAACCTGTCCCCGCGTTGGACGACTATATTAGAG
>CAVGEG010000022.1:0-39169 GCA_963628165.1 Paratractidigestivibacter sp. | reverse complement strand
CATGGCTCTAAGCATCTTGAGCCTTCTCAAAAACAAGTAAAGCCGTCGAACGTAGGCTGGTTCTTAGAAAAAAAGATTATGAAATAAAAAAGAGTTTCTTCGAAAATGTGATTGCGACCAGGAAACTGCCGCTGCGAGACGAGTGACCGTACGGACGTGCACATGCACTAGTCGCTTAGTGACGATGACTCACGCTAAGATTGACCTTCCGGGCAAAAAAGTTCGAAGAAACTCCAATCGTTATTTTAATATATCTCATTGAATTACAAGTCCTTTTTTACGAAATAAAACTTCCAAATGTCGCTCAGACGCTCTCTACAACGATTGCGTCCCTGTGTCTCTTGCGTTTCTTTCTTAAATTTTAAAATCGAAAAAGGCCAACGTTCCCTTTCTTAGAAGTATAATAGTCATACGATGATAAAAGGTATTCCGATAAATCATAAGGATGGGCGCTTATCCGTTGCATTCTTTCGAGCTAATTTAGAAACAAATATTTAAGGGAATAAGGAATATGTCCAACAAACCGCAATACGAGCTCGTTAACTCCTTTAACTCAGGAAGTGAGTCTTTTGCAACGTCAAACACAATTACTCAGAAGAACGAGAAACAATCCAAATTAAAAGATCTTCTTCTACAACTCATTTCAGCGCAAACCGAACAAAACAGGTTATTAGAAAAAATTCTTTTTCAACTAAGCGCTAGCCAACGTCAAAGGAATCTTGAACTCGCGAAATGGAAGCAAGCCAATCCCGAGCTTGCGAATTCTTGCAAAATAGCGGCGGGACATCTCGCTCAGATTCAGACCAATATTCTCACCAACCTTGCGTATGAAATCGACGACAATTGTGTGAATCTAGAAGACAACGAGTATACGTTAAGTGATTTTTTTGAAAAATACGGTCCTAAACTTATTCATTTAAACACCCTCCTCCAGACATTAGGCGCCTTAGGCAACGCGCCGGAATTACCCGACGTTAGCCTATAAAGTCCAATATCGCTTTCGCAAATTCCTTAATAACCAAGAGGTGAAAAATGTCCCATCATTTCTTTTTTTCCATCCAGACGCTCCAAAAGCTCACGCTATCGCTTCTAGCACTCACAGGTTTTCAACCCAGTCTTTTTTCATATGACGCGCCAGAAGTCACTTTTAATCAGGTTGGCGACGGCGACGTCCGCATTTTCATTGGAGACGCTTTTTTTGCAGAATACAGAGACGATTTTAGAGGAACCCCTGTTGTCTGGCCCATCTGCGCTCCCAATCATAGTCTTGCGACAAGAGCCTGGCCAATGATTGAAGACCTAGACTTATCGACGGAACCTGATGCAAACATGCAAGTCGTCTACAAAAACGCCATCATCTCTGAACGAAAAGGAAGTAAAGACCATCCCCATCATCGTTCGCTCTGGTTTAGCCATGGAGACGTCAATCAAGGTGATTTTTGGACGCTAACACCAAGCGTCATCAAACCAGCCAAACCATTGGAAATTTCTCTACAAGACAATCGCGTCGTCGTGTCTGCCGAAAATTTGTGGGTACATGGCAAGCTTCAAAGGGCGCTTTGTAAAGATACGCGTAACCTAGCGTTTGGAGTTTTAGAAAATATTCCGGATGTGCGATTCGTTGATTTTGACATTGTAATCACAGCTCTCGAAGACAACGTCACGTTTGGCGACACCAAAGAAGGCTCCTTTGGGATTAGGCTCCCTTCACCAACAGCGGTAACCTCAAAATCAAAGAACAACGCATGGGGCGGCCATATTGTCAATCGTGAAGGAGACGTCGACGCTCAGGTTTGGAGTAAAAAATCAGGGTGGGTCAACTACGTCGGTCCCGCTGAGTCATTCCTTACTGGAGAGGAATTAGAAGCCGAATTCTCTAAGGGGCAAGACTCTGGCGATTTCCCTCTTACCACAATCGGAGTTGCCATTCTAAACGGTTCTAACTCACTTAACAGCATCCCGTGGAGTCACGTGAGAGATTATGGTCTAATGGCGATTAATCCTTTCGGACAAAGGGATTTCGAACCTCAAAAACCTAAAGCAAACGGCGCGCAAAAACTCAACAAGAATGAAAGCTTGCATTTCAGTTTTCGCGTCTTAATTCATAACGGATCTCTTACTTCCAAAGAAATAGAGAAGGCCTACAATGATTTCCACGAGGGGAAATAGGCGTTTTCCTTCCATCAGATAGTCAAAACATAAGGTTTTCTTTAGGCGTTACTTCATCAATCCTTTTATAGCAGTAAATCACTTAAACGATATTCAATGACTTCCAAAACATTTAATACCCAGTGTCCATACTGTAGAGAGCCTTATGTTAATTTTAAAATCGAACTTCTAGGAAAGAAAGCGCGCTGTATCAAGTGTGGACAGACTTTCCATCTTACAGAACAAGACGAAGAAGATAGTCTTATAAAGCTCTCTTCTAATTCTTCTGTTTCACATAAACGCTCCTCTAACTCTGAATTCCATCAGGCTCCTTCTCAGAATGAACGAATGGATAAGTTGAGCGCCTTGGAAGAATCGGCTGCGGAGGAATGGAATCCTGAGCTGTTATTTGATCCCAAGAAGCGATCGTCCCCAAAACCTTCGCTTTCTTCTGTTTCTCTCTCTTTTGGAGAAGAGTTTGACGAGCATGTTATCAAGCAATACGCGGATCAGTTTCCTTCTCCACCGCCTGAAGTTTGGCGCCCTGGCGAGATTCTCTTAAATGGCATGTGTCAGGTTCTTCCATTAACGTCAACCCAACTTTATGCCGAAGGGGGAGCTGGCGTAGTCCAACGCGTTCGTCGTAAGGACTGGAACGTCGACCTGATTGTCAAAAGTCCCAAGCCTTGCGTCGTCATGACAGAAAGTGGAAAGGAAAGCTTTGAAAGAGAATGCCAGACTTGGATCGAATTGGGATTACATGCTAATATTGTGTCGTGTTATTTCGTGAGACGTATTGACGGCATACCCCGACTATTTGCCGAATTCGCCCCCGACGGTACGTTACGAGATTGGATTGCAGACAAAAGGATCTACGAAGGTTCCCCTAAAGAATCGCTGGCGCGCCTTTTAGATATTTCGATTCAATTTGCCTGGGGCTTGGAACATGCGCATAGCCAAGGTTTACTGCATCTTGACATTAAACCTGGAAATGTAATGACGGCGGGTAACACGATAAAGGTAACGGACTTTGGCTTGTCCAAATTTGCTACCGAGTCTGGAGAGTCTGGCGGATCTGTTGGGAACCTCTGCGAAGGAATGACGCCTTCATATTGCTCTCCGGAGCAATATGAAGCCTTTCAAATTTACAAGAAACTGAGAGAAGAAGGAAGAGGCCATCAGGCCTTGAAAACGAACATTCCGATGACCAAACAATCTGACATTTGGTCTTGGGGAATCTCTATCCTTTCAATGTTTCATGGACGTTCTCCCTGTAAAAGGGGCGGCCAAACCGCCGCCGAAGTCTTCGAGGTATTTCTTAAATCGCAGACGCCCGGCCCCCGTCCCCTTATCCCTGCAAGCATGGTCGATCTCCTACGTTCCTGCTTCAGAAAAGATCCCGCGGCTCGTCCCGAATCAATGCAATACCTCGCCGACCAGTTAGTTAATATCTACGAGGAGGAAATTGGCGTCCCGTATCCGCGACATCAACCTCAAAACGCAGCGTTAACAGCAGAAAGTTTTTCAAACAAAGCGATTTCTTTGATTGATCTTGGCAGGACAGACGAGGCGCTCGGGCTTCTGAAAGAGGCGGTAGATCTTGAACCGGGACATCCTCTAATTCTTTTCAATAAAGAACTAGCGCTCTGGCGATGTGGCAAGATTAAAGATTCCCATATTGTCAAGAAATTGGAAGAGAATGTTCAAAATCGTCCTCTAGATCCACAATCGGCATTTGTTGTAGGCCTCGCTCAAATAGAACGAGGCAATATTAAATCTGCCATCAGTTCATTCGAACGCGTCCTTGAATTAAATCCCCAGAGAAACGATATTCGTAAATCTTTGCAAAATCTTAAGGAATTCAAAGCGTTCGACGCCGCTTGTCTTACGCAATATGTTCTCAACAAGTCGGATGAACACTCTATCCCATTCCTCTACTTGTCAAAAAGCGAAGACACGCTTCTCGTTGAATTGGCAGAAGGGAAATATGCGTTATTAAATGCCGATGATGGAAAACCTCTCCTCAAGTTTACTCCCTCTAAACCAACAAACACGAAGGAAAGTTTTGGGGCGGCAATTAGCGAGGATTTCAAATGGACGCTGACTTTTCGTTCCAACCAAACGGCGATAATCCAACCCGCCTCTTTAAAACAATCATCCACTCAAGCGTCAAAACAGTATTTTCACCAAATTGACTGGAAAAGTCGCCGAAACAGGAGGATTACAAGGAGCCTTCAAAACCTCCGCGCGTCCAACGCGTCTTTAATTGACACTCTTTTTTATCAAAATGAGACCGCTGTTTTCTTGACGCAGAAGGACGTCGATCCCATTCAAGTCACGAACAGTATCCATTCTTTGACGATGTTCGTAGTGAGCCAGGATGGAAACTGGCTTGTTACAGGCAACGATTCCTCAGAGATCGAACTCTGGAACATACCGCAGAAGCGGTGCGTTCGGACATTTTTTACTGTTGGAAGTACGGTGGAAGCGTTATACCTAGATTCCCAAAATCGCTACATCCTGTCTTTAAGCAAAGGAAATTGCTGTCAGTACTTTAGCGTACAACTCATTTGCAACAACTTCGAGAACATTCAATCTCCTCATCAACTTTGTCAAATCAATTCGTCGGAAGAATTACTCGAACGTCAAAACCGCATTCAAAGCCTAGTCCAAATTGCTCAAGAAGCCTCTTTGAAACGAGACGTTCCTACTATTGTGAACGCTTTTCACAACGTTCAAGTTATCGATGGCTGGGAAACATGTAAAAGTTTCTTTGACGACATATTGGAAAAATGGGCGACAAGATCACAAATTTTAGATCTTACCCCTACGCACCAAATACCGTCTCACGACGGTATAGTCACGGCTCTATCCACATCCTGGAACGGCTCTTTCTTTGTTAGCGCGGGAAAAGATTCTGAAATTAACGTATGGCATAAAGTTCAGGACTCGACGTCTCCAACGTCTCAACGGCAGTGGGAAAAGGTTCGTAGACTTGACGGACACTCCGACTGGATACGATCCATTTCGTTATCTCCTAACAACCGCTATCTTGCCTCTGCAAGTTGGGATCAATATGTTTTTCTTTGGGATTTAGCGTCCGGGAAAAAAATTCGAACAATGCCGGATCGAGTTAAAAACCCAGCGAAAGTACAAATTTCCCCCGATGGGCAAACGCTTGCGCTGGCAAGCGCCTATGGAGCCGTGAATTTCTACAACCTTGATAAAGAAGAACTCATTGCTCGTCAGGTCGTGGGCAACGGCGCAATTCACTCCATTGTTTATACCCGAGACGGTTCATATTTCTGGACGTCTACAGCCGATGGTCTAGTTCGCCTCTGGTCTAAGAATAGTCAAATTCCAAGCAAAGAACTCTCGTTTAACACGACAATTTGTTCGCTCGACGTTTCTTTCGATAATCGTTTGCTCGTCGCGGGGGGCGCCAACGGAAAAATCCATATTGAAGACTTACGACAAAACACTAGCTTCACACTACCAGGACATCTTGGGGAAGTAACTCATCTGGAATTATTTGGAGACGCAAACTGGTTGATTTCCGCAGGGAAAGATAAGACTCTTCGCATATGGAATCTACAGAAACAAAAGGAAGAATTAAAAACGACTAATTTAGACGGGGAGATAACAAGCTTAGCGTTAGACCTCAAGGGATTAAATGTTTTTACAGGTTCTGCTAATGGGGTCGTAAAATGTTGGGTTCCTCAATGGGATTATAAGGCGTCAGAAACTAGCTCGCAATCAGTGGAACGCGATCTTTACCAGCGACTTGATTCGATCATAAAGCTGTATGCGTCAACCCCTTCAGCGACAATATCGCCAACGGTTCCCTCGAGCTTCCAAGCCTCCCCCCTAATCCCGTCCTCTTCCTCAAATAAAACTCTTGTTCAAATGATTATGAGAGAAGCCAAAATCAGGGGAGTCCAAGATATTCCCTTAGAATTACAAAGAAAATACATTATTCAAAAACTAACGCAGTACAATCCTTAAACCTGCAGGGACAGGTATTGGATTGTACTTGATAGAGTATTTTAGCAAGACGAGAACAGCCCTCGTCTACTTGCTATACTTTTGAATAACGTCCTCGAGTACGTTAGGAGAAACAGACGAGATTGACCTTGGGGGTAACGGTGGCGCGTCAAAATTTCCAAATTGAAATTCATACCATGAAACGTCTAACCATCGGCCTAACTTCCATCCAGCGTTCCTAAAGACGCTGAAAAGTTTAAATCCCATTCTTTCGTGGAAGGCGCAACTGTCGGTATTTTCAGACACGATTACAGCATAGAGAGTCTTGTAATTCAAAATATTGAGAATATCAACAAGGGCGCCATATAATCGGCGCCCAAGTCCCTGACGGTGTGCTTCAGGTTTCAAATAAACGGTCGTTTCAGCACACCACGCGTATGCTGCTCTCTCAAAGCATCGGTGAGCATACGCATAGCCCATAATTTCCCCCTGACGTTCACACACCAAATAGGGAAAATCTCTAGAAATTTGTTCTACCCTCTCCATAAACTCTTTATCTGAAAGAGGGGTCGTCTCAAAAGTCACCGTTGTTTCAGTCACATAGCATTCATAAATGCTATTCAATATCGGCGCGTCCTGAGGATTCACGAAGCGCAACTTGTACTCACTCATCGTACAACCTTCAAACTAACTCTAAAAATTCCAAATCAGAGAAGTTTTAGTCTTCCAATTACTTCACCAATCTAACGCCTTTTACATACAACCTTCGTGGATTTTAATCCTTTCGTATTAAGAGCCTCGATTTCAAATAGGGAATCGTCCTCCCCGTCATAATTCGGTAACGCATACTCCATTTTAGGCAGGGAGAAATCAGGGGTATCACTGTACATTAACCCCTGGAAAATTGGGGCGGCGTTGACAACAGGCGCCGTTTCTGTTTTGTAAATAGTTTCACCATTCTTGTAAAGAATAAACCCTGCCAAACCGCTCTCCAGGTCAGCGCGACATTTCCAAGTAAGCAATCCAGAGTCTTCCACCCACGCGTCGTATGGAGCTGGTGGAGGAGTTGTATCTTCCCATTCAGAGGTGAGAGAATATTTTCTCCAAAGATTAATATACTCCTCGCTAGGAAACCAAATTCCGTCGGCAACATACTCTCGACGATTAAACAAGACGGATTTGTCTACTGTTTCTTTTTCAATATCACACTCAAATAAAGAAATTTCTTCATCCGAAATTGACGATTCGGGTAAAACAAGACCTACCGGAGAAGAACCTAGCTCAATAGCGCCGATTTGTGGAAGACGTTTCTCCATGATAAGGTCTAAAAAGCATATATCGGGATAGCGAGTGTTCCCAACTTCATGTTCTGTATGGGGATCAATTAGAAGGCAAATTTTTGCGTTCTTTTGACGCATTTCACGAAAGTAATTCCAACAAGAATTCCATACAAAAGGAATTTTGTACTCACGCGCTCCTAAATTGAGCATCATAGGAACGTCAAGAGTTTTATCGTTGAGAGGTAATTCTTTAAAGATCTTGACGACTGTGTCCGGACAACCGCTTCTCAAACAGGTGGCAACCACTCGTTCCGGATACAATTGGGTCATACACCCTACCCATTGCCCTCCGCCTGAATGCCCCCAAAGAATCCATGGAATAGTGCGAAGTTCGCTGTGTTTTGTGTACTCTGCAAAGTAATCTAACGCGTCAAGAAAACTCGAAGCGGAACCATTTCGCGGATCACACCAAGTTTCACAGGGAAACTCGTCCTGTCGATAAGACGCCGCGATCAATGCGCAATCGTGCTTTCTAGCAAGTTCCTGCCAATGGAGATCGTATACCGCTGTTCGTGCACCGTCGCATGACCCCGAACCACATCCGTGTTGATGTACGACAACCCCTTTACATTGTTTGACATCTTCGGGAATCCAGAGTCTCCACTCTACAAGAATTCTGAGCCGTCCTTCTTCCTCTACTGTAGGCGCAGGATACACTTTTTCAAAGTATCCTGACTCACTTCCTCCTACATTGGGCTGAAAGAGATTAAAAAACTGTAGCGCCGCTACTATTGGGATACCAATCAATGATATCTCGGTCAATTTTCTCATCGCATCCTTCTATAACAAAGTAGCTGTATTAATCTTGCCAAGAGTTCATCTTTACAAACGCCTCGCACCTCTTGTTCTTACGGTCGGTAGACATGAAGTTCTCTCACTTGTAAAATAATCGTCTACAGGTATTTAGCCAATCGCCGCCAAGTCGATTAGTTACTCATTATAAACATTTTTTTCAGGAGTATGGAATGAATCGAAATTTCATTAACTTAATCGCACCGCTCTTAATGGCAATTACTCTTTTGTCGTGCGGAGCATACGCTAAGGCGTCAGAACCCGAAAAGGAATCTGGCTACTACGTTTTTTGCTATTTTATGAACAACGGTGAAGACGGCGTCCACCTTGCGCTCAGTAGAGACGGTTACAATTGGAAGGCTCTAAACGGAAATAAGAGTATCCTTCCCCCGCCGTTAGGCAAAAATACCAAACTCACACGAGATCCCAGCATAACCTATGGAGAAGATGGAATCTTTCGGCTTGTATGGACCGTTTCATGGGATGGGCGATCCTTTGGTTATGCCCAAAGCCAAGATTTGATAAACTGGAGTAACTTTGCGGTAGTCCCTTCGATGGAGACCGAACCAACGACCCGAAATACCTGGGCTCCGGAAGTTTTCTACGACGTTGATTCCAAACTCTTTTATATCCTATGGTCTTCTACTATTCCTGGACGCTTTTCCCCTGCGGATAAGGGGACAAGCGAGGCTGCATACGACCACCGAGTCTATTACTTCACCACCAAGGATTTTGAATCATATTCTCCCACCCAGCTATATTTTAATCCTGGCCATAACGTTATAGACGCCTTTTTAGCAAAAAGTGGAAAAACCTACTACCTTTTCTATAAGGATGAAACACTAGTTCCAGAAGCCAAGAAAAATATTCTTGTTGCTACGGCGTCAACCCCCATAGGACCTTTTTCTCCTGGAAAAGTCATCTCGGCAGAGAATTGGGTGGAAGGACCCAGTATGATTTCGATTAACGGGGAAATGCTCGTATACTATGATTGTTATACCAAGGGAAAATATGGCGCGGTTAGATCAAAAGACGGTGAAAACTGGGAAGACGTCTCCCATTTAATTTCATTTCCAAAGGGAACTCGCCATGGCACGGCGTTTGAAGTAAAAGAAGAGATCTACCAAGGACTTGTTGATAAGTATGGCTTCTAACGTCAACGTTCAATTTTTACACGCCCTTATTGGGGGCGTTTAGATTACGCAACCTAGAAATCTACGAATACGTCGATTTCTAGGTTCAATCTTTTTATCGAGCAACGTCCTTGTCAAGTATAAATAGCAACACATCATAGAACACGGCTTTGGTTGTTATAAAATCTGAAACACTTTCAAGGACGCTTTGCGGTTCTTCCTCCTTTTTAGGAAGTATTATAGGAACCAGTCCTAAATCGATTATAGCGCCTTCGGGACGTGGTATTGAGACTTTTCCTTTAATATCGCATGACACAATCGAAGGTTTCTCAACATTAAGTTGTTGGCGCGGCGAAGTAACCGTAGGGACTCGCAAACTGAAAGTCTTTATACGCTCCACTGCGGTCGCTCGATAGCGGAAAATAACTTCCAACGTTTCTCCTGTCAATGAGAGAAGAGGAGTGGCTTCAATTCTAAATCCCTCGTCCACTGACGAAACATCTGCGGAGTATCCCGTATTACTCTGGGGATTTACTCGGTAATCTCTATTAAAGAACTTCCTTGGCGACGCAGCGGCCCAGCCAAAGGTCCCTGCATTGGGAACGATGTTATCCGATTTATTAAGGAAAATGAAATCGGATCTTCTGGCTAGGTCATTCAGGATCGTATTGAGATCCTCGTTAGACCCTTCCCAACATTGAACGTCCGCTCCGGTTCCAATGATTGTTGGCGTAATTGGTTGTAACGACTGAGTAACCTTCGTCCTCCATTCAGGGGACTTCACGACTAAAATCTTAATAGAAAACGAAGACTTTCCTTTATCTGGATCGAGAAATCTATCGACGATATTTGAAACATATTTCTGGACTTGAGTAGTGTGATAAACATATAAACGATCTTTCGAAGAACTCAAAACCGAAAAAGGTTCTTTTCGCCAAAAGTCATTCCCCGAATCGAAAAGAATCCAATCGACAATCGAATTCTGCGGATTCTCCAGCGTTGGAAACCGGGACGCATATGGCGAGATATCATACACAACCCAAAACTGACCGTTTTCAGCCGGTAAATTGGTTAATCCTAGGGCGTATCGAGTACTTGAGGGACCAGAAAAGCTTTGAGAGTCTTTTGAAGAGGTTGATTGAACCTTTTCAGACGCGTCCTCTGAAGATCCAACAGAAGACGCCTCAAGCTCGCCGCTCACAGCATTCCAATTTCCAGTATTGGCCTCCCTCGATGGATCCATCCCCCAACCTGTCGAAACGAACAAAGCGAAAAAAAGAACGGCGCCCCCCTTAAGGAGGAAGGTATTAAATTGAACCATCCGCGAAAGAGAAAAAAAAAGACGTTCCATTTTAAATTGCTCCCACCAAAGATTGGAGTCCTATCTCCGTTTATAAAACATGATCTTTATCATTCAGTTCTGTATATCACAGATCGCATGCTTCCCGGGAAGAATCGCACACCCCTCTCTTTTACGCAATAGCCCAGTCCCCCAATAACGTTTTTTCAAAAACAAAGGTAATAAACATAAGGACACTAGAAGAAGGACTACCCGTGAAGCAAAGATTCGTCATAATGTATCAGAACCATAATTCGTTAACCCTCCCGATACATAACCTCCGCCTTTCCTCGAGGACAGAATATATAGCAATATGAAACGTTTAAACGTCCGAAAAGCCATTCAAAAGTTAAATAAACAGCCCATACGAACAAAACTAGGTTGGATAAACTTCGGTATGGGCATGGTAATGATATACGGGCTATTTACGCAAGACTCCGCTATCCTAGAGCTAAATAGAGTCTTGATTATACTGTTGCTGTTGTGGATGGCATGGCCTGAACTTGAAAAACTTCCACGCTGGATACTCATATTGATTCCAATATGCGCAATTGCTTGCGCTTGGCGCCCGCAATACTTGTTTGTAGTCGTTCCACTAACAATCTTGTATCTTTTCTTGAGGAAGCCGAGTGGTTCCAGGAGAAAAAGATGAAGTAGCGGCTAGACGCTCCGCTACTTAACACTAAAACTCATTCCAAAGAGCCTGCATCTTTTCAAGCCCGATTTTTGCCTGTTCCACAGGAGCATATTGTTTCGCGTATGAGGGGTTAAAAATTTCAAAAGAAAGAGCGCCTTTAAAGTGATTTCTTTTTAAAGCCCCAACGATCTGTCCCCATGGAGCCTTCCCATCGCCTGGAAAAACACGGTCGCGATCTTGAAGCTCAGACCGTTCGGGGAAAGCGGGATAATCGTTCATGTGAAACACAGGGATCATTGAAGCGGGAATCATCGATAAGACAGAAAAAGAGTTCCCTCCTCTAAACATATGATAAACGTCAAGCAACAGCGCGCAGTCTTCCCTTTGCGCTTCCGCACAAATAACGAGAGCGTCTACAACACGAAACAAAGCAGGAGACGTTCCCCAGAGCTCCAATAACGGTCTTACGCCAACCGAGTTGCATACCTCCAAAATAGTCGCATATCTCTCTGCGATATGTTTTAATTCAATTCTTTGCGACGCCCCGGAAGCAGGAGCCGCTATGCACGAACACCCCAATAAAGCAAGAGCCTCCGACTGTCTCTTAATTTCTTCAATACCTGAACTTCTCTTTTGTTCGTCGTCAACGATCCATGAAGCGAATCCGATTCCTCCTTCAACAGCCAAACCCTCATTATCAAGATATTTTTTTAATTCCAGAAGCTTAGCCTGATTGAAGAAACCATTACCGTCCCCCGCATATTCAACAAGGCGATCCATCCAAATTTCAACAGAATGGTATCCAGCCTTGTTCGCAACCTCAAGTTCTTCTTGAAGTTTTAGATTGTATGAACGAATCGTTCCTAAGTTCAAGCAAAAACGAACGTTTTTGTCGCTTTGCATAGTTTTCATGGACGAATCGGACAGAGATTTATCAGTTACCTCGGAAGGGTCGTTTGACAGCGAATAAACTTTTTTTGATAAAAAGCATGAAGCGCCGCCCACCAATGATTGCAACACAAAGTTTCGTCGGTTCATTGAAATCTTCCTCCCAATCAAATTCGCCAAAGCTAATAAACCTTCATTCCAAGGTTTCAGTCTTGTCCATTTTTCCCGAGCGCAACGCTAAGTAACTCTCATACCGTCTAGCGTCCAATTTTCCATCCGCGACAGAATTTTTTACCGCACATGAACTTTCAAAGATATGTTCGCAATCGGGAAATTTGCACAAATTCTCATACGGCCTGAGATCGCGGTAATAACCGACAACTTCCTTTGGTTCGACGTCCCAAAGCATAAATTGCCTGACTCCAGGGGTATCAACAACATATCCGCCAAACTTTAATTTTAGCAGACGCGCCGTTGTCGTTGTATGGCGCCCTTTGTCATTTTCATGACTGACGGCTCCCACCTTGAGATTTAAGGTCGGATCAATCGAATTGAGGGCCGATGATTTACCAACGCCGCTTTGCCCGACAACAACGCTCTCTTTTCCTACCAGTATTCTCCGTAATCTATCGAGGTTAAATCCAGTCTTCGCGCTAAACAAAACGGTTTGGTATCCCATCCTGGAATACACCCCCACTAAAGGGATCAGCGTAGCGGAGTCCACTAAGTCAATCTTGTTGATACACACAACCGGCTTAATTCCAGAACGTTCGCACGTCACGATGAGTCGATCAATCAAATTAGGCTTAATCCTTGGCTCCGTAGCGCTCGCGACGATAAGAGCTTGTTCTACATTAGCCACGACAACGTGCTTTCTATTCCAACTGGTTCTACTTAGGGCGCCATAGCGAGGTTCAATTCGTTCAATGATACCTTCCAAACGCCCGTCAGGAAGTTTGGCGTCGCGAAAATACACGCGATCGCCAGCAACAACAACTTGACGTTGATTGGTTGCAAGGGTTTTTAAAACACGACGTATAACGCACGCAAAAACCCGTCCCTCTTCGTCCTCAACGTAAGAAATCAATCCGTGAACAGATAGAACCCGTCCCTTCATACATTCCTCGGGACTCACATTTGGAAGAACGCTAAAGTCCCCTCGTTCGCCTGAGAGGTTTTCGCGCCCGACAAAAGAACCGACAACCGTGCGTTTACGAACAACGTCTCCGCGAGTAGACATACGCTCCCCCATTTCAACGTCGGAAACGTCCTCGCAACCTACGTCGTCGTTTGCATGTTGTCGGCTTGCGTCTTCCTGATATTTCCGAGTCCAATTACTAACGCGCGTTCTTGCCACGCGATTACGTTTGAATTCAACACGATATTTCTCTGAATCTCCAGAAGTTTTCTTTTTTGCAATCAAGGCGCTACTCTACATTCCGTTAAAAAATAAATCAACCGAAAGAGGTCTATTTCATACCATACGGCAGTAGTCAATTGCCCGCGCCAACTCGCTCTTCATGTCTTGGCGCTTAACGATGCGATCAACAAACCCATGCTGCAATAGAAATTCGCTTGATTGGAATCCCTTTGGCAACTCAGCGCGTATTGTCGCGGCAATCGTTCTAGGACCGGCAAAACCAATCAAGGCATTAGGTTCGGCAAAAACAAGATCCCCTAAGGAAGAATAGCTGGCTGTAACCCCACCCATCGTCGGATTGGTTAAAACGGAAACAAAGAGCCCGCCGCTTTGTCTATAAAAAGCTAGAGCGGCTGTTGTTTTAGGCATTTGCATAAGAGAAATAATTCCTTCATGCATTCGAGCGCCGCCGGAAGCGGAAAAAATGATAAGGGGCAATCGCTCCTCGCGCGCTCTTTCCATCAAGCGAACAATCTTTTCTCCCACCACGGATCCCATGCTTCCCATGATAAAACGGGAGTCTAAGACGCCAATCGCGACTTTTCTAGCGCGAATGCGCCCAGCGCCTGTAATAATCGCCTCTTTTAATCCTGTTTTTTGACGCTCCGCCTTTATTCGATCCTTATATGTTTTTCGCTCCCAACAAAAATTCAGGGGATCCGCCGTAACTAAACCAGCATTCCATTCTTCAAAGGTTCCCTCGTCCAGCGTTTGAGCAATTCGATCAGGAGCAGACACCGGCCAATGATAACCGCATTCCGGACAAGTATCCAGCAGACGTCGCGCGGCTTTACGAAAAATAGTAGCTTGACAACCGGGACACCTAACCCAAAGTCCCTCTGGAATACCTCGTTTTCGTTTTGCCTCGTCCGCATCTTGCCAACCCATAATAACTTTATCCCTTGATTTACTATAACAAAGAAACTTACTCAGACTCTTGTCGCTAAGTTTCTTAAAAAGTCCATTTGTTTACCATAATCATCCGCGCGAAAGACGCCGGTGCCTGCAACAAATATATCAACACCCGTCTGAGAAGCCAATGCTATCGTCTTATCGTCAATTCCTCCGTCTATCTCGATTATGGCATTTGTCCCAACCCGATCGCGCAATCGCCTGACCGAATCCAAAGACTCATTCCTAAACGCCTGACCGCCAAAACCTGCAGGAACGCTCATGACCAAAAGTAAATCCGCCATCTCCGCATACGGTAGGATTTGCTCGACAGGAGTCCCATAATTCAAAGCGAGACCAGCGAGAACGCCATATCCTTTGATCATCTCAAGAGTGCGCGCCGGATCTAGAGCCGTCTCTACATGAACGGTAAGGCTATCCGCGCCTAACTTACAAAATCGTTCGATGTAACGCTCTGGTTTTTCAATCATCAAATGAACGTCAAATTTCAAGGAAGTTATCTTTCGAATGGAAGAGATTACAGGCATTCCAAAACTAATATTGGGAACATACGCTCCATCCATGACGTCAAGATGCAAGATTTGAGCGCCACCTTTTTCCAACTTATGAATTTCCTTCCCTAGCTCGGCAAAATTGGCCGCCAGAAGAGACGGCGCAATTACAGCGCCCTTCTCTGCTAAACGACTTAACCAAGAAACAGAACTCATCGTTACCACCCTGAATTGACTCTACTCGTTTATAACCGAGTTTATTGATCGACAGCGCCCTGAGTATAACGGGTTACGATAAAATGTCAAAGTCCATCCCACCACGATAGGGTTGTTCTGAATCTTGTTTTCAATCATTTCTCTCAATATAACGTTCCCTCTCTCTCTTAGCCCTTGACAAAAACATTTTAGAGGGTTATTAAGTTAAAGTTCGAAGAAGAGACGCGCTACTCTGTCCTTGGTGAAAATCTTGTTTACAGAGTTCGATCCCTGGAATGTAATTAGGGACGTCCACAACCTCTGAACCTATAAAAACAAAAAAGTTCATCATTTACTTTAATATACGATTAGATTCTCAACACATATGATCCCCAAAAAAACAAATGTTGAAGGCAACGCTTTAGTAATAGTGGAATCACCTGCCAAAGCCAAAACAATAGAAAAATATCTCGGATCAGGTTTCGTTGTTGAAGCAAGCGTTGGACACGTTAGAGATCTCCCTAAGGGAGCTAGTGAAATTCCAGCAAAATATAGAAAGGAGAAGTGGGCGCGTCTTGGCGTTAACGTTGACGCTAATTTTGAGCCTATTTACATAGTCCCGGAGGAGAAGGTCAAGCAGGTCTCCAAACTCAAGGATCTAATGCGAAAAGCGACCTCGCTTTATCTTGCAACGGATGAAGATCGCGAAGGAGAGGCTATCAGTTGGCATTTGCTCGAAACGCTCAAACCTAAAAAAAACCTGCCGGTTCAGCGTTTGGTGTTTCATGAAATCACTAAAAGCGCCATTTTGAAGGCGCTTGATTCTCCCCGACAAGTCGACTACAACCTGGTTAAAGCGCAAGAAACAAGACGTATACTTGATCGTTTATTTGGTTACGAAGCCTCTCCAATTCTCTGGTATAAAATTAAAAACAATCTTTCAGCTGGTCGAGTTCAAAGCGTCGCAGTCCGTCTGATTGTTCAGCGCGAATACGAGAGAATCAACTTTCATAAGGCGTCATACTGGGATGTCATTGGAAAATTTTCACCTCAGGGACAAAAAGATTTTCAAGCGGTTTTATCTCGAGTTGATGACAAACTTATTCCTGCGGGCAAAGACTTCGATCCCTCGACAGGAAATATTCTGAAGCCCGAAAAGTTCATTCTTCTTACAGAAGAGACCGCCGTCTCGCTTATCAACCGTCTCCAGAATTGTCCAGCAGTCGTTGACTCCGTAGAAGAAAAGCCCTATACAACCCATCCTTATCCGCCTTTTACCACAAGCGCCTTACAACAAGAAGCGAACCGCAAACTAAACTTTACCGCCAAAAAAACGATGAGCGTTGCGCAAAGTCTATACGAAAATGGTCGTATAACATATATGCGTACAGACTCGACTAATCTTTCACAAGAAGCGATAAGCGCCGCGCGTCGTCTTGTAGAGGAACACTACGGAAAGGAATATCTCCCTTCTTCACCGCGCATTTACACGAAAAAGGTTAAAAATGCCCAAGAGGCGCACGAGGCAATTCGTCCGGCGGGAAACGAATTTCCACTCCCTGACGATCTGCGCAAATATCTAACAGACGACGAATATCGACTGTACGATTTGATTTGGAAACGTACGGTTGCCAGCCAGATGGCAGATTCCACTGGAAAGCGTAAGACTATCGTTGTCGCGGCGGATAACACGCGATTTAACGCAAGTGGAAAAACTATTACTTTCCCTGGATATATGCGCGCGTACGTTGAAGGCAAAGACGATCCTAACGCAGAGCTGGCAACGCATGAAATTGTCCTTCCGGATCTCAAAAAGGGAGAAGCGTTGCAAATCTCTTCATTGACGCCTCAGGGGCATACGACGACGCCTCCGCAACGCTATTCGGAAGCGGCTTTAACTCATACTCTTGAAGAAAAGGGTATTGGCCGACCGAGTACATACGCGTCTATTATTGACGTGATTCTCAATAGGAATTACGTTTTCAAAAAGAACGGAGCCTTGGTGCCCTCTTGGACGGCGTTTGCGGTCTGCAAACTCCTGGAAACCTACTTCCATACGCTTGTTGACTATGACTTCACAGCGGATATGGAAAACGCTCTTGACGAAATCAGTAACGGTACGCGAGATCGCGACGCCTATTTGCGAGCCTTCTACTTCGGAAATCAACAAACGGACGCAGGCAAGGATGGTTCCTCTGTAGATTCGTTTCCATTTCCAGAAGACTTCTCTCCTGGCTTAAAAGCGTTGATCGAAGAAAACAAAAACATTATCGATCCCAAGAAAATTAGCAGTTTTCTCATAGGCACGCCGAAAAAAGAAGACGGTTCAGAAGCCTCGCCAATCATTCTACGCGTTGGTCGTTACGGTTCATTTTTGGAACAAGATGAAATTCAAGCGAACGTTCCTGAGGAGCTCCCTCCAGACGAACTCACGTTGTCCAAGGCGCAAGAACTTCTTTCCGCTTCGAAAAATTCGGAACAGCCGATCGGCTATCATCCCGACGATGCACGTCCGATTTTCTTAAAGCATGGACGCTATGGTTGGTACGTCCAATGCGGCGACGCCAGTCAGTCGGAAGACTCCGTTCAAAACGCCTCGCTACTCAAGGGCATGACTGAAAACGACGTCACTCTCGAAGTTGCGCTTCAGCTTCTGGCTCTTCCCAAAACGCTAGGAACTAATCCTTCTAATAACGAATCGGTCATCGCGAGTAACGGTAGATTTGGTTCATATGTAAAATGCGGTTCAGAGACGCGTTCAATACCCGCTACGATTTCAGTTCTGACGATAACGTTGGAACAGGCGCTAGACCTTCTCGCTCAAGAAAAGGTTAAGGGACGCGCGTCAACGGCAAAAGCGACGCCTCTCAAAACTTTCGGAATTTCACCTGTTACTAACCAGGAAATCAAATTGCTTAACGGGCGTTATGGTTCATATGTGACGGACGGAGAAACCAATGCGTCGATACCGAGAGACGTTTCGCAAGATGATCTTGATGTTGACAAGGCGTTGAGTCTGCTCGCAGCGCGAGCAGCTAAGGGGAAGAGCGTAAAAAAGAAGACCTCCGCCAAATCAAGCGCTTCTAAGAAAACCTCGTCAACCTCCAAAAAGACGAATAAAAAAACTACGACAAAGAAAAAGAGCGTGCGGCAAACAAAAACGCGCATAAGCGGTAACGCCGAAGAACCTCCGTTCTGATAGGTATTGATTCAAAAATACAAGGGTTATAAAAGCCTCCTTTTATAACCCTTTTTATTAAATAAACTGCCTCGACAACGACTACTAAATTCGAAAAGTTTCTTCCTTTCTACTCTAGCTAGACCTCTATCGTTATAAAGAGTTTTTAATCGTTTCAGCTTGGTTTTATAATATTTTTCCGTATGGATTCCGTGACTATTCAAAACTTGCACGATGTTTTGCGATTTAAATGAATCTAGCTTGAAGTTTTGTCTTTTTCCTCTCGAGCAGAAAAATTGATTCAATCTTTTAGAGAATATCGACTTCAATTCAGGTTACGCGTTGCGACTTTCTCAGCGTTTTCAAGTGTTCAAATTCAGCCTTTGAGAAAGTTTGACGACGAAGATCTAGATTGTAGAAATATAGTAATTATCTATTGCCCGTTCAATCTAGCTCTCACAAATATATCATATGAACAACGCTTGAAATCCTGGGTGCGTTAAGCAAGGCGACGTTTCGCTTGCGCCGATCTCTCCCTAATGGCATGGTTCTACACACATATTATTGGCGCAAATATTTGGAACGTCGCGAAGATTGATCGTTCTTCTAAAAGGAACGTTTGCTGGGAAACTCAAAGATATAGCTAGCAACCAACCACGGAGACTGAGGAAATAGAATAAAAACTATTATAGGCACGACACATTTGAGAAAGAGTCGCAAACACGAACTAGACATTGACAGGAAAGAAATAGGATAGAAATAAAAAAATCCCTCGCCATAGACGAGGGATAAAATACCTATAGTGGGCGGCAACAGATTCGAACTGTTGACCTCCGCCGTGTGAAAGCGGCGCTCTAACCAACTGAGCTAGTCGCCCTAAGAGTGGAGAGTAAGGGATTCGAACCCTCGACCTCGACATTGCGAACGTCGCGCTCTCCCAACTGAGCTAACTCCCCCAAAGATCACTTTACTAAAATGATCTCTCGCAAATGACGAGGTTATTCTAAGTCGAAAAACGCTCTCGTCAACTGGGAAAATAAAAATATTCCGTTCTTTGATGGAGCCGCTAAAGGCTCCCCCAAAGAATCTAATTCGTCACCAAGTATAGTTCAAGCCAGCATGACCGTTCACATAGGCGGTATAATCGTTCACCTGAACGTCAGCGCCACCGAAGACAGAGAAGGAATCTGTGTAATGGAGCGTACCGCCAAGACCTGAATAGATCCAATCACGACCGGTACTATTTCCGATGACGCGAATACTTCCATTTTTGTCGCCGACTAGCGAAACCATACCCTCCGCCGAAGCGTCCAGGAATTCATGAGTCCAGTTCGTGTAAGCATTGACGTCAAATAACCTTGACCCCACCACGGTTGTTTTCAACCACCTGATTCCAAGAACTCCTTGGAGACTGTCGAAATTAGTATCGTCCGCAAGAATGCTTAGCGTTCGTAAAGAACCGCCTTCCTGGTAGTCGTCGGCGTGTAAGTGCGTATATTGCAATCCGCCATAAGGTTGAAGAGTAGACGCAGGTAACTCGAAGTTGAAACCGCGTTCCAAGTATGCGCTACCGAACCATCCGTCGGTAGATCCTTTATAATGCAACCCCGTGTAGTCGGCAAGTTGGATTGCTCTCGAGGTATCATAATCAGACAATCCGAGCGATCCAGACGCAAAGGTATATCCCCAATCATCGCGCAAACGCAAGTAAAGTCCGAATTGCTCGTCGTTGACTTTGACATTTCCCATCGCGCTATTGGAATCAACTTGCAAATTGGAATACGAAAAGTAGAACCCAAATTGACTCGACGCGCTATTCCCCAGTTCAACGCCAGCCATACCGCCTACTAAGTCGTAGTCGTAGCCAACCGTCCCGTTATGAGCGTCAGCGTTGCCAAACGTTGCTAAAGCAGTCATCCATCCGGTCAAGCCTTCTTCTTTCCCATCATTGGCCTGGCCTCTCAGGGATGAATAAGACTCGGAAACAACGCCAGTAGTTGGGCTTGTCATCAAATGCTGGGTAAGAGTTTGACGAATAATGTTGTGCGATTGAACCTGAGCGTTAAAAGCGGACAACCGAACTTCGCCGGTAAGCTGACTCAACAGATGCGGATTATTCTCAATTTCATTTTCAAGTTGCCCAACGAAATAATTGGTGTCCACATCCATCGTGCCTTTGTCGATCCACTTATCCAGGTAAGATCCAACGCTACTTTCATTGGGAGACGTCGCGAAATCAGTAAACTTCGAATCCTTCAGAACAAGCGTTACCTTACCGTCTTCGATTGAATCGCCATCGATTACAAATCGTTTCCCCGCAATATCGTCATAAATCAAAAACTTTGATTTATCGAGTTCCAAATTCCCAGCGCCGGTTTCAATGACAGTCAGAATCGAACCCGTTGCCAGATCAGCCTCGTTGGTCGCCGTATCTACATAGAACGCGCCCCTCTTCATCTCAACTTTGGACTCGTCATCCGCTGTTACGTACTGCGTGTAATTGTCCTCGTCCAAGACGTTCACGTAGACCGTACCGCCATCCATCTTGAGAGCGACGTCGGAATCAGTGAGAGTCACGCGCCCTGTTTTGAGAACGTTTAAAACGCCAGTCTTCAAATTGACCGTACCCAGAGAGTCGCTCCAGCCGGTCAACTCTCCACCATTGATCGTGATATTTGAATGAGCCAGCTGATCGTTCACTGCGTCCTGGTTGGAGCCGAGTTTCAAGACGCCTTCCTTGACACAGACGGATCCAAACTCTCCAAAACCTTCCAAAACCAACGTACCGGCGCCAGTTTTCAAGAGTTCGCCATTGCCATTGATTTCACTGTGCAATTTAACGGTCGCGTACTCGTTGTCGACTCGGAAATTCAACTGATTGTCGCCTTCTCCCGTGAAATTGATATCATCGGCAAAATCAACGACGCCAGCGAAATAGGACAGCTGTCCATACTCATTCTGCGCAAGTTTCAGAACGTCGTATACGGTGATACCGCCGTTCCCGTTAATATTGTACACGGAATTCCATAAACTGCTCCACTTTCCGTCGCGTCCCTCGCCAGAATAATCCAAGACGATAGTTCCGCCGTCAGATAAAGTCGTCGGTCTTCGGTACGCTCCATATTCAGTGTCGGCTGTGTTATCCCCCTTAACAATGAGCGTGCTGTTCCCTGTAATATCAGTAGCGCCGTAGTAAGACTTCCCAGAATTATTTTCTAGTATCATCGTTCCACCGCCGTCGATCTTCAGGGTGGAATCGTCGAGCCATCGAATATTGCTCGTCAACCCCTTATCGATGGAAAAGGTTTTCCCAGAAGCGATATTCAAGTTGAGATTATTGTCGAAATCCAAATTTCCAAGTCTAGTTGACGCATTAACGTTCATATTACCCAAGGCGCCAAAATTGACGGAAGAAGAGGACGAAGCCGCATTGGAAGAATTGAGCGTGATTTTAGCCCCATTGTCAAACGCGGCGATAACGCCACCCCACGCAGAATTATTTCCAGAGAACTCCCAAGCGTCCACGGTTTCCCCGTCGGAACTTAGATTCTCGAGAAACAACCAACCCTTACCAGCTAGATTCGCAGCAATTTTTGAGCTAGTATTTCGAGAAGAGAGGAGAAGCTCGTCTTCGTCGCCCAAAACGATCGATCCACCGGAAGTTGACGCATTCAAACTATCCAAAACCAACAACGAACCGTCTTCCGTAACGTGTTTAAATGCTCCATTTGAACCAATACGGATTTCCATATCGTTATTCTGGAAGAGCCCGCCGTCTAAATGGTTCTCGCCAAGAGAAAAACTTCCTGAAGCGATATCAATGGATTTTACGTTCGAATCATCCATGAGATTAAGCGTCCAGGATCCATTCCCAGTTTTGATGATGTTAGCGCCTTCTTCGTCCGCGACGATTCTCCCGTCAAATGTCAAATCGGCGTTGTTAAATCCCACGTTAATAGTCTTCGAGCCGACTGCCAGCGTGCCATTGCCGTCAGAGGAAAGACCGCCCAAAAATACCGTGTTGTCAGAAGAGTGCGAAACGTCGAAAGTTCCGGAAGCAATATCGGTGTAACCATGACCAAAAGATCCTGAAGCGAAAACAGTCGTTCCATTTCCAACGTCCACACGGAAACCGCCGTTACCGCTCGTAGAACCGCCATAGTAAACGGAACCGACATGAGAAACATCACCGTCCAAGATCGTCTCGCTTAAGGTCAACCATCCTGATTCCATGACCATGTTGTTCGAGAACTTTAGGCCCCCATCGGAGTCGTCCGTATTAAGCAGGAAAGTTAGCTTGTTGTCCCCCGCGTTCGTAATGGAAGCATTGCCAATGGAACTGTACCAGTATCGAAGAGCTAAATCTCCCACTTCTGTCGCGAAGGAATCGACCTTAGCGATCAAATCGCCAGACTCGAGACGATAAGAATACACGCTGTTTCCTAACCCATTAGAATGAGTTCCCTCGTCGTCAGTGACGACGCTGGTGTTAGTCAGCGTTAAAGCCTCGCCTTCGTCCAACCTCAAAACAATTTCATTTGCATTGCTGTTGTTAGCGCTCAAACGTCCCGACAGCGTCCCGGAAGAACCCGACAAAATTAACGGGACAGAATTACCGGAGAGCACGATATCACTGGCGATGTTGACGTCGTTTGCAAACTCAATCGCAGGAGTCTGGTCATTTTTATCCGTTCGAGAATAATAGATCGTTCCAGAACCAAGAGCGCCGTCGCTTAACGTTTGTATCGTTCCGCTTCGTAACTCCGTTGTGAACGTATCAGAATCAGACCGACTATCCCCGGACAACGCCAGTTTTCCCGTTCCCGTTTTCAGGAGCGTCCCCTTGCCTGTAATAACGCCTTCGTATGCCGAATCGCCGCTACCAGTTACGGAAAGAGTGTTGCCGTTAAGTTGAACCTCGCCATTCTCTCCGCCGTCGAGTCCCTGAACGGATTGATTAGCGTTCAGCAGAACCACGCCGTCCTTTACGTCCAAGTTTGAAAATGGACTTATCGCTCCCAGCTGATTTGCA
Source organism: Paratractidigestivibacter sp. (assembly GCA_963628165.1). GTDB lineage: Bacteria > Planctomycetota > Planctomycetia > Pirellulales > Thermoguttaceae > RUG369. The sequence goes on along the minus strand of CAVGEG010000022.1, from coordinate 15,680 downwards.
ACTAAAGTACCGCCTTCAACCGTTGTATTGCCGGTATAGGAAGAATCTTCAGCGTTCAGATATAAGGTTCCTTCGCCACTTTTAACGACGCCGCTTTCATTTTCATAATTTCCATCGGCGTCAACCAGCGCGGATCTAGATCCCGCATAACCGCCGATACTATCGGAAATATAATAAGTTCCCCCTTCGGCAACTTCAATAGCCAAGTCGTTGAGAAGGAAAATCCCCTTTCCAATCGTTTCGCCATCAGTTGCCGTGCCACCGCCGCCAAGACCTGCGATATAAGAACCGCCATAGATTTCACCAAAGGAATTCTCGTCCACAGCGATCGTGACATTAGCAGACGAACCAACGAAGATAGCGCTTCCTAACGCAGCGCCCCCGCCGCCGGTTCCGCCGCCTTGGGTATCAGAAAAAATCTCGCTTGTGACGGGCTCAACGTAACCGCCGTTACCAGCGCCAAATCCGCTGACTCCGGACTGCAAGTCCGCCGTTGATCCACCGCCGCCGCCGCCAAATCCACCGACGCCTCCTTGAACGCCGCCAGCTCCGCCGCCGCCGCCAAAACCACCGGAACCGCCGACAGCCACAGACGCGCCGCCTCCGCCGCCTTGTAGAGAGTCTCCGCCAACAGGAGAAGTCGTATCCAGGTTGTGAGCCATGGAATCAGGACTCGTCGACGACGTAACGCCACCGTCTCCAGCGCTAGCGGCAATAGTCGAATCTGTCCCGTTAGCGAAGACGCCACCGCCATTAGCGGCGCCTGTTTCTCCGATGACGCCATTGCCTCCGTCGCCGCCTAGACCGCCACCGGCTCCATACGATTCGGATCCTTGCAAAACGCTACCGCCATCGCCGCCTTTAACGGTTGAATTAGCGGCCACGACATTTCGGAGAACAATATCGCCGCTATAAGCGTAAATCGCAGCGCCGGCGCCTAAACCACCGCCGCCGCCGCTCGCACCGTCTCCACCGTTGCCGCCAGCGGCATAACAAGAAAGAAATTCGACGCCATCGACAGTGACCTGACTTCCAGATTCCTTGGTATCGATGATCAGTCCTCGGTATGTATTATTTCCATCAATGGAATAACCGTTTCCCTCGATAACCAACACACCGCTATTCTCCCCCTTTAAAGAGGCGTTCCCCGTGATCATTGGCAGGTTATCGTTGAGAACAATGTTATTCTTCAAGACAATCTGATAATCTTGAGCAGTGTTTTCATTAAATTCAGAAATAGCCGCCTTCAAATCATCATACGTCGAAACATAGCGAGTCTCAGAACCAAAAGAAACTGGTATAGCTCCAAAAAGCGCCAAACAAATGAGCGCGCCACGCCATCTTTTAGACTGCTTCGCTACATTCTTTGAAAAACTCATGGTATCCCTTCTTCCTTGAATTCGCATTAGCAAAGTCAAAACATTTGCTAAATACCCAACAGTAATCCAATGCGACACATCATGCGTCGTTGTCATTTCGTGGTCGACAAAATCCTTTCCGTCAAACCACAGATGAGACGTCGTAAAACAGCACGCCAATTTCAGCGACTAAACCTAGTCCCTGCGGTCGTCTTATCGGCTATATAATCCTGAATCTTTCGCTGATTCCTAAAAATTATCCCGAAAAGAAAATCAGTATTATTGTTAAACTGATATTCAAACATAACGCACATCGCAATCGACGTAATAACCTCAACAGCTTTCCCTATTTTGTAACCAAAACATTCAGGAAGAGCAACAGGAAAATGCAGGTTAAATAAAGACCTCAGTGTTCGAGTGCGTTTCTCCAATTTGGTTCCATAAATAAATAGAGAAAAAGCTCAAAGTAGCCTTGATTCAAATCGATAATTTTGATAACCTCTATCAAAGCTAGCGTTACGGCACGAATGGTGAGTTCTAATTCTCAGCATTATGCGCATAAAACGTTTTTCCCGTCGAGTAAAGGGGTTTATTTTATAAAAAGATATAGACCTTTTTGCAAAAAAGCGTTTGAAGCGACGTAATTTGTTTTGGTTTAACTTTGATCAACAATGCCGCTCTGCGAGACAAGAAACTTCAGAGTTAACGTCTTATAGTCATTTTTGCTCCCCCTTAATTCAAAAAAATGTCCTTTACCAACACGTCGACAACAGTAAGCCACGTTCGCACATTAAAGACTGCGGATACTTTCGAAACAGCGTTACAGAGCCTCTCTACGCTTAACGATAAAAATGTGCGAACGCATTCGTTCCCTCACATTCTAGCGTCACCAACCCATTACGAGCCTAATTACACATACCCGCTCTTAGTGTGGTTGCATGGGACAGGGAAATCTGAAGTTGAATTGTTCGACGTTGTGCCTAAGATCTCCACTCAGAATTATGTTGCCGTAGCTCCGCGCGGCTCGCTTAGCAAAACGACAAGAGTCGTTCGTCGTCATATTAATGGCTCTCTAGTTGACGAAAAAATTTGGACGGAAAATATTACTGATTGGCCCGAAACTGAACAAAGTATTTCCGAGTCTGAAAATCTAGTTTTCCAATCGATCGAGGAAGCGACGCGCAAATTTAATATTAATCCCCGCCGAATCTTCTTACTTGGTCGAGGAGCCGGCGCCACCATGGCTCTCCAAGTCGGTCTGCGAAACGCTGATGAATTTGCCGGGATTGTGGCTATAGACGGATCTTTTCCTTCAGCGGAAACGGTATTGTTCAGGAATTGGCGTTCCATCAGAGATCTTCCTATTTTGATGACGACGCCAAACTTTTCTGGGAAGTCTCATCAACATCTATCCTCCAATCAATTACGACTCATGCACACGGCGGGAATGACTGTCTTGGTTCGACAGTATAACGAATACAATGAAGCCAATTCCGAGCAAAACAGGATGGATCGTATTCTCGCCGATTGTAATCGTTGGATAATGAGTTGTGCTTGCAACCCTCGTTCCCCTCTCTCAGATCTAACCTCGATTCGTTAACGAAAAGTTGTTTGAGTAAATTCAGGAGCCGCGCGCTTGGAAACATAGCGTAAGCGACTCCAGTTTGACTGGTCATCGCTCGTTTTTTCTCTAAGTTATACGTTTATGATTCAGGATGAACTTACTCAAATAGAGCTTAAAATCAAAAAAGTCTGTTCGAATGCGCAGGATGAACTGACCCTTTTGTTGAATAAGCCGGAATCCCCTCCACAAGAGTGGCAGGAGACACGTTCGAACTATCAAATTCTTCCTCTTTCGATCGACGAACAACATACGCCTGGAAGCGTTCCTTTTGAATTGATTCTTGGAAGCGCCGAAATTTCGTCGTCGAGCGTTAAAAGTCTAACGCTAAATGAAATAATTTCCCTTACGGACGTAGACACAGATCAGATTCAGGTCTGTTCCCAAGGCGTTTTGATCGCCACAGGAGCTTTGCTTGTCATCAATGGCAAACTAGCGATTCGAATAGAGAAGGTTAAAAAATAAACGAAGGACATTCCTCTCAAAGAATATGAGGAGCAAGTTAGATTAAAGATAGACTGAAGTCGAGCCGACGCTCGCATGTCTACACTGAGATAAAAATATTTTTTAAGACCGGTTTCTTAACCTTGAGGAGGGGTATCAAACTCGGAACACACCCCCTGAAACCAAAAGAGATGAGACGAAATAACTCGCCTCACCTCTTTTTTCTATTCTAAAAATCTTTCATGGCAGTAAAAGTCGCACGCTCAACTCAGCGCCATATATTTCCCAAACGGAAGCAAGGATGACACTGGGTCGTAACGGGGGTCAACTCAGTGATATAGAGATTTTTGAACCAAACTTGGCAACCGTGATCCTGTAAAAAGATCCGACCAACGGTTGTGGTTCCAAATTCTTTCATATCCTTAAACTTACTCGCAGACTTAAGCTTGTCCCATTCTTCAGTTCCAACGTCTACCGACATGATGAGTTCGCCATTTAGATAATGTTCAATGTGATTGCCCAGCACGACAATTTTGCCTTTGTTAAATTCCTCCGCCTTAAGTTTCCGTGTTCCCGCTTTAGGAGCCACAACGTCATACAGAGACGCTGTTTGATATCGAGGAGGATTCTTAGGATCGTTTATATCGTCGTATACCTGATATTCACATCCATAACCGGGCGTCCAGGAGCGATACTTAACCCCGCTGTTCCCTTTTTTGCTAATCTTGAACTCGAACTCTAAAACAAAATTTTCATATTCCCCTTTTAAGTACATATCGCCGGAACCAGATTCTCTGAAGATCATTCCATCTTGGACTTTCCATCCATTTCCAGGAAGGACGCCTTTATCGTTAGTCCAACCGTCTAGATTTTGACCGTTAAAGATGGAGCGTCTTTCCCCTTCATAGTAAACCTGAAGAGGCGTTCCTGTGAAACTAGCGCACGGGGTGAAACCTTGAACCCAATTTGACAGACGGGGAAAAATCTGCGCTTGAGCCTCTGTTGAAAATAACAAACAGAGGATAACGCCACTGAAAATTCCGCAAGGGAAAGACACTTTCCTAAACATGTTATCATTATCCTTTCACATAATGAGAATATCTTTGACAATTATAGAATTAAAGCCTTCATCACCTGCCTAATTCTCATCCCATTTTATCTGTTTTACCTGACAATTCAAGCTTTTAATAAATATCTCTTTTCGCCTCAAAGACGTAGTCAACTCCTTAAAAAAGTACAGTATTACCCTAGACTTAAAGAATGGACAGAAAGAAAACGTCTTGTTTTTAAAATAGAGATTTGTTTATAGTTGGTTGTTTTGTAGTCTTCACATAGCTTTGTAATAATCAAGAATCTTGAGGACGCAAGTAAATAACTAGAGTTGGACAGTTTTATGAGCCGTCAAAAAAGATTGGAAAATCGAATAAAGTATTTTCAATTAGGTCTGGCGATCCTGTCGCTTAGATTGCTTTCAGCAGACGCCATGCTCTCTACCATATGCTATAAATCGCGGTGTCTCACGGCACAGGAAGTCTCGTCCTCTGTCCCTGTGCATCCCAACCTTACGACAAAAACTTATTATGATGGCGCCGAAACCATAGGACGCGTTGGGCAAGTTGCGATTCTTAGAAGAGATATATTACATCAGATTAAAAAGATCGCACACATGCAATATCTTCGTGAAATAGAAAAACTTCCCGAAGAAGAAAGAGAAGAAAAAAGAAAAATATACCAAGAAGGTATCCTAAACGGTTATCTCAATAGCAGTGAAATTTATTCTCAAGTTCTTGATTTACATATTCGGAAGTTGTTGTTCTACAATGACTACGTCGTCAGTCGCCCCAAAGAGCAAATCAAACAACAAACAGAACAGTTAGAGAAGGAATTTGACTCTAAATACGTTCCTGAACTAGAAAAACAATTCAATTGTAAATCATACAAGGAATTAGAAGAATACTTTGAAACAGAAATCCAGAGTGATTTTTCCCAAGAGAAACGCATCTTCATACAGCAAACTCTTGGCGATTTGTGGATGAATTACAATCTTGGGGAAGAAGATTTTGCGCCGACTCTCTCTGAGTTAAAACGATATTACGACGCTCACTCCTCACTTTACGTAGAACCAGCGTTGATCGTCTGGCAGGGAATGACGGTTTATTATGGAAATAAACGGTCAAAAGAGGACGCTCGAAGAAAAATCGCTCATATGGGAAATGCGGTTCTGAGCGTTCCCCCCGAAGAACAAGAAGCAATGTTTTCAGAAGTATGTAAGATAGATTCTGAAGATCCTTTTGCCCAGAACGGAGGTCTACGGGAATCTTCTGAACGTGGAATGTTACGCTCAGAAAAGGTTGAAGAGGTGGTCTTCAGCGAAGACCTTCCCATTGGTTCGCTTAGTCAGATTATCGAAGATCAATCCTCATATACGATAGTTCGAGTGATATCTCGATCTCCAGAACGATTAAAAAGCTTTTCTGAAGTTCAAGAGGAAGTGCGAGACAAGCTTCTTACCGATCGTTCAGAAGCGCTGAAAAAGAAGTATGAAGAGCGTCTTATCGAACGCTTCTCCATTGAAATATACGCATTGACAAAGGAAGAACGAGAACGGTTTTTCCATTCAGCCAACCGAGACGAATGTTCGGCGACCGGTAGAACGATCGAAAACTAGTCTCCGTCTCACGTTTAAAGAACTCTTCACGTTAATGAACGTTTTCGAAACCAAGATATTGGAAGCTTTTCCCCTAGAAGAATGGCAAAAACATAAAATTTGTATTGCCACTTCAGGCGGATCTGATAGCGTCGCTCTTTTACTCGCCTTATCCACAATCACAGAAGCTAATAACCTAAAAAAAAATATTCTCGTCACTACTGTTGACCATCAGCTTAGGGGACAGGAATCAACAGACGACGCAAATTTTGTCGAACGCCTAGCTTTTGTAAACAAACTTGCTTTCGACAAACACTTACTAAAACCCAATGAACTTGAAAGAGAAACGAAACGATTAGGCAGTCTTGAAGACGCTGCGCGAGTTCTTAGATATCAAGAGCTGGTTAAATCTGCTAATAATTTTGGAGCTCGATACATTGTCACAGCGCATCATATGGGCGATCAACTAGAAACGATTCTGTTTCGATTATTTCGAGGCTCTGGAATTGAGGGGCTTCGAGGCATGATGAAATATCGAAAAATCGACGAATCTATCCTACTCGCTCGTCCTATGTTGCAAATCAGGAAAGAAGAAATCATTCAATATTTGAAGGAAAGAAATCAAGAGTACAGAATTGATTCTTCAAACGCTTCACTAAAAATCGTGAGGAATAGAATTCGCCGCGAGCTACTACCGCTTTTAGACTCGATCTTCCCAGATCGCTGGGAAAAAGCCTTGCTTCGACTCGCTCAACAAAATGACTCTCTGTGTAAATATTTTTCAGAAAACGTAGAACAACTTCAGCTCTCAATAACCCGCTTTCAGAAGAAATCCCAATATTTTGGCAACCTCTTAAATTCTATGCAGGTCTCTGAGAAAAATTCTCTCGAACACATTTCAGGGAAACGAATAGACCTCCCGCTAGACCCGCTCTCCAAAGTACCAAATGAAATCCTTATCCAATATTTCAGAAAACTATGGAAGAAAATGGGATGGCCTCTTGGAAGTATGGGGCAAGCTGAATGGAATAAGCTTGTGCATTACGTGAAAACAAGAAGGGCGACTGAACAATTGCCCGGTAATGTCGCCCTTCTCTTTCCCTCTTCAGACGTTCTTCGTTTACAACGTCACGATGCGAGTTAATCAATCGCGTAACTCGGCGATTACCATAATTCCTCCAAACCAAACGTTATGTCCCTGATACTTAGATCGATCGCGTTGTAGCGTTTCACTCGAAAGTTGTGAAAGAACTTCGCTACGATCAGGTTCTGCCTGATCGATTTCGATAATTGCTTCATGTTCGATATTGGGATCTAGACCGCTGGCTAAGCGTAGTGTCGCTAAACGCCAATATGAACAATATCGATCAAATCTTGGAATAGGGTAGTCTTTCTCAATTCCGTCTATTGTTACTTTCACTTGACCAGCATTCGGTCCTACAACGTCATATATGCCTAAATCGGATCCTTTAAATCGAACGACCATTCGCGCCCCCGGTTCGCCCGAAGTAACAACGCGATCCCCAAACCACATTTTTGTCCACGCCAAAGCCGAATCGTCTGGAAGTAGCGACCAATTTCCCTCAAGCATTGAATCTTTAATTTCCACCAATTTCGCATTCTCATAATTTTCAGGCGTGTTAATCCTTTCAAGATCACGACTCTTTGCGTCCCGATTCCCATGACACTCTTCCATTGTCCTGAACGCGTTTGAGATTAATCTAGTATAGATTTGATGACCTTCCGACGTAGGATGAACACCGTCTTTTGAGAAACAAATAACGCCCTCGTCAGCCTCGTCTGATTGATAAACAAGTTCCCCATCTTCGTGGAGACGGATGACCTCAGGATTAAAATCAATAGAAGGAATCCCGTAAAAATCTGCCACCTCTTCCATTGCGGCGACAGACGTGGGAAGCTCGCCTCCCGAATAAAACTTCTCATGGCCAACGCGGTACGTGTAGACAAAAACAATGTCTATCAACGCGCTCTTCTTCCATATTTGTCGAACAATCCCTTCAATTTGCCTTAGAACGAAAAGGGGCGGAGTTCCACCGTCATTTACCGCAAATTCAATAAAAACAAGATCTGGATTCTTAGCCAGAACGTCATGCGCTAATCGATATACGCCTAAATCGCTCCCAGTTCCCCCAATGGCGGCGTTAACTTCAATAAACTGATTAGAGTTCCATTTTTGCGAAAACTCCCGTAACGTTTGAGGGCGCCATCCATCCGCGGCAGTAATAGACCCCCCAAAATAAGCAATAGTCACAGGTTCGGCGTTCTTCTTTACTTTATCGAAGAAATGAGGAACGCCATCCCGCAAACGATATGTGCAAGCGTCGAGATTCACCTGAGAATCGAGAAAGGCTGGAAGAGCGAGTTCTGCCGCATCAATGGTATAACGACTTGTTACAACACACGAAATAGACAAAACAACGCATAGTAAAAATTGTATTCTTGCTCGAAAATCCATGTTCTTCCTTCATTTAACAATTTTATTGTTCGGTATACATTCTGTGTTTGTTTATATACTCAACGACCGGATTAGGGGTTAAAAAACGAATACTTCTCCCCTTGCGAACTCTTTGCCTAAGAAGAGTGGACGATATTTCAAGAAATGGAAAATCTATAACTTGTCTCTTAAAGACTTCAATCGTCTTTGGGTCGCAAAACGAAGTGAAAGATTCAAAGTTTGGTTCTGGATACCCGGCCCTTCTGGCAATAACGAGAGAAGCCAATCGGCATATTTCAGCCGGCGATCTCCAGTTTGGAAAATCATTAAAGGTTTCAGAACTTACAATCCAAAAGACTTCGTCGTTTGGAAATAGAGTGCGGTAATGACGAAGCGTATCGACAGAATAACTAACGCCTTTTTTGTCAATTTCATACCGAGAAGCTTCGAACTCAGGGTAGTCTTGAATTGCCAAAACAGTCGTATTAAATCTATCGTCGCTTAACGAACGTATATCTTTATGATGGGGAGGTTCGCCCAGGGGTAGAAAAATGACACGATCTAAGTTTAGCTGATCACGAGCGCTTTCTGCTAACAACAAATGTCCATAATGAATAGGATCAAAACTTCCCCCAAACAGTCCTAACTTCAATTGATATTCCTCTTTGACTATGGCCGAATAATTAAAGTAAAATAGCGTTACAAGCACTATGTAACGCTATCAAATCAATTCCTAAAATGTTCAATCAGGAATCCACAATTTACTCGTTCCTTTACCTCCAGCTTGTTCGCCTCCATCAGGAGTCCACAAACCTCCGCCTTTCTCCTCTCTCTGCTGCAACGGCGCTTGAGAGGAGCCGCCAAGATCAAGTGGAGACGCGCCGACATTCATTGTAGCGGAAGACGTCTGTCCCGCTTGTCTTCGATAAGCTTCTGCTACCTGTAATTGAGCCCGAGCGGAAGCGTTGACCTCCTCGAAGAACTGGCGCAACATTTGAACAGCTTCTTTGTCGTCGCTATACTCAGTAAAGACTTGTTGGGCGAGAGAGCGCACCCTATCCATTTCTTGACGACGAAATCTGGTGATGGCCTCAAGAGCTTTCCAATAGCCGTCGGAACGCCCAACGCTCTTGGCGTAAGAAGAGCCCTGACCAATGAGCTCCAAAGCTCTATCCGTATCGTTATTCAGAACAGAAGCGTCGATCAAAATTGAAAGAGCAGACGCTTTGTCTTGATATTGAATTTTCGAGTCGTCTCTCTTTAAGATTTCAGTTGCAAACTTCTCCTTTACCTCCTGCGACGCGACTAACGCCACGACCTGGAGTAGATCAATCAAATCCTCCGTGCGACACTTTTGAAGTTGCAGACGTCCCCATCTCCACAACGGTAATCGGTGATAATAGGCCGATGCGTCTGATTCAGATTCAAAAGAAGCGGGAGGAACGATTTCCTCAGGGAAAGGAATATTGCACTTGTCACGAAGCAACTTCTCGACTTGAGCGCTATAAGACGAGGTAAAGTTAGAAGCAACAATCCTTACCAAGGCGTCGACTTTCTCTTTCGCTCCCTCGTCAAGGAGCTCGCTTGGGCTCTTGCCGTCCAGCGCCTCATATTTGTGCAAATACCATGTCTCGACAAATAATCTCAGGAAGTCGTCGTTAAGTTTACCAACCGTCTCTGGCGTTAGTTTGGAAGGATCTTTAAAGACAAAACGAGGAGTCGACGCGCTAATGGACCACAACGACGCCCGTTTTTCAATCGTCTCCTTCTCTTCGCAGGGAGGAAGCACGGTTAGAATCTGAAGTAAAATAGACTCTACAACAGGGAAATCGGTGGGAAAGGCATAGATCTCAATTCTAGCAGAACGAGTCGTTTGCTTTCCGTAGACTAAAAAGTATCCGATCTGTTGCGAAACGTCGTCAAGGGTAAGATCTATCGTTTTATCACATAATGGCTTATCCAAAAGTGAAAAAGACTGTCTAGGAGGCGTTTCCCCGAACCCCATGGCTTGTAGTCGTGGATTCGCGAACAAATTACGAGACGACAAAATCCTTTCAAAGGCCTCGTCAAAGTTATTTATTGTATAAACGCGTTTCTCCACATAAAGAACGTCGTCCCATGTTGGAGTCCGAAGTAGCAACATTAATTGGCATATGTCAACCTTGGACTCGTAATCGACCTTTTCGTCCGAAAGGAATCGATCAAAATAAGCCCGGGCCTTTTCCTCATTCGCAAACCAGAGCTCCACAATCCCAAGACTGCGGTACAGGCAGGGCCACTGATCCGCTTCTGAAAGCATTGATTCCAACAGAGCGCGCCCGCGCTTCCATTGTCCGTGAGAAAGGAGATTAACAGCTTCGGCGTATTCTTGATTTCTAGAGAAATCAGCAGGAGCGTCAAGATCAAACACCAATTCCTTTAACATTAGCGGCACGGAATTAGAGCCTAGACATCTATACAAGAAGTTGTTGAGAGTGGGATCTGTCGGAGTAAACGCTTGAAGTTGTTTAGCGATGGCAATTGCAGGAAAAATATGACCGCTTTCATAGAAGGTCAGCCCGACCGTCAGCATAGCCTGAATAACAGTCGTCGGAAACTGGTCGCCTTCAATGTTTTCAATGGCGTCAACTAACGTGCTTATAGCGTCCTTCGTTTTGCCAAGAAGAGCCGAAGTCGTGGCTAGCTCCGTAAGAGCAACAACGTTTTTAGACTCCATTCCAACAAATTTAACGGCAGTCTCGTACGCGTCTTCCCACAAACCAATCATTCTTTGAAATAGACATTTGGCCTCCATAAGACACGCGCAATCAGGGTGCTGCTCTTCAAGCGACTCAACAAATGAAAGGCCTGCTGCATACTGTTCTCCTTCAAGCATTTTGTCTATTTGCTCAAGGTCTTTTAAGCGCTCGGGACAGCAAAATTGTATTTTCTTTCCTTTACCGCCAGGACACAGCGAATATAAGTCTAACGCCATAGCGAAACATTTCCGATGATAGTAAGTTAAAAAGCAAAATATCGCCTATACGCTGGGCAATACACAAAAGCCTTAATGGGCAACAAATTAAAAGGCGCGCGAAGAAGGGCCAAAAGACGACGCGCCGACGTCTTCCAACACTCGAGTCGCCCTGCCATAATTGACTAATACCCCCTATCGGCTTCTCGCACACAAGAAGACGTCAGTGCGAATAACAAAAACTCCCCTCAAAGCCCCAAACGGATACGTTTACATATCTCAATATCTCATCTTCAAAACGTCAAAGAATCAGCATAATCGCCCGGGCCAATCGCGAGACCTTGCTTACGGAGAGTCTATTCCCCCGCCCTACATAAACGCTCGCAAACAACCTTACGATTCGCCGTCCTCCATATTTCCTCAACGAGGAATCGATCCTTCAATTTCCCTTTTTATTTACGGTAGAATCGGAGTTTGTATTTGCCTTACTCTTCTTCTGAGTCGCACGATCCGTCGAAAGCACTTGTCTCAACAAAGCGGAAACATCCTCATATGGAGTTTCATTGGGAGCCCCGTTAGCAAACTGCATATACGATTTCTGGGATCGCTCCGCCAGAGAAACCAACATAGACGAAACGGTGCCATATCCCGGTTCGCAAATCACGACGCCCCTCCTCCCCGTTGGATCCGGAGTACGAGCAAACGCACCGCAAGCCGCGGCCTGAAACGCCACATACGAATCCAAACGATGAAGAGTCAGCAGGCGTCTCACAAACTCCTGACGTTGATCTTCAATATCGTCCATCCGGTTCGCGGTAAGAAGATGGAGTCCAGGAGTAAGAAGGTCAACGTCTACCTCGTTACCTCCATAGACAACCCCGCCGCTCTCTCTATCCACGCACAAATAGTTGACGCCGGCGTAAGCGCCCGTTCGCAACTCATTTTCGGCTCTTTCAATAGCCTCGCGAGCAGCTGAGCAAGACAACAACTCCTTACACAACGTTCCACGCGACCTTGGATCGTAAGGAATCGAACGTTTAGGGGCGTTGATCGCAGCGACAAACAACCCATACTGATTGACTCCCGCCCACGTTCCTCCTGTCTTACGGTCAAGTCCGCATACAACTCGAGGTCGACCCGACTGGATACGCGGTGGGAGACTCTGCCGTGAAAATTCCTCTTCCCTATTCAAAGCTATCAAAATAGGGGCGTCTACAAGCGTTTGATACTGTATTGCTAAAATTCCCATCTCAGTCTCGCTTTCACAGGCGCTCTCAATATCGTCAACCACGAAATATAATGATGAAACGCCCCAGACGTTCTCTATCTACGTCTCGTAATAGTCTTAAAGGAGCGCTTACAAGCATCTCGAAGAACGAAAACCTGCAAAAATCTATCTTTAACGAAATTCACATTCGGTCTGCTTTTCGCCATAGTTTGGATAGCCAATAATCCTAAACAATATCGTCAAGCCAAAACTAAGCATACGATCACTACCGTCCATCCAAGCGCTCACATGCCCTCAATATGGAAATTTTAACGTAAACTAAAACCCCTTGTCTAAATAAATGGCGTATTTTTTACCTTTTTTTATCCATTTTTTCTCATTTTACCGTTTCTACAGATTATCCTATAATATTAATAAATGCAAACCTATTACGAAAAAATATTGAATTTCGTAGAGCTGGGATCAAAGAATATTGACACAACTAGTAAATTCAACACAACCAATTTTATTTGAATATATATTCTGTTCTTTTGAAAAAAACGTTTGTTTTATTTCAGTCGGGGGATAAAGAATCGAAGTTCTCCGCTTAGAATGTTGATGGAAGTGTTTTTTCACTTTCAAACGACACGATTCACTAGGGGCAAACAGTAAAGAATTTAAAGGATACTAGGTCATGTCAGAGCTTTGAATTCTCCATGGCGTCAGAACTTTATTCAGAACCTCATCCGAACAAACATTTTTCATAATCCAGTCACGGCGCTTTGTCAGACTATTGGAGAAGTTAGCTATGTTAAAGGAATTGTTTTCTCGTTACCTTGCCACGAGTAGTATACAAATTCTGACGGGAGCATTCATTGTCGTCCTTTCCTCGAATTACACGTTTGCTCAGTTTTCTTCTCCGGCTACTTCTGGCGTATACAATCGAGCGGCGACTTTAGGCTATGGCGGACAGGGCCAGCTCCCGGCGAATAATGGATCGATCCCTTATTCTGCTAACGGGGCGGGATTGCTTAATTCGGGATTTAACTCTAATGGTCTCGACGCGGCGACTCTTGAAATGCTGTCAACCGAAGAGCAACCTGTTCAAGTTGTCGAAGCGCCGGAGTTTGAATACAAAGGTCACAACCTTAACGAACCGTTGCTTTCCGTTAAGTTTTACAAGGATAGCTCGTTCGACGGCTACGCGGTTCTGAGCGGAAGCGGAGACTCTACCGCAAAATTGTGGTTTCTCTCCGGAGAGTTTGATCCAATGACAACCGAGTGGTCGATCACTAAGGCAAACTTACAGAAAACGTTTAAAGACGTCCACAAGCAGGGCGTCACGAAAGCGATTTTTTCTCCCGACGCTTCCTATGTCTTAACGTCTAGCTACGATCAAGTTGGTCGGCTTTGGTTAATGCGAAATGAAGAGAATATTCGAGCCTATACGGGGGCCAAAGATCGTCTTTGGTCCATTAGCGTTTCTCCGTCGGGAGATTATGTCGCCGGGGCCTGTAACGATGGACGCGTATACTTCTGGGAATCCTTGACGGTTCAAAAACTTGCCATGCTCCCTAACAATGAGGAAACGTCTTTAAGTGAAAATCCGGACGTTGGGCATGTCGGTCCCGTCTTTGACGTTGCTTTTGACCCCAATAGCTCTTTTGTAGCAACAGCAGGAGCGGATGGCACCGTTAGAATTTGGAACCTTGGATTATTACGACAGGTTGCAGTTCTCAAGGGCCATAAAGATAAGGTTTATTCCGTGGCATTTTCAGCCGACGGCTCCTATATTCTGACAGCAAGTAGAGATAAAACGGCCAGATTGTGGAATCCTTCAACCGGCGAAGAAGTTTGTCGTTTCGTTGGACACACTGGAGGAGTCAGACAGGCTACATTTACGGGCAATAACATTTGTACGGCAAGCGACGACGGAACGGTTCGTTTGTGGAGTACTAGTAGCGTTCGTTCAGACGCAACCGCCTCGTCGTTCTCTTCAGGAAGTCCTTCCGGGAGTTCAATGGGAATGGGTAGTCAAATGGACATGGAATACAGATTGTCGATGAGTAGTTCAAACTCGTCTAAAGACGCTCAGTCGAACGCTGGCGGTAAACCTACGCGAAAAGAAGGCTTCAAAAAGGGAGTGGAACTCGTCCGTTTTGAAGCCGACTCTCCCGTCTTTTCAGTAGATGTTTCAGCAGATCAGGTTTACGTTTGCGGCGCCTGTCAAGACGGAACCGCGAAGATATGGAGAATGCCTAACACTGCTCGTTACTACGGCGATAGTTCCTATCAAGGAACTTCTCAGAATTACTATTTGGGGACGGATCCTATGGGAAATTCTGGATCAGATCGTTCGGGCATGAATATGATGAAGGAATAAGAGCGAGTACGAAAAAGGCGTCTTCAATTTTAGTATCAAACGTCCTCTTCTTGCCAAGCAATCAACAAAAGAATGGCGCGTCGCTTTCGGCGACGCGCCATTTTACGCTCCCCCAATAAACTAGGAACTCCTTCCCTTTGAATAGCTGATATTTACAAACGAGCTTCAGGCCCTAAAGAAAAACATCCAATGAACAGTCTCTAATACTAACGTAAATAACTATTCAAGGATATCTTTTACCCCAATGTCCATAAACGCATTTCCACTAATCAATTGCCCCTTCATCTCAATCGTTTTGAGCGCTTCCTGGTCTTATTTCTATTCGACGGAGATCTTTACTCGTTCTCCTAAACTCCATTTAAATGAAATCCATCAAACATCCCTCTATGTAATTTGATTTATCCATGATATTGGATTAACGATTTGCTCGCGCTGTTATTCGGAATCTTCACCTTCTTCGCTCCGTTATTTCCTATAATATTTAATGGCTCTTTTCGTAAAAATAAAAAAAAAAACCTTGTCAAACGACTAATAAGCGATTAGAATATACGAGTCTTAGCTAAATAAGACGTTGCGCCCATAGCTCAATTGGATAGAGCATCGGTCTACGGA
>CAVGEG010000021.1:0-39647 GCA_963628165.1 Paratractidigestivibacter sp. | reverse complement strand
CTTCTGCGTCAAGAGCGTTTCGCGCACGTTCAAACGCTTCTTGTTGCGCGTCCTGTTCGTCGTCGTCCTTTGTAGCTACGGAAGACGTCAAAGCGTCTTCTGTGATTCCCTTTAATTCTCTTTTGTCCAGTTCCTCGTGGGTTACCAGGGGAACAAAGACACGGGGGCCGCTTGAGACGCGCCCCCCGATGCTTCTGATCACGGCGCAAGAGCGCCCCCGACGTTGCCTTGACGATATACGCGCGGGCGCGATCATCAAGGCGGCGAAGAAGGAAAAGGAGCGAAAACAAGATTGAAATAAGCCGCGTCGTAACACACGCTTGCGCCTTTGTGTAATTTCAGCAAGGGGGCGGCGCGGCTTAACGTCGTAGAGTAGCGGGAAAATGTGTCGCCGCTAAAGGGCTAACATGGAGGAAACCCATCAAGCCGCCCGCTACTCATAAAATTCGCCCCGGCGTGTGAAGAGTGATTCTATTTAGCGCGTAACAACGGCAATGCACGCCGGGGCGATCCAATTGACGGCGGGGGGCGGCAAGGCCTGAAAAGGCCGGGGTTGTTTCGGGAATCGCAAGCCTCCGCCCCCTGATCTAAAACGTCCAACGCGGGCGCGGCGCGGGGCCCCCTGTGAGCTCCGTCTTGTGTAGCGGATCCACAAGAGCCGCGCCCGCCCGAACAAAAATAAAAGGCAAGAGGTAAAGCAGGACTACCGCCCGCGCTTTACCTTTAAGAGGTACGGCGTATGGGTGACGACCACGCCGAGGGCGGGGGAGACTTATATCTACTCAGGCAGGCAGAGCGACCGGACCCGCCGAGCCTTGCGCCAGAGTTTCCCCCGCCCCTCATTTAACCCAGAGGCAAGACAATGTACTTAGACGAATATGAAGACAATTGGAGCCGCCGCGGGCGCCTGATACTTGACGAATCCGTGTATCTCGAAGGCGCCTTGCCCGTGCGACTTTTCCTGAACAATCTCAAATGTGTGATCGCTTTCCTTGAAAAGAAGTATTCTATTTTTGAAGTCTATTACCATAAAGACGCGTCTCCGAAAGGGACGCTTGATTCGGAGGACTCCATGACTTCCACTGGCGACCGCTCGCAACCTTCTTCGTTGACTCCCAGCGATCCTTCTGAAATTTCGCTTGTTTGGTTATCCCCTCAAGACGCGACGAATAGCAAAAGTCCTACCGTCTACTACAATGGAGGTCGGCTCCCTTTCCTTCATTGGAAGGACGCCTATTGCTTTTTGATGAGCGAACTCTTTAAAGATTTTAAAGATAAACTCTCGTCAACGATCGATAAAGATTATTCTCCCGTCCCTTACTTCTTTTCAAGCCCGACGCGACTTCGAGTCCCTTCGAAAGTTGCAGAAAATGTATGGATGGAGACGAATCTATCCGTTGAAAGTTTAGTTGAAAAACTAAGGGACGTGCTCTATTTTGTTGGATTGCCTCTTTCAAAGATTCTGATCACGTACGAAAAATGGACCGTTGACCGGAAGAGCCTAGCTTCTATTCCGGGGAACGTTGCCGTGCGAGACGCTGATAATGAAGTGAAAGCGTCCTTTCCAGTTATCCGCGACCCTGCTGAAATTACGGTGAATTGGTTATCTCCTCAAGACGTCGCATGGGGAAAGAAGCCCCACGTTTATTACAATGGAGAGAAACGCTATTTTGATCATTGGAAGCGCGCTTATCAATATATTTTGAGCGAACTCTTTGTTCGTTTTGAAGAGAAATTGTCTTACATTGTGGACAAACCGCGTTCTCCCGCTCCCTTCTTCTTTTCACAATGGAAGAATCTTATTTCTCCTTTGGACGTCGCCGACAACGTATGGGTTGAAACCAATCTATCCGCTAAGGATATTATTGAAAATCTGAAGATGGTCATCGACTATGTAGGCTTGCCTTTTTTCGAAATAGTGATTACCTACTTGCCCGGTAAGGATAAGCAAGAAAGAGTCAAAAAATCGTCCTCGTTATTCAAGTACACAGGCGAAGCCGACAACCTCTTCGACATGGAAGACGAATCGTTGTCGGAGGAAGAGTGGTCGATCCTGACATTAGACTGGAATCGTCCCGATTCGGTTGCGCACAGCATACCCGTCGACGTCCGGCGCGGCGATCGCGTTGAGAAATGCGATACGTGGGAAGACGTCTACAAATTCGTCGTTATGGAGACGTGGCGCGACGTGTGCGCGATGTTGAAGTCGTTCGGCGCTCCGACTCTTCCCGAACCTTCCTTGGAGATTACACAAAAGTCTGAGACGGTGTTGGCGCAGAAGATGAAGGAAAAGATCGCCGCGGCAAAGGCGTCCCTTGACTCCTTCGTTGTTCGTTATCGTCCGCGCTCTGTCGAACCAAAGAAGGAACTTCCGAAAATTCTCGATTGGAGTAAAGCGAAGTCGATTCGATTCACCCAACCGATTCGGGTTATGTTTTACGGCGATACTTATGAACCGAAGAACTGGAAACAGGTCTATATGTACGTCTTGAAGAAGCTTTATAAGCTTTATCCTGAAAAAATCAGCGACTTGCGCGACAAGCCTTCTGGTAACTGCGTGTGCCTGACGTCGCGAAAAGAGGGTTGCAAAGACCCCGAACCGGTTGCGGACGGTGTTTGGGCGGAGACGACGTACAAGCATTCCAAACAGTACGTTTTCATTCGCCTGGCGAAGAATATCATGGACAGGTTAAAATTTGATTCCATGGCGTTTTACGTCGATTACAAGACGAAGGATTGCTTCAAGGACAAGGAGAATCGGCAAGAATCCTGAGATTTGATCTTCAACGGAATTGATCCTATTGGTCGGAACAAAAAAAGGAATCTTCATGACGGAGATTCCTTTTTCTTTTTAGCAGTTGCACGTCTTTAGCGGGTCATGCGTTCGTGGCGCTTTCGAGCGCTTTGAAGAGGTCGTCGATGTTGACGACTGTGTCGAAATGCACCTTGCCGTCGCCGATCGCTTTGAAGTGTTCTTTGGCGCAGTGAATCTTCGCGGTTTCGACGCCGCGGAGCTGGAGCGTGTCGTTATGCCCCTTCGTTTCCGCGACGAAGAAAACGTGCTTTTCCCCGTCGCGGGTGAAGGTGATCGCCCAGTCGGGGCTGTAACGGCCAACGGGGGTGGCGATGTAGAAGCTCTTCGGGAGTTTGGCGTAGACGGCGACCTCCGCGGACTCTTCGAGACTGCGGGAGAACTCCTTCTCGACTTGCGAGTCGCAGAGGACGTAGTCGTAGATGTGGCGCTTCGCTTCGATCGCGTTCCCGTCTTGGCCGGGGTAGCCGCGCATCGTCGCATCCGTGAAGACGTTCAATTCGTAACGCTCGTTCGTCGGTTTATACTTGATATGCTCGACGATCACCGTCGCCTTCTGGTCGTTGATGAGTTTCACCGCCTGAAGGATGAACTCCTCCGGGTTGATCTTGAACAACTCGAACTTCGTCGGGCTCATTCGTCGTAGAATATCCGCCGCGGCGCTTCGCGTGAGGCCCGTCCCCTCGACGATCTTGCCGATGAGGTCGTATTTCGCCGTCGACCGACTCCGCAACTCGCGCGCGCTCTGAACGACCGTCTTGCGCTCTTGCTCCTTGAGCGTGAACGCGTTCCCGTCGAGAAGCGACTCCTTCGAATCAAACGCGTCAAGCTCTCCGCGCTCGATCTTGAAGCTCGTCGACGCGACGCGCAACGATCGGTCGAGCTCCCCAACCGCGCCCTTCACGAAATCCTCCGTGTCGAAGTCGACTAAATACGTCGACTTGCGGTTGATTAGCGCCCAGAGCTCCTTGAACTCCGGTTGGTTGATCCTGCTCGTCGTCTTCAACTCCACGCTCGGACGCTGCGCGTTTTCGATCTCGATATTCTGGCTCACCGACTCAAGAATGCGCAAGAACGCCCGCGAATAGCTCTTCGCGCAATCCGGGATCACGACGGAATCGCTCGTTCGCGCCTGATGGTACGCGTCCGTAAGCCCTCCCTGCGCGTCGACATAGTCGTTCTTCACCAGCGAGTAGTAAATTTCCGCCGCCTCGTCTATCGTGATCGTGTGCGGGACGTTCTCGTCGTCGAGGACGACTTGCCCCGCGAAGAGCGTCGCCGTGACCTTGCGAGGACGGTGACTGAGCGACTCGGTGATCTCCGACTGCAACCCCTTCGTGAAGGCGTCGTAACTCTCGCTCGCCACGACCGTCAGGAGATTCACGCGCTGGATCTCGTCCTCCGCCAGTACCGACGAATCCATTCGACGCCCCGATTGATCGACGCAGAGTCGAAGCCCGCGCCCGACCTCCTGGCGCCGTCGCACGTTGCTCCCGCTCTCCTTCAACGCGCAGATTTGGAAGACGTTCGGGTTGTCCCAACCTTCCCTCAGCGCCGAATGCGAGAAGATAAAGCGCACCGGCGATTTCTCCGGGGAGCGTTCCAGAAGGAGCTCTTTGTTCTTCATAATCAGGTCGTACGCGTCGACTTCGTCCTTCCCGACCTTGTCCGTAATCTTCCCCTGCTTGTCCTGCGCGAAGTATCCCGCGTGTGTCTCCTCCTTCGCAATCTTGCCCAGATAGTCGCGGTAATACCCCGCGTCCCCGAACTCATGCTGGTAATTCTCCACCGCGCGTTCATACTCCTCCTCGAAGATTTCCGCGTAGACGCCATTCTCCGGGCCGTTCTCCCCGTAGATTCGATAGTTGCGCACCTCGTCGATGAAGAAGAGGGAAAGAACCTTGATTCCCCGCGCGTAGAGTTCGCGCTCTCGCTCCAGATGCCGCTTGATCGTCTCGCGAATCTGCAAGCGTCGCAAATCCTTCTCCTCCACCTTTCCGACGGTGAAGCCCGCGCGGAGCTCGATCCCGTTCGCAAAGCGGATCGAATTGGTTCGCCCGTCGATCTCCACGATTTCGTACTGGTCGCGGTACTCCTCGAGCTCCCCCGACTTTTCGAAGAGATTCGTCCCCTCGTCGACGACGAAGGTCTTCTTGAGGATCCGGTCTTTTCCCTTGACCTCGAACTCGAGGGTCGCGGTCGGGTTCTTATGCGGCGCGACGTTGATCTTCTCAAGGTAGACGTACCCCGAACGGGAGTCGGAGCCGGTCTGCGAGATTCCGACGACGGCGATCTTCTTGACGAGCTTTTTGCGGTACGCGTCGAGGGCGTCGAGGCGGTAGACCATGTTGTAGACGCTGTTGTCGCGGTGCGTTGCGGAGTAGCGTAGGGTGAGGAAGGGGGCGAACGCCGCGAGGCGCTCTTTCGTCGCTTTTCCTTCCACCGACTGTGGCTCGTCGATGATCAGTATCGGGTTCGTTTGCGCGATCACGTCGATCGGCTTGCGCGACTGGAACTCGTCGAGCTCCATGTTGATGCGCCGCGCCTTCTCTCCGCGCGCATTGAACGCCTGCGCGTTGATTATCATCACCTTGATCCCCGAGCTTGTCGCGAACCCGTTGATCTGGCTCAACTGCTCCGAATTGTAGATGAAGAAGTCGATTCGCTCCCCGTACTCTTCGACGAAATGATCCTGCGTGATCTCGAACGTCTTGTAGACGCCTTCGCGAATCGCGATGCTCGGCACGACGATGATGAACTTGCTCCACCCGTAGGCTTTGCGCAGTTCGTAGATCGTCTTGATATAGGCGTAGGTCTTGCCGACGCCCGTCTCCATCTCGATCGTGAGGTTGTACCCGGAGCGCATGCGACCGCTCCTCTCGAGCTTTGCGGAGAGGGGGATCCCGTTCTCGCGCTGGACTTCGTTGAGCTGACGAAGGATGCGCTCGTCGGTGAGCTCGGG
Organism: Paratractidigestivibacter sp.; assembly: GCA_963628165.1. Taxonomy (GTDB): domain Bacteria; phylum Planctomycetota; class Planctomycetia; order Pirellulales; family Thermoguttaceae; genus RUG369. The sequence continues at coordinate 33,873 of CAVGEG010000021.1, read as the reverse complement.
GACGGGCCTGAAGTTTCCGTAGCCGACGATATCGGTTTGGAGTAGGGAGGCGGCGTCGGATCTGCCGGGGTCGACGTTATAGAGGGCGTCGCTTTTTGGTTGTCCTTGGAAGACGCGCACGACCGCCGCCGCTGCGTCCGCCTGGAACTGCTGGCGTTTGAATTGTAGTTTCATCGATCGTTCCTTCCGTTAGATGACGCGCACGCGGCGGTAAATTTCGTCGGCGCTCTCGGGCATGTAGAATTTGAAGATTTCGAAGAGGTTGATCTTCTCGGGGGCGCTCTTGAAGGAGGCGTCGCGGAAGACGACGCGCTCGGGGCGCATTTTGGCGATCATGCGCACGAGATCTTCGGAGACGTTCTTGTCGAAACACGCAACGAGCTTCCCGTCGTCGTAGTTGTGGATCGTGTATGAACCGACCTTTTCCGACGTATACGGGCGCGACAACTCCAGCCCCCAGTCGAGAACGCACCCGAAGAGCAAGTCGAGGTCGGAACGGTCTTCTTTAATATTCTCGACGCTGTCCAAAAGGCTCTGCTGAGAAAGGTCGTCCGGGTGATAATAGACGTTCTTCATGTTGCTTTCGTCGACCTTCAAGACGCGGAACCCGACGTCTAAATCCTGCGTCGTCAACGGATTTTCCGACTTGATCTTCTCTCCCGCCCGGCGGATCCGCTCCTTGCCGATCTCGCAGATCGTTTTGTAGCCTGATTTGTACGCTTCCGTCTTCGTGTCGCAGAGCTCAGGGATTTGAACCATGATGAACTTGGCGTGTTCTGATTCTTCCATGTTAAATTGTATGACAGCGTGCGCCGTACTTGAAGAGCCTGAAAAGAAGTCTAATACAACGTCTCCTGTTTCTAGGTCGGCCATCTTTAAAAAACGATTAATCAGCGCTGGCGACTTCGGATAGTCAAATACAGTGCTACCAAAAAGAGTTTTTATATAATTGCCGCCGTCGTTTTTATCTTCAATCCACGTAGTATATTTTTTAGTAGCTTCTTCTCCCACTAATGGCGCAAAAATTTTTTCATAGGCTACCCAAGAACCATCTGCTTGTTGTACAAATTCAACCCGACCTTCAGCAATGTTTTTGGCCATCGTACTAGGCCCATGTCTCCAGCACCCACAGATAACTTCGTCTGGAGAGCTTTTCTTCTTATTGTGGACTAATGGGTAAAGATCTGACCCGTCTGGAGCCTTGATCGCGTAATAAAGATTTGGGCGATCTTCTCGTCGACTGTTGGATCCCCATTTTCTCAGTAGGCACGTTTTGTAGTTCCGATTCTTAACGGGATCAAATTTAGGATATTGATCGTTTTCCTTAATTTCTTCGCCAGCATGAAAACGCCCGATGTTTTTGGCGTAAATGAAGATAAATTCATGAACCGCCGCGTAATATTTACTGTCTTGCCGACCACCTCTTGCTCTCCAATTGACGATCGCGACGAAATTAGATTCGCCAAAAATCTCATTTGCTATCTTTTGAAGGTTGGAACACTCATTATCGTCGATAGAAATAAAGATAACGCCGTCGTCGCGGAGTAGGTTTCTTGCGAGTAGAAGGCGGGAGTAGATCATGGAGCACCAATCGGAGTGGAATCGGGAATTGGTCTCGGTGTTTTTGAAGAGTCGGTTGTCGTCTTCGTCGGTGTATCCTAGCAGGGAGTTCTCTTCCTCTTGAGAGTGGGAGAAGTCGTCGCGGTAGATGAAATCGTTCCCGGTGTTATAGGGCGGGTCGATGTAGATCATCTTGACCTTGCCGAGATAGTTGCTCTGGAGGAGTTTGAGGACGTCGAGATTGTCCCCTTCGATATAGAGATTCTCGGTGGACTCCCAGTTTTTGCTCTCTTCGGGACAAGGGCGGAGGGTTTTGCGAATCGGGGCGTTCGCTTCGCGTAGCGCGGCCTTCTTGCCGACCCATGTGAATTCGTAGGCTTCGCGGGAATCGTCGACGGCGGCGCGGTCGAGAAGACGGCGGAGGGCGTCGAAGTTCACGCTCTTGCGCGGCTTGCCGTCTGGGCCCGACGTTTCCGTGACGCACGTCGGGAAGAGCGCTCCCAGACGGTCGACGTTCTGCGCGACGACGTCGGGGCTCTCAAGGCGCAGTTTCTCTATTTCGGCGCCATTAGCGTTGGTTGGTTGGTTGGTTGGTTGGTTGGTTGGTTGGTTGGTTGGTTGTCTCCGCATCCATCTTTGCGCCTCTTGCCTGTTCGTAAAAAAGAAGAGGCGCGGTTTGCGGATCCTGCGTCCGCGTCGCGACTTCGGGTCGCTCCTTTTCAACGAACGCGCTCTCTCAACTCTCTCAGTCGACCGCGACGACCTCCCGACTCTCGAAATTTTCGATGAGGTTGTTTTTTTCCGGCTTTTCGTCCTGCGCGTTCTTACCCCCAAGCTGATTTCAAAAAAGACGCGTCGAGACTTCTCATAATCCCGACGCGCCCGCAAAAACGCTTTAAACCTTTTCCTGAATCGCCCTAAAAACTACCCGTTGTAAGACCTCATGCGCTTGACCGTCTCTAGGAATTTCAGCTGAGACGGCGTCCCCGAGACGCGCTCTTTCGGGGGATACTTCTTGTCGAACTCCATCGCCTCGTTTTCGTCGACGTTGTAGACGTCGCTTTCGGCGAAGCGTCCGGTAATCCCCGTCAACTCTCCGGGTTTGAATTCGCGGACGAGGAGCGCGTCCACGTATTGATTCTCCGCGGTGCGAATACCGTATTTCTCCGCGGGCTCAAAACCGACCCTTGAGTAGTAATCGGGGTCGCCGTAGAGGAAGAGTCCGCGATAACGTCCTTTGGCGTTGGAGACGGTTTGGAGTATTAGACGGACTCCGATTCCTTGCTTCTGATATTCCGGCAAAACGCCGATGGGGCCGAGGCAGAGCGCTTTGTACGTCTTCCCGTCGTCCCCGATAATCGAAGCTTTCGCGCTCATCGTCGCGCCTACGATCGTTCCGTTTTCGTCGCCGTCCGACTCTTTCTTCACGACGTCGACTGCCACAAATGAAAGCTCCGGAACGAACGCGGGGGATTTCCTCAGGGTATGAACGAGATAATGTTCGACGCAACCGGGCGCGTAGTGATTCCAAAACGCCTCGCGCATCACGTTTTCCGTTTGCTCAAAGTCGCGCGTCGCTTCTTCTCGAATTACGATCATAGCGTCCCTCCTGTAGCCTAACTTTGCAAAATGCGCGTCGTCTCAATTGTCGGTATTTTCACCGCGTCGTCAACAATTTGCGTCCCGCGCGTTGAAGTTTCGCTCGAGCGCGTCGATACGTCGCTGGATCGCTTCGAGCTCCGCGCGGAGTTCGCATTGTCTGTTGAACTGGCGTTCTCGATTCTTCTTACTCTCGAGGCGCTTGAGTTGACGGCGGAGCGATTCGAGTTCGTTGAGGCGCTTGACCGTCTCCAAAAGCGTCTTACCCTCGGGCAACGGAACTTCCGGGGCGACGAAGCGGAAGAAGTTGCGCACGATTTCGTCGACTTTGCTCCCTTCTAGGGGGAGTCGGAACACCTCCTTAGGCGTCCAGAACCCTTGGTGAAAGTAGCGCAGAACGCGACTCGACTCTTCGCGCGTCTTCGCGAGCTCCTTTACCCCTAACCACGGCTGGAGATACTCCCCGTGCGCGAGGACGAGAAGGACGTCGTAAGGCGTCGCGGCGTCGACGAGCTCCAGGAGCTTTTCGTTCGGCTTCGCGACGCGCAGGTCTATCTGGAAGATCTGCGCCTCTTTCTCGACGCGATCGTCGAACTGCGCGTAGCGGTTCGCGCCGATATTGTGCGTCCACCGGATCGCGTCGATCTCCATGAGGAACGCGTCGCGTGCTTTCGCCGGAATCTTCTTTTCGTCGGCGAGGAATCTTCGCGTCAGGTCGACGTTGACCTCAAGACTTGTCGGCAATCCAAACATCGCGCGTCATTACCCCTTTTGTTCTTTTGCGTCTTTCACAACGAGGAAGCAGACGAGTTCGAAGTCGTCGCGCCCAGCGCTCTTCGCGGCGGACGCCGTGCCGCCGGGGGAGAAGAGTAGGTCGAGCTTTTCGCTCTCCTGTTCCTCGACGATTGTGTTGATCGCCTTCGTGAGGAGCGCGGAAATCTTGCTCATGTCGCGCCCGTCCTGCGTCTCTTCATTGAAGGGCGCGTAGACCTGACGGATCGGCGCCTTCTTGTCGCGACAGAGCAAACGCATCGCGTCGAGAAGGGATTTTGGGTCCAGGTGTCCGCACTGAATCGCCCCGTTCTCCGCGATGTAGACCATGTAGAAGGGGTGGATCGGGTTCTGATTGTTCCGGTTGACCTCCTGCGAGCGGTTCTTGAGGATGAAGAGCGCTCCCGGCGGGAAACCGGACGCCGCGGGGACGACGGCATGAAGGCCCGGCGGCGCGTTCATCGCGTCCTCATGATCCTTGATATACCGGACGAGATCGAGCCTGAAGTCGTTGATTCCCAAGTCGACGATCGAGACGCCCGTCCCCATCTCTTCGAGGTCGCAGACGCGCTTCTTCAGCTCCTCGAGCTGCTTCTTGCGGAACTCCGTTTCGTACCGTTCCTCTTCCGTGTCGAGAGGATTGTCGGAGCCCGTCGCGCTCAGGTCGACGATCTTCATGCGCGACTCAACGCGCGATTTGAGCTGGATATATTCTTCGAGGGGCATGTCGGGCCAGAAGTTCACGAGCTGGATCTCCGCGTTCTTACTCCCGATACGGTCGATACGCCCGAAACGCTGGATGATTCGCACCGGGTTCCAGTGAATATCGTAGTTCACGAGGAAGTCGCAGTCCTGCAAGTTCTGACCTTCCGAGATGCAGTCCGTAGCGACGAGAACGTCGATCGTGTCCGTCGCTTCGGGGAGAAGAAGCTCTCTATCTTTCGACAAGGGGGAGAAGCACGTGAGGATCGTCGCCATGTCCTTCTTACGCCGCGGAAGGGTCGCCGTCGTCTGGTTCCTGTCGCCCCCCGTCACCAACGCGGTTTTGAGCCCGTACTTCTCCAAGACGTGTCGACTCACGTGCTCGTAAATATACTCCGCCGTGTCCGCAAAGGCGGTGAAGATCAACGCCTTCGGATTCATCCCGTTGATCGGATGTTCGATCTTTTCGTCGAGGAGTTTGAGGAGCTCGTTGAGCTTCGCGTCTTGTTCCGGCGGGATTTCCCCGATAAGATCAATGAGGAAGTTCAGCGTTTTGAGATCGCTCTCGAGGGCCTGACGCCACTGCAGACGGTCGATATCGTCGAGGTTGATCTGGCATTTCTTCACGTCCCCTTCTTCATTTTCGTATTCGTCGACGAATTCTTCCTCTTCGGAGTCGAGCTCTCCCGAAGATTGGGGGATCGTCTGCGAGATATAGACGGGCTCCGAATCTCCCGCAAGGCGTCGGCGATCGTATTCATCGAGGAGTTTGAGACGATTTTCCATGAGCCCCCAGAGCTTGCCGAGGGTCTTTTTAAAAGACGCGATGGAGCTTTCGAGGCGCTTTAGGAGGTTTTTCCCCATGAGTCGACGGATCCCGAGTTCGCGCCCTTGGTGGGACGCGCCGCCGAATTTGTCTTTGCGGAAGATCTCCGGGTAATTTTTACGTTGCGACGCCTGGATGAAGCTCGACGGACTATAGACTTGGAGCTGGAGGGAGAGGAGCTTTTCGAAGATCGCCTGGAAGGTGAGTTCGTTCCTGATTTTCCCGTCGGTCGTAAGAGGAGTGGCGTACGACTTCGGGGGGAGTCTGTCGGGGAACTTGCCGACGTCGCGCATGTCGTAGTACTGCTGGATATGCTTGCGAGAACGTGCGATCGTCGTGGAGTCGAGGAGGCGGAAGAAGTCGAAGTCGAGCGCTTTGAGAAGGTTCGGGGTCGTGCGGTCTTTTGGGGGTAGCTTCGACCAAGATTTAAAGGCGCTCTGAGCGCGACGGAAGATATCGTCGACGGAACGCTCTCCTTGGAAGGCGCGATCGAACTCTTCGGCGTTCCCGACGTAGGCGAGCTGGAGCTGATTTTTCAGGTCGTTGAAGTTCGTGTTGACGGGGGTTGCGGAGAGCATGAGGACTTTCGTCTTGACGCCCTTGGCGAGAACCTCTTTTAAGAGCCGGGAATAGCGCGTCTCCTTCTCCTCTTTGCGACGATTCTTGAAGCCGTTGCGGAAATTATGCGATTCGTCGATGACGAGAAGGTCGTAATTCTGCCAGTTAAAGCGACCTAGATCGTGCCCGTTCGAGAAGCCGGAGCGGCGCGTTAGGTCGGTGTGCGCGAGAACGTCGTAACTGAATCGATCTTCAGAAAGGGGATTGTCCTTGTAATTGCCGTTATAGGTCGTCCAGTTGTCCGTCAATCTCTTAGGACATAGGACGAGGACGCGTTGGTTTCGCGCCTCGAAGTACTTGACGACCGCAAGCGCCGTAAAGGTTTTACCCAAACCGACCGAATCGGCGAGGATGCATCCGTTGTACGTATTGAGTTTGTTGATGATCCCGTACGCGGCGTCCTTCTGAAAGTTGTAGAGCTTGTTCCAGACGACGCTGTTTTGATAGCCTGTCGCTTCGTTGGGGAGCGTGTCTTGCGAAACGTCTTCGAGGAATTCGTGGAAGATATTATAAAGGGCGACGAAGTAGATGAAGTCGGGGGAATTCTCTGCGTAAACCGTCGAGATATTGTCGACGATCTGCGTCGTTACGTCCTGAGACTCCGGGTTGTTCCACCCCTTTTCGAAGAGGTCGAGAAAATTCCTCGAGTTTTCCATCCGGACAATGTTCTCGGTCGCGGAACTTGCTCCGTCGACGCATCCCAATCCCGCGAGGGTGAACTCTTCGCTTCCCTTATAACTTACGATCTTTGATCCGTTGACAACGTTGATTGACCTCTCCTGGCGCTGTTCGTTGCTGGAGACGGACTTGAAGCGAACCTTTTGTTTGATCCATTCGGCGCATTCTCGCGCGATCGCCTTTTGCGTGAGTTCGTTGCGCAGTTTGACTTCGAATTCGGTCCCGTAAAGGGATTGTTCGCGGTTATGGCGCGGAATGAAGAATTCGCGTCGCGACGCTTCCTCTTTCGTCGACGTAAAGGTCGGGGAAGTGAAGAGGAAATGGAGTTCGTCGATCTGCGTCAACGCGCTTTTGAGAACTTCGAAAGCGTTCATGGAAAAACACGCCGCCGCGATTCGCAATTTATCCCCGCGCTTTATCGTCCAGAGAAGGTCGTCGCGCAACGCGCCCCTCGCGTTGGCGTATACGTTTACGTTAAATGGAGATTTCGAAAAAAACGGTTGTTGAGGACTGTCTGACTCGGGCATGTTAGGTCCAATCTTTCAAGGTTCGGGACGCGCGTCTTTACGCGTTTCCTCACATTGTACGCCGTTTAGCGACGATTTCAACAACGCGCCGGGCTGGACAAGAAACGCAAAAAGGCGACGCCCTGCGCGAAGGCGTCGCCATGATGGAGAGAGTAGAGAAGGGGAGCGCGGATTATTTCGCGTTGAAGACCGTCGTGATTTTGGCGGCTTCGACGTCCCCGTCGACGCGGATCGCGACGCGCGTCGGCTTCGATCGCACGCTGTCGTCCTTCTCCCCGACGATCGACGTTTCCGCGACAAGCTTGAGAACCGCGTCGTTCTCGTCCTGCGCCGTGATCGTCGCCGTCGCCCCGTCGAGCTCTACGCAGATCTTCTCCGGAACGCTCGCGTCGATCTTCACGCCCTTATAAAAGGTAATGAGCGCCGTTTCGATCGACCCCGTCTTCCCTTCGTTGAACCGTATATCGTCGACGATCGCGACTCGACCCGAGAAATCCCCGTGCGGACGCTCGTAACGGAACTCGCGCGTCGCCGACTTTAGTTCTTTCGCGTCTTTATACGCCGACGTCACGTCGAGCTTAAGTTGATCGACCTCGTCCGTCAACACCGTGTCGATTCGCTTCCCCGCGCAGGAACGCCCCGTCGTCTGCAACGTTCCCGCGATGCGCGGAACCGGGTGCCCGAAGGAGTTGAGAAGCTCCCCTTCGTAGCGTCTCGAACTGAACGTGCGCGCCGTGTATACCTCCCCGCCCGGATCGCGCGAAACGAACTTCACGTCTTCGTTCTTCGCGTTCAAAGGCGCGATCGCAAGCGTGTACGAACCGACGTCGTTGTGATTGTGCAACTCCCCGTTATGACCCCCTTTGAGAGCCAACACGAAGCCCGGCGCCGTCGTCGACGCATCCGGGCGCAAGATCGCTACCCCCGCGTCGTCGAAGAGAGATCGCTTCGCCGCGACGAACTTCTCGCCCGTTCCCGACGTCTCCCCAAAGAGGATCTCCTTATCCAACCCGATCGTCCCCGTCTCCTGGAGACTGCCGCAACGGTAGTTCTCGCCCAGCGCCTGTTTTTCGTACTCCGAATACCCCTTCTTCGCAAGTCGGCTCGCGTACGCCACCGTGATCGCGTTCGGTCGCGCCGTCATACTGCAGTCCGCGAAGACCGCGTATGAATCCGCCGTCAAAACCTGATTCGGCGCGTAATCGATCACCGCCCCAATCTTCGAGAAACGGAACAGATCAAGCTGATTCCCCGTCGCTTCTCTCGCCGCCGCCACTAAATAGAGGTAGAACCCGAACCCGTAGTTCCAATATCCCATCCCCTCCGAGCAGTATCCGTCGTTTGTGAAGCCCTGCATGAAGTATGTTTCCGAGAAATAATCCGCCGCCGCCAAGAAGAAGGCGCGACGTTCCTTCGACTCCACGATATTGAGCGCCGCGACGATCGTCCCCGCGTGGCATACCGCGTTCCAGTTGTTCTCGGTGCGCACCCACCACAGGAGCTTCGGATCCTCTTTGACCGCGATTTCATACGGCTTCAGGATGCGACGCTCGATCTCTTCCTTGACCCGCTCGACGACCGCCGGATCGAGCTTGTCTTCGAACAGGTTGATCGAGAGCGCCAACTTCGCGCCCTCCGTCGTCGACCCAAGATCCGAGATCATGCGCTTGCCGTCGTAGACTTGCGCGTTTCCGTCATGCGCGGGGTAGACCCACGATTTGAGCTCGCAGATATTCAGGAGCTCTTTGTTGAGTTGGTCGATAAACCGGCCTTTCCCCTCAAACGCTTCCGCCATCGTCAAGACTTCCGCGCGTTTGACGACGCGAAAGTACGCGTTCTGATAGTTGGAGCGGTTCCCGTTGCGGTAATATTCCTTATAGAGCTCTTCGGGGAGCTCCGGGGCTTCGGAGTCGCAGACTTTTTCCGCGTCTCTGATCCACCGCTTCGCGTTCCCGTTTCGTGCGCCGAGTTCGCGCCAGTAGTCGAGTCCGGCGACGCGAGCGCCGATCGCGGGCGCGTCTTGAAGATATGTTTCGATCGTTTTGGCGCGTTTTTTGATTTCTTGCAGTTCGTCCGGGTTCCCCGCGGCTTGCGCGGCGGTCGCCGTCGCGACGAATCCGACGACGGCTAGCGCGGCTAAAATCCAACGGCTCGTTCTCATTTTCATGGTCGCCCCCCTTTCGACGCCCTTTTCGCGTCGATATAATACAGAAGCCGGTTTTTCAATTGGCGTCATCCTCTTCGCGACGCGCGTCGCGAACGCCGCCGTCGATTATATCAGGAGCGCGGCGCAATTGCAAATTAACGCGTCGCCGTTCCCCTTTATGTGGAGTGCACTTTCATGCAGCAGCTTGGTACAAAATGCGTTCAAGCGGGATACCGTCCTGAAAACGGCGAGCCGCGTCAGGTTCCGATCATTCAAAGCACGACGTTCCGCTATGAGTCGAGCTCCGCGATGGGCAAGCTCTTCGATCTCGAAGCCGCCGGGTACTTCTACACCCGTCTGCAGAACCCGACGTGCGATATCGTTGCCGCGAAGATTGCCGCCCTCGAAGGAGGAACCGCCGGGATGCTCACCTCTTCCGGGCAGGCCGCGAACTTCTTCTCCATCTTCAACCTCTGCTCCGCGGGGGATCACGTCGTCGCGTCTTCCGCGATCTACGGCGGCACGTACAACCTCTTCGCCGTCACCATGAAGCGTATGGGAATCGACTTCACCTTCGTGCGTCCCGACGCCTCCGAAGACGAACTCCACGCCGCCTTCCAGCCTAATACCCGCGCGATGTTCGGCGAATCGATCGCCAACCCCGCGCTCGATATCCTCGACTTCGAACTCTTCGCCAAAGTCGCTCACGAACATGGCGTCCCCCTCGTCGTCGACAACACCTTCCCGACCCCTGTCAACTGCCGCCCCTTCGAGTTCGGCGTCGATATCGTCACGCACTCCACGACGAAATATATGGACGGCCACGGGACGCAAGTCGGCGGCGCGATCGTCGATTCGGGTAAATTCGACTGGTTCGCCCACAAGGACAAGTATCCTGGGCTCACCACCCCCGACGAAAGCTATCACGGAATCGTCTACGCCGAGAAATTCGGGCAGGGCGGCGCGTTCATCACCAAATGCGTCGCGCAGCTCATGCGCGATTTCGGGTCTTCTCCCGCGCCTCAAAACGCGTTCCTCCTCAACCTCGGCCTCGAGTCCCTGCACCTGCGTATGAAGCGCCACTGCGAAAACGGCCAGGCGATGGCGGAATTCCTCGAATCGCACGACAAGGTCGCGTGGGTCAACTACCCCGGCCTCAAGAGCAACAAATACTACGCCGTGGCGCAGAAGTACATGCCCAACGGCACGTGCGGCGTCGTCTCCTTCGGCGTCAAAGGCGGACGCGAAGCCGCCGAACGCTTCATGTCGGGACTTAAGATCGCCGCGATCGCCACGCATGTCGCCGACGCGCGCACTTGCGTCTTGCACCCCGCGAACGCGACGCATCGCCAGCTGAGCGACGAAGAGCTCGTGAAGTGCGGCGTCGGACCGGATCTCATCCGCCTCTCCTGCGGTATCGAAGACGCCGCGGACCTCATCGCCGACGTCGACCAGGCGCTTGCGAACGTCTGAGACGGTTGAAACCTTTTCCCCGCCTCTCTTTCTCGCGCGTTTTCCGCGTAAAAGAGACCGGGGCCCATGCGCGGAACGCGTTGATTGTCGACGCGTCCCGCGCTCCTATTGTCGCGTCGCCGTTTATGGCGACCCTTTTTGGTTGAGAATATTAGCCCTGCTTTTTGCAAGGAGATTCAGATATTATGAAAGCGAATAATTCCCGCGGTCGTGGTCGCGAAGCAAGAGGCGGAGCGTCTCGCGCGTCGGATCGTCGGGCGCGCGCGCCTCAACTTGATCGTTCGCGCGCGTCCAAAAAGAACGCGCGTAAATTCCCCTCCGTCGCCCAGTTGCGCAAGTCGAGCGGTTCCATCTTCCAGTCCCCGATGGCGGCGTCGAAGAAGGGAGACGCCGACGAACTCGACGATTCCCTCGATTTTCGCGGGTTCCGACTCCAGCAGGCGCTCGCCGCCGCAGGACTCGGCAGTCGCCGTCAGTGCGAAGAGCTCATCCGCGAAGGACGCGTCGAAGTCGACGGTAAGATCGTTACCGAACTCGGCGTCCGCGTGCGCCCCAACGACCAGAAGATTCGCGTCGACGGCGAAGTCCTCCCGAAATCGAAGCCCGTCTACGTCGCGCTCAACAAGCCCAAGAACGCCCTCTGCACCAACTGCGACCCCCAAGGACGTCGACTCGCCCTCGATTTCATCCCCCCGGAGCTGGGCCGACTTTTCCCCGTGGGGCGCCTCGACCAGAACTCCGAAGGGCTCCTCCTTTTGACGAACGACGGCGCGCTCGCGCAGCGTCTCATGCACCCGAGCTACGAGGTTCCGAAGAAGTATCGCGTGCAAGTCGCGGGGCTTGTCGACTACGAGTTGGTGAACGCGCTGCGTCGCGGTGTGCATATCGCGGAAGGCGTGGTGCAGGCTGACGAGGTGACGATTCGTTCGTCGCATAAGCTCAGTTCCGTCCTTGAGATCACGCTGACGGAAGGTAAGAACCGCGAAATTCGCCGTATGCTCGCGCGACTCGGGCACAAGGTCATGCACCTTCAGCGCGTTCAGATCGGCGCGGTGAAGCTCGGCAAGCTCGCGCCCGGCGATTACAGGCGGTTGACGTCGGAAGAAGTCGCGCAACTCTATCGCTTCGCGGAAACGCCGATCGACAAGCGTCCCGGCGCGCGCCGCGCGGAGGACGACGCGTCGCGACCCGCGGCGCCCCCCGTCGAGCTCGCGGCGCTCGAAGCGCGCGAGGCGGAGAAGAACGAAGCGCGCGAAGGCAAGGTCAAGGGCGTCGACAAGGCGTCTGCGAAGGAATCCGCGCATGAGTCGGAGGTAGAAGGGTATCGCAACGCGATGCGCAAGGTCTTCAAAGACTCGCTCTGCGGCGCGCAAGAGAAGGATTCTTCGGGAGAGCGCCGCGAAGTGCGCAACGCCCGCGGCAAGAAGCTGACGCGTCGCGCGCCGCGCGAGGAATTCCGCGAAGAGTTCCGCGCGGAGGAACGTAGCGAAGCGCGTCGTCGAGCGCGTCGCGAATTCGACGACGAAACGCGGACGATCGGGGTGAAGAAGTTCTCCCGCGACGAAGACGGAGCGCCGCGCGATCGCTTCAATTACGACGCGTCTTCGAAGGGACGCGGCGCGAAAGGCGCGAAGGGCTCCCGAGGAGAATGGGGCTCGAAGCGTCCCGGCGGGTTCGATAAAGAGCGTAAAGGGCCTCGTCAACCGCGTCAGGGTCGCGCGACTCGCGGAGGTCGCGGGGGTAGGTGATCCGCGCGTTTCGTCAACATCGGCGCGTCCTCATGGGATTGGGATGCGCGTCGACCTTAGGAGTTATTCATGTCTGAGTGCAGTTCTCACTATAAGGAAATGTGGGCGGGGGCGGGTTCCGTCCAGATGAATCAGCCCGTCGCGAAGGGCGTCCGTAAGATCAGCTTGATCGCCCCGGAATTTGCGGAACGCGTCAAGCCCGGTCAGTTCGTCATGTTGCGCCTTCTCGAAGGATCGGATCCGGTTTTGGGGCGTCCTTTCGCGGTGTACGACGTCGAGCTCGAGACGGGTCGCGTGGACGTGATCTACGCGGTCGTCGGGAAGGGCACGCGACGTTTGGCGAAGCTCCGCGTCGGGGATTCCGTCGGACTCTGGGGTTCTCTTGGGAACGGTTGGCAGGCCGCGGCGCGGTTGAATCCTGCGAAGAAGGTCGTTCTCGTCGCGGGCGGGGTGGGGCACGCGCCCTTCTATCTTGAGATTAAACGGATTCTTGCGCTTCCTGAGGAGTCGCGTCCTGAGCTGACCTTCGTTTACGGTGGGCGCACGCGCGGTCGAATGAGTTGCGTCGACGATTTTAAGGCGCTTGGTTGCGACGCGCGCTTTACGACGGAGGACGGATCGCTCGGAACGAAGGGATTCGTCACGGAGTTGCTCCCGGAGCTCTTCCCGGAAGATTTCGACGCGCGGGACGGTCAGATCCTCGCGTGCGGGCCAGGCCCGATGATGCGCGCGGTGGCGCTTTGGGCGCAGAAGCGCGGAATCGAATGCTGGACGTCCCTCGAATCGCCGATGGCGTGCGGCATGGGAATCTGCTATTCATGCGTCATAGAGTGGAAGCAAGACGACGGAACGTGGGATTACCGTCGGACGTGCGTCGACGGCCCAGTCTTCGACGCGGCGCGTCTTAACTGGAATATATAATCCGTCGCTGCGGAGTCTTCTTAACCTTTTTGTTCTTCGGAGGTTTAGTATGAAATATTACCTAGCTCTCGTCGCGGCGCTCCTCATGGTTGCGCCCGCGCGCGCCGACTCTCCCGTCTGCCCGCTCGGGGACGATTACGTTTTCGCCCCCGAACTGAGCGACGAATTCGACGGCGACTCTCTCGATCAAGAGAAATGGTGGGACTTCAACCCCGCGTGGCGAGGTCGCAAGCCCGCGCTCTTTTCTCGAAACAACGTGAAGGTCGCCGACGGAACGCTCCAACTTACCGCGAGCTTGATGAAGCCTGAAGAGGTCGATTACGAAAATCAGGCGCGCGGTTACGACAAATATTGGAAAGCGATCGTCAAGAGCAAGCAGAAGTCCGCGTACGGATACTACGAAGCGCGTTGCAAGTCGATGCGCGCGTGCGTCTGCAACGCGTTCTGGCTCTACGATCCCTTCTCCGAACGCCCCGATATCAAATACGTCGAAGGGGAGTACTCCGAAGAGATCGATATTCTCGAATACTGCGGCAAGCCGCGTTCGGAGGGACACAATCGCCTCTACTACGCGACGCTCCATCAGTACGCGACGCCGTATCTCGAGTCGATCGTGAATAAGAAGAAAGCGAAGATCAAAGACTACTCCTTCAAAAAGAAGATGGACTTCGACTTCTGGGCCGATTACCACACCTTCGGGCTTGCGTGGACGCCGACGGAGTTGCGCTGGTATGTCGACGGGGAATGCGTTTTCACGCGGGTGAACGACATTTTCTTCCGTCCGCTCCACATCATGCTCGACTGCGAGATCATGTCCGACTGGTTCGGCGAACCGGATCCGGAGGATCTTCCCGCGACCTTCAGCGTCGATTACGTGCGCGTTTGGCGCCTAAAGGACGCGCCCGAGCCCGTCGCGCTCCCCGAGAAGAAGAAGTAATCGCGCGGCGGTCTTTTCCTTTGCCCGCGCGACAAATAGAAAACGCGTCGAGCTCAATTGCAGAAGCTCGACGCGTTTTTTTAAGACGGCCCTAGGCGCGACGTCCCACTCGTCTTCACGCGCTACTCGAAGGCTACGCGCTATGCCTAGGGCTCTTCTCAAACGTTCGCGTCATTGCGCGAGAGCGGTTTCCAAATCCTCGATCAGGTCTTCCACGTCTTCGAGACCGACGGAGAGGCGGATCATATCCGGCGTGACGCCCGCGTCGATAAGTTGCGCGTCGGTGAGTTGGCGGTGCGTCGTGTTAGCGGGGTTCAGAACGCTCGACTGCGCGTCGGCGACGTGCGTCGCGATGTAGATCCGCTGGAACTTCGACGTCACCGCGTGCGCCCCGTCGCGTCCGTCTTTGAGCCCGAAGGTCAAGACGCCCGAGCAACCGTTGGGGAGATACTTCTGCGCCAAGTCGTAATACTTCGAGCTCTTCAAGCTCGGATAGTTGACCCACGCGACGCGCGGATGCTTCTCGAGCCATTCCGCGATCGTCTGCGCCGATTCGCTGTGCCTCTTGACGCGGAGGTGAAGGGACTCGAGACCGAGGTTCAGGATGAAGGAGTTCAACGGGCCCGGCTGAGCGCCGATATCGCGCATGAGTTGTGCGACGATCTTCGTGATATACGCGCCCCCTTGTCCGAAGCGCTCTGTGTAGACGAGACCGTGATAGCTCGGATCGGGCTCCGTCAGACCGGTGAATTTGTCCTTGTGCGCGTTCCAGTCGAAGTTCCCCGAGTCGACGATCGCGCCGCCGACCGCCGCCGCATGACCGTCAAGGTACTTCGAGGTCGAGTGAACCGAAATGTCGACGCCCCATTCGAAAGGACGGCAGTTGATCGGCGTCGGGAAGGTGTTGTCGACGATCACCGGCACGCCGTGGCTGTGCGCGATCTTCGCGAAGCGTTCGAGGTCGAGAACGACGAGCGCGGGATTCGCAAGCGTTTCGCCGTAGAAAAGCTTCGTGTTCGGACGGAACGCCGCGTGAATCTGGTCGTCGCTCCAGTCCGGCTCGATAAAGGTCGCGTCGACGCCCATCTTCTTCATCGTCGTCGCGATCAGGTTGTACGCGCCCCCGTAGATCGTCGAACTCGCGACGATATGATCCCCTGCGTTCGCGAGGTTGAATAGGGCGTAAAAGATCGCCGCCTGACCGGAACTCGTCAAAAGCCCCGCGGTACCCCCTTCGAGCGCCGTGATCTTGCGCGCGACCGAGTCGTTCGTCGGATTGCACAGACGCGAATAGAAGTATCCCGCAGCTTCCAAGTTGAAGAGCTTGCCCATCGCGTCGCTGGTGTCGTATCGGAACGTTGTGCTTTGGATAATCGGAACCTGACGCGGTTCGCCTTCCTTCGGTCGACCGCAACCTTGGATACAAATAGTTCCCTGTTTCATAGCTCTTTCTCCATTCTACGCAAGCGTCGCGTTGATCGCACATTTCTATATATTGGCGAATAAGAACTGCGCGTTTTTTTTCGTGGGGTGAATGATTGGTAAGACGAAGCGCGTGATCTTGCGACGCTAAAGATTAATTCCTACTGATTAAGTAGGCGATGAATTCGAAAAATTAGCGAACGGCGACATTTCTCGAACGCCGTTCGCGGCGTGATTATAGATTGTTGATAGACGTTTCGTTTACTTTAGGAGCGAGCGAAGCGCTTTATATGCGGATTCGGCGACGTCAGGGGGCGTCGTGACGACGTTGACGGGCTCTCCTGCGAGCCAGTTTTCGAGCGCCCAGGCGACGCGCCAGAGGGAGCTCTTCGCCATTTGGACGCAGATCAACGGGTTATCGCCAGGCCAGAGAATCGTCTTGTCCGGATTCTCCTTCTGGAGTCTTTCGACGAGTTTCCATTCGGTGCCGACCGCGAAGGTGGAGCCCGCGGGGGCTTTGGAGACGACTTCGATCAGCTTTGAGGTCGAGCCGTATCCGTCGCTTAGTTCGACGATCGCGCGTTGGGATTCGGGATGAACCCAGACTTGGGCGTCGGGGTTCGTTTCGCGTAATTTGCGGATATAGTCCGCGGAAAAACGCTGGTGAGTTGGGCAGAAGCCGTCCCAGAGGATGACGCGCGCTTTCTTGATCTCTTCGGGAGTTAATCCGCCGAGTGGCTCTTTCGTGCGAGGATCCCAGGTCGCGATCTCTTCGGGTTTTACGCCGAGGGCGAGGGCGGTTGTGCGTCCGAGTCGCGAGTCGGGCATGAAAAGCGCCTTTGGACGTTTCGCGAACGCGTCGCGCAGAACGGATTCCGCGTTGGCGGAGGTGCAAATCATGCCGCCGTTTTCGCCGCAGAAGGCTTTTGTCGCCGCGGAGGAATTTACGTAGGAGACGGGCGTAAATTCGGAAAAGTCGACGAACACCGAAAGGCTTTCTTTCCATGCCTGCGCCTGCTCCGCGGTAATCATGTCCGCCATGGGGCACCCGGCGGTTTCGTTTGCCGCCATGACGAGCATTCTTTTTCCGCCGCGGGCGGCGACGTTCTCTGGACGATTCGCGAGAATATCCGCGGTCTCAAGCATGAAGTGAACCCCGCAGAAGAGGAGCGCTTCCGCTTTCGAGGTCGCGGCGCGTTTCGCCAGCGCTAAACTGTCGCCGACAAAATCGGCGATCTCTACTATTTCGTCGTAGACGTAGTAGTGGGCGAAGACCGCGAGGCGATCTCCCGCGGCCTCGCGCACCGCTTTGACGCGCGCTAACAGCTCTTCGTGGGAAAGATTTTCGTAATCTGTAAGAGCTTTCATAGTTTCGTGTCCTTAATGTAACGGCTCAATCGTCGAAAAGCCAAGTGGATAAATAACGCTCTCCTGTGTCGGGCAGGAGCGCGACGATATTCTTTCCTTCAAATTCGGGGCGCTTGCTCAATTCGAACGCCGCGTGAAGCGCCGCGCCACTGGAGATCCCCACCAGGATTCCCTCCTGACGCGCCGAACCGCGCGCCGCGATCCCCGCGTTCTCCGCCGAGACCGGGATCACTTCGTCGATTGACTTCGCGTCGTACGTCTTCGGGATGAACCCCGCGCCGATCCCCTGAATCTTGTGCGCCCCCGCGGGCTTCCCCGAAAGAACCGCGCTCGTGTCCGGCTCAACCGCGACGATATGAACGTTCGGGTTGTGTTCCTTCAAGTATTTTCCAACCCCCGAGACGGTTCCGCCGGTGCCCACGCCCGCGACAAACGCGTCGACTCGACCTTCCAGCGCGAGCCAAATCTCTTCGCCCGTCTTCTCGTAGTGGCGCTGAGGATTCGCGGGGTTCTCGAACTGCATCGGGATCCACGAGCCGGGAATCGTCGCGTGAAGTTCTTCCGCGCGACGAATCGCGCCCTTCATCCCTTCCGCGCCGGGCGTGAGTTCGATCTGCGCCCCGTACGCCGCGGCAAGCTTGCGACGCTCGACGCTCATCGTCTCGGGCATCGTCAATATAAGTTTATAACCTTTGACGGCGGCGACAAGCGCCAGGCCGATTCCCGTGTTGCCGCTTGTGGGCTCGATGATCGTCGCGCCCGGTTTAACGAGACCGGCGGCCTCCGCCGCTTCGATCATCGCCGCGCTGACGCGATCCTTGACGCTCCCGCCAGGGTTGAAGAATTCGACCTTTGCGAAGACGTTCCCTTTTCCTTGGTTCAATTTGTTGATCTTAACCAGAGGCGTCGAACCGATCGTCTCGATTATGTTTTCAAAATACCGCCGAGCCATTTTTTGCCTCCATTTTTTATTTTTTAATTCATACTAAATTGGTAGGAATTGTAATTCGAGCCCGCTATCCGTCAAGCGTTGTTTTCTATTTTTTTAATAAAACTTTTTCGTTATCAATAAAATTTATGGGCAGCGTTCGACCTGCCTTGGGGCTCGGTTGACAAAAAGCGCGTCCGTTTTATCATAAGTTGAGTAACGGGCGCGAATTGGCGCATATTTAGGGTGTAAAGGGGGGTTCCATGAAAATATCGACGCGCGGACGCTATGCGCTCCGAATGATGATCGAACTTGCCAAACGTCAAGGAGACGGATACATCTCCCTTACCGAGCTAGCCGATCGCCTAGGCATTTCCAAAAAATATCTCGAGCAGATCATCCCGCTCCTTGCGCGCGCGTCCTTTCTCGTGACGTATCGCGGACATAGCGGCGGGTACCGACTGACGCGCTCCCCCGAGGATTACACCGTCGGCGAAGTCTTGCGCGTCACCGAAGGCTCCCTTGTCCCGGTGCCGTGCGTCGATCCCGAGAAACCTCTCGAGTGCGAAAATATCAAAAGTTGCGCGACGTATCGCGTTTGGAAAGGTCTCACGGAGGTGATCGTCAATTATCTCGACGGAATCCGCCTCGCCGATCTCCTTGCGGATAATAGCGCTGATCTTTCCGACGTCGTTCTCGGTCTGGAGCCCGAGGATCGACGTTTCGCGCGCTGATTTTTGCGCTCTTTTCACGCGATCATAAAAAAGCGCGTCGCCTTTTCTCGTAGCGCCGCGCCTCGCGAGTTTCTTCGACGTCAGGTCGTGTAGTCCGCGTTCAGGTGGACGTATTCGCAGGTCAGATCGGAGGTCCAGAAACGGATCTTTCCGTCCCCTTCCTGGAAGAAGAGCTCAAAGCTTGTATTTCTGTTCGAACGAATCGAATTCGAAACCTCTTCCTTGTTGAAGTCGAGGGGAGTTCCATTCTCGTAGAGGAGGTATCCGTTGACTTTTAGGGAGACTTTTCGAGGATCGTACGGAACGTCGCAACGACCGGTAGCGGAGACGATGCGTCCCCAGTTCGGGTCGGCGCCGCAGATAGCGGTCTTGACGAGGGCGTCGTTGGCGACCGTCTGGGCGAGGAGCTTCGCGGAAGCGCGGTCGGGGGCGCCGGTCACGTCGATCGTGATGAGGTGGGTGACGCCTTCGCCGTCGTTGGGGATCATCGGGGCGAGTTCCTGGCAGAGGTCGAGGAGTAGGGCGGAGAAGGCTTCGAGGTCGGCTCCCTTGAGGGGCGCGGGGGAGGCGGCTCCATTGGCGACGAGGACGCATGTGTCGCTCGTGCTGGTGTGTCCTTCGACGCTGACGCAGTTGAAGGTGTCTTCGACGGCGGCGCGTAGGGCGTTCTGGGCGTCTTGCGGTTCAAGAGCGGCGTCGGTGAGGATCGTGGCGAGCATCGTCGCCATGTTGGGACCGATCATCGCGGCGCCCTTGCACATGGAGGCGAGGCGAATCGTCGCGCCGCTGGGGAGCGTCGCTTGACGCGAAACGATCTTGAGCTTCGTATCGGTCGTCTGAATAGCCGTCGCGGCCTTGACGAAGTCGTCGTAGCTCGATCCGAGCGCTTCGCCCGCGAACTTCGCGCCCTTGGCGATCGCGTCCATCGGCAGTTGAACGCCGATAACTCCCGTCGACATGACGAGGGTCTGCTCGGCGGTCGCGCCGACGGTCGCTCCCGCGAGTTCCGCCATCGTTCGCGCGTTGCGCAGTCCTTCTTCTCCCGTGCAAGCGTTGGCGCACCCCGAATCGGTCGCGATCGCGCGAATACCCGCGCCGGGAGTGATTTCGCGGTCGTAGGTAACCGGAGCGCCGCAATTGAGGTTTTGCGTGTAGACGCCCGCGGCTGTCGCGGGGACGTCGGAGACGACGAGCGCGAAGTCGAGTTTAGTTGAGTTGGGCTTGATACCGCAGTTCACGCCTGCGTATCGAAACTTCTGAGGTAAATAAAATTCTTTTTCTTCCATTTTTTGAATCCTTTAGAGATTCGGTTTGACGCTCACGGCCAGACGGTAAGTTCGCTTTCCAGATCGACGCCGAGTTGAACGCGCGTCTTTTCCTGAAGCATGAGGACGAGATTTCTGACGTCTTCGGAGGTTGCTTTCGGTCCGGTCGTCACGAGATTGGGATTGGCGTCGCAGAGTCTGGCTCCGCCGACGGAGGCCCTTGTCATGTCGACGTCGGCGATGAATTCCGCCGCGCGTTCTCCGCGCGGGTTCTTGAACATTCGCGCGAATCCTTCGCCGGAGAGGGGCTTGGGACGCGTCTGTTCGCGAATGATCCAGATTTTTTGAAGGCGACGGAAGAGCTCCTTCGCGGGCTCCTGTTCCAGACGGAAGCGAATGGATAGGACGATCGCGTTTTCCAAGCTACTGGAGCGGTATCCGAAGACGATTTCATCGGCGGCGAGCTCGCGAACGCGACCGTCGTAAGTTGCGATGCGCGCGGATTCGACCCACTGTCCCAGAGAGACGTCGGAGGTCGAGGCATTTGTCGCGGCGGCGCCGCCAAGGACGCCGGGAACGCCGATAAGTCCTTCGATACCCGCGAGACCGGCGGTTGCGGTCGTCGTTGCCAAGACGCCGAGCTTCACACCGGCGCCGGCGACGACGTAGGGGGCGTCGACGGAAATCTTACAGAAGGCGGGTTCCGACAACTGAACGACGACGCCTTTAACGCCTTCGTCGGCGACGAGAAGGCTCGACCCGTCCCCTAAGACGCGAACCTCGAGACCCTCTTCCGCGCAGGCGCGCAACAGGGCGAGAAGCTCCTCTTCCGAACGCGGTCGCGCCAAATATTCAATGGGACCGCCTAGGCGCAGCCATGTCAACCCCGCGCCCGACGCGTCCTTCTGAAGGATTTCGCTAAATGCGTCTAATTTACTCATTCTACCGCTCCCTATGATTGCGACGCTCTAGCGCGTCTTACTGATCCGAGTCCATGGGACGATCCGCGAGGATGTTGCTTATCGCGTTGCGAAAGTCCTTGATGGTGTCAAATTTATGATAGACGCTCGCGAAACGCACGTAGGCGACTTCGTCGAGGCGGCGAAGCAACCGCATCGTCATTTCGCCAATCTCTTGGGTCGAAACTTCGAGTTCGCCTTCAATACGCGTTTCTAGTTCGGCGACGAGTTCGGAAATCTGCGAATCGCGAACCGGTCGCTTCCAGCATGCGCGCTCCACCCCTTCGCGCACTTTGTTGCGGTCAAATGGAACGCGGGAACCGTCGCGCTTGATGACGCGAACGTTGACCGCTTCAATGCGTTCATATGTCGTAAAACGTTTTCCACACGTGAGACAAGAACGACGACGACGGATAACGAATCCGTCTTCGCTTGTTCGCGTTTCCACCACGCGATCGTTGTCGGCCCGACAGAAGGGACACTTCATATCTGAATTATTTCCTTATAATTGTGTAAAATTGAGAGCCCGCCGACGCGTCGACGAACTCCATAATAACGGCGCGGAACCTCTTGTTCCACGCTCAAAATCCTTTGACGCGACGCGCGTCAGTCAAGTTCCTCCCAGGGCGGAGTCGTCGGAAGGTGCGAATTGAAGTCGTCAAGAAGCTCTTGCTGATAGTCTCCCGCGAACTCTTCGTTGAGAAATTTCTGGGCGCCTTCTTCGAAGAAACGCTTCCACGACGCTTCTTCTTCGCCGGGATTGATCGGGAAGAAGAGCGCGTTGTTCGCAAGCGCGGCTTTGTAATCGCCGGGAGCGTCGCCGATCATCAGCGCGTGATTCTTAGGATAAAGGCTCGCGTACGCGAGGGATTCCTTCTTCGTGCCGACTTCCTGTCCGCAAATCGACTGAACGAAGGGGAGAAGGCCCTGATTCGCCCATTCCTTCTGGAGAGCCGCTTGAGGCGTCGCGGAGACGACCAAAACGTCCGCGCGCCCCTGGAGCTTTTCTAGGCTTTCGCGAACCATCGGGAAGGGTGGAACCCCCTCGCCGACGATCTTATCGACCGTCTCGTTCACGTCGAGAGACCACGCCAGCGTCTTCTTCATGAGCGGATCGTTCGTCTCTTCCACGTACTTCGCCAGCGCCGCGTTTCCGAGCTTCGTCTCTTTGTTCATCCATTCGACGAGAATTTCCGGAATCTCAATCTTCGCGCCGCGCGCGACGACTTCCGGACGCTTCTGTAAAAGCTTGAAGACTTCGATCAGCGCGGGGAAACGGTTGACGCCGCGCGATTTCGAGTACAGATTCACAAATTCCGCCGCTTCGCGGGCGTATTTGCTGATTCCCTTGAGGCCCCAGTGATGGATGATGCAAGGGATGAAACATTCTTTATGTTTAAGTTCCATCGTATCGAACGCGCACCCGTCCGAATCGATTCCAACGAGGAAGTCGTTGGTCTTTTTGAATTCAATATTCATAAATCTTCTCCGCTTTTGTGTCGCCGCTGATGGCCAAGGGATGCGTCGACGCGCTTTTTTCGCGCTGTACCTTCTGAAAATCATAGCGTTTTTTTACCGCTCCGCAAGGGGGCAAATTGGCTCCAACCGCTAGGGATTGCGTCTTCTTTTCGCGCCGCGACGCCCGAAATAGTCGACGATGGTAGCGGTCGCCGCCGAAAACGCGTACGCGAGGCACGCTAGCGCGTACGCTCCGAGGTACGATTCTTCGAAGACTCCCCCGAATCTTCCGAAAAATCGCGGCAAAAGCGCTAAGAACGCGACGTGCGCCAAATAGACGTCGAAACTTTTCGCCGCCGCGCGTCCGAGCGCTTTCGACTCGCGCCCCTCCTTCGAGACGGGAAGGGCGAGGAAGAAGAGGTATTCCCCAAGCGCAAGGAAAAGGCATTGCGGCGAGAACTCGTTTCGCGCGTCGTTGTACCTCCCCGCGTAAATGAGCGCGAGCATGAGCGCCATCCCCGCGGCGACGAGCGCGACCGCTAAGACGCGCAGACGTCGCCGTCCCTTCGCGTCGAGGTTGCGCGTTCGTCGATAGATTTGGCTTCCCCAAAAATAAAAAGGCAAATACGCGACGCAAAGCAAAGGTAGGAAAAGCTCACCGCGCCCCGTTGACCCGCGCTGAATCGACGCGAACGCGATTGCGCAAAAGACCGCGAAGACTCCGACGCAACACGCGTTGAGGAGCTGAGGACGGCGCCGCGTCCACAAATAGAGGGGCGGCGCAAGAAATTCGAGCCCGATAAGCATGTATAGATACCACAGATGGTAGCCTGCGCCGGGTTTTCCCTTCCAGAACCAATCGCGTAGCACAAGGGAGAAGTCGATAGGGTCGCGGCGAATGATTTTGTCGGCGAGGTAGAGGACGAGATAGATTGCGCTCCAGAGTAGAGTCGGTCGCCAAAGTCGGCGAGCGCGGGCGCGTAAGAAGGGTGGAATCGACGCGAAATCGTCGAATTTTTCGAGAGCGAATCGTCCTGCCGTCATGACGAAGAGGGGGACGGCGGCGCGACAGAACGAGTTGACGAACGCGACGACGAAGAATGGGATCGTCGCGTTCGGTTTTTCGAGGAAAAAGCTCGTCGTGTGGACGACAAGGATGGAGACGCACGCGAAGACGCGCAACAAATCAAAGCGATAATCTCTCGCCGCGTTCATGCGCGCGCCTCGTTAGACGGCGTCAGTTGCCGAAGGACTGAAGAGGCGCGGGGATGCGACCGCCGAAGTTGACGAACGCGTCGCTGGCGCCGACGTTACGCGCCTGCATGACGGGGGAAGCGCCGAAGAGTCCGCCGAAAGAGACGAAGTCGCCAGCCTTCTTGCCCGGAATCGGGACGAGGCGCGTCGCGGTCGTCTTATTGTTGATGACGCCGATAGCGAGTTCGTCGGCCATGATCGCGGAGATCGTGGTCGGGGGAGTGTCGCCGGGAATGAGGATCATGTCGAGACCGACTGAGCAGACGGCGGTCATCGCTTCGAGTTTTTCGAGGGAGAGATGTCCCTTAGCGGCGGCGTCGGCGAGGGTGGAGTCTTCAGAGACGGGGATGAAAGCGCCGCTGAGTCCGCCGACGGAACCGGAAGCGAAGAGTCCGCCCTTTTTGACCGCGTCGTTTAGCATCGCGATCGCGGCGGTGGAGCCGGGAGCGCCGACGTGCGCAAGGCCGAGAGTCTTGAGGATTTCGCCGATCGAGTCGCCGATCGCCGGGGTCGGCGCCAAGGAGAGGTCGACGACCCCGAAGGAGGTGTTCAAACGATCCGCGACTTCGCGTCCGATCAATTCGCCGATGCGCGTGACGCGGAAACTTGCGATCTTGATCTCTTCCGCCAGATCGAGGAGGGTGAGCTTTTTGCCCGTTTCTTTCGCGGTCGCGATACGTCGCTTAAGAGCGCAATCGACCACGCCGGGTCCCGAAACGCCGATGTTGATTGTCGCTTCCGGTTCCCCCGCGCCCATGTACGCGCCCGCCATGAAGGGGTTGTCTTCGGGAATATTGGAGAAGACGACGAGTTTCGCCGCCGCAAAGCCGTTGTTGTCCATGTCGGCGTGGGCGATCTCGCTGATGACTTCGCCGAGGCGCTTGAGGGCGTCCATGTTGATTCCCGCTTTACGAGACGCGGCGTTGACGGAAGCGCAGACGGATTTCGTTTGGGTCAAGACGTCGGGGAGGGAATCGATCAAGACTTGATCGCCGTCCGCGACGCCCTTCTGAACGAGCGCGGAAAACCCGCCGACAAAGTCGACGCGGCAGTATGCCCCGGCAGCGTCGAGCGCCTTCGCGAGTTCGATCGCCGCCGACTTGTTGTGGCCGGCAAGGAGAGTCGCCGCCGGAGAGATCGCCAGGCGCTTATTGGTGATCGGAACGCCGTATTTGCCGCCGATTTCATCGCAGACGTCGACTAGATTTCGAGCGTGCGAGACGATCTTGTGATAGACCTTCTTGCACATTTGATCGACGTTCGACGAAGCGCAGTCGTTAAGGTTCAGCGCTAGGGTCACTGCGCGCACGTCGAGGTGCTCGGAATGCAACATTCTTACTGTCGAAAGAATTTCGTCGGTTTGTAACATGGCGATCGCGTCCTTCCAGGAAACTTAGACTTCCCCATACTCAATATAACTTATCTAACGCGCCGTGGGCGCGGTATACTCCAGCACTCGGCCCGATTATACGGTTGATATAAAAGTCGTACAAGCCCCGGCGGGATTTCGCGCGGTATTATTAGCGGGAGAGCATACCTTGCTTGATTCTGTATTTTCTACAAGTAACGACTTTTCTGATTTTATTGAATGTGTCGAGAGTAATTGATAGACCGTGAGTTTGCGTTAAAATGCGAAAACGGGGTTGCTTTTTTGTAGAAATTTCGGGTTTCCCCACTTTGATTCTAGACACAGTAGCGCTAAAATACGAAGAATTATCTATCTGGATAATTGCGAAAAAGATTAACGCAAATTCGGATTGGTAAAGAGAGGCATTCGCGACGCATGAAGGCGTTTTGCGTCTAGCGCCGCGGGCGCTGCCGTATTAACGCGCGTTGAAAGGGCGACGCGTTAAGAAGGATTATTGCCTAAAATTTAAGCAATTTACACATATGGCTGACCGTGCGCGGCGCCTAATTCGCGCGAAACGGTCGAGAGGAGGCGTCTCTTGGGTAAGACAAAAACTTGTGGCTGCTATGCGGCGTTGATTGTCGCTCTGATCGTCGTGTTGCGAATCGGAGTGGGCTGGCATTTTCTGTATGAGGGTCTCTGGAAGGCGAATCCTTCTAACGACTTCTCTTCCAAGGGTTTCCTTGGCATGGCGAAGGGACCGACTAAGGAATTCTATTACTTCTTCCTTCCCGACCTTGGGGGCGAAGAGAGAATCCAAATGGCCGAAGTTTATCGCGTGGCGCTCGACAACGGTCAAAATACCGCGCAGCAGCGTATCGGCTGGACCTTCCCTGTTATTGAAAAGGAATGGTTCAAGTATTTCAACGAATATTGCGAACATTTTCAGTTGAACGACGACGCGCAGCTCGCGCAAGCGAAGGCAATCTTCGACCAGTACGTTCTTTCGCTTCGCGAATACGTCCTTGAGAACCGTGAAGATATTCGCGGCTTTGTCGCTAGCAAGGCGCGCTTTGAAGAAAAATTGGCGAAAACGAAGAACGACGCCGAATATCAGCGCATCCGTAACTGGGACGCTCAGACGAAGTATCGTAGCGAAGGCGAAAAATTCGCGTCCGCTCCGGTGAAGATGGGCGAAAACATGCAGCTCGACCTCTGGAATATCCTAACGCCGAGCCAGAAGAAGTTCGGCGAACTTCCGGCGATCACGTACGGTCAGGACAAATGCGCGCTCATGCAGTTCGTCGCGACGCTTCCGTGGATTAGCGACTTCGCGAAGGGTTCTACTATGGGAGCTCTCGACGCGATGGTCACCGTCGGTCTTACGGCGATTGGTCTTTGCTTGATCCTTGGTCTTTGCACGCGTTTGGCGGCTCTTGGCGGCGTTTGCTTCCTCGTCAACGTCGTTCTTTCGCAGTTCCCCTGGCCTACGGTCTATCCTTATTCACCTGATATGGTCGGTCACTTCATGATCTTCAACAAGGACGGAATCGAACTCTTGATCCTGCTGTTGATCGCGGCGCTTCCCGCCGGACGATGGGGCGGCCTCGACTGGTTCCTTTGGAATATTGTCGGCAAAAATCTCTATCGTTGGTACGGTATTGAGTCGGATCCCCTCTCGCCGCCGTGTCATAGCGCGGAAAATTGCGCGTGATTTTTGTGAAACCTATCCCCAAAATCGGACGCGCGTGTTACAATAGTAAGCTAAAAGACGCGTCAAGGCGACGAGAGACGTCGCCCGACGTGAACTCGCAGCGCGTCCATGCGACGTTCGTCGAGCGGTAACGCTCGCGACGTGAAGAAAATACTCCCGACGTCAGCGAAGTCGGCTACGTCCCTTCGCTCCCTCGGCGTTACAATACACAGGAAAGAGTTACGATGAGTTCAAACACAGAGAAAAAGGCGGCCCCCTGCGGTTGCTCGCGACGTAATTTTCTCAAAGCGGGCGCTCTTGCCGCAGCTGTCCCCGCCGCCGGCGTCGGCGCCTTTTATTGCGGATATAAAAAGACGCACCCCAACCCGCTGCGTATCGCGATCCTCGGCACGGGCGACGAAGGTTCCGTTCTGTTAGGAGCCTGCAATCCGGAATTTATCCAAATCGTCGCTATCGCTGATATTCGTCCTTACAACCAGTACCGCGCGTTCCACGGCGACCACTATGGAGACGCCGCGTTCGCCGCGCGTTGCGGTTTGATGGAAAAATACGGCTGGAAGACCGAAGACGAAGCGCGCAAGCACGTCAATGTCTACTCCGATTACCGCGATCTTCTTAACGACGCCGACAAACTCGGCATTCAAGCGGTTATCATTGGTTTGCCCCTTCACCTTCACGCGAAGGCTTCCGTCCAGGCGATGAGCAAGGGCTTGCATGTCCTCTGCGAAAAGCTGATGGGCCACTCGATCATCGAGTGTAAGGAAATGGCGCGCGCCGCCAAGAAGTTCCACAAGCACTTGGCGATCGGTCACCAACGTCATTACAACAGCCTCTATCATGAAGCGGAAGACCAAATCGAACGCGGTCTTCTCGGCGATATTCACTATATCCGCGCGCAGTGGCACCGCGGCAATTCTCCGGGAGCCGACAGCTGGCAGATGCCGATGCCTTACGACTTCAAGCCCGAAGATAAGCAGTCTCGCAAACTTGCGGAAGAGCTCGTCGAATGGAAAGCGGCGCTCGCCGACGCGCGCGGCGTCGATATCGAAAACTGGGCTCTGAAAGTCGCTCAGAAAGAAGCGCAACTCGCCGACGCGCTCATGCTCGAAGGCGGCGCCGAATATAAAGGTCTCGAAGTCAAGTCTCCCGCCGAATACGGCTATCAAGACGCGATTATCGGAAGCGGCGAAAAGCAGTATACGCGTCCTTCCACCGAAGAGCTGATTCGTTGGCGCCTTTGGAAGCGCACCGGCGGCGGCCTTATGGTCGAATTGGGAAGCCATCAGCTCGACGCGGCGTCGATCTTCCTCGCGGCTTCGAATCGTCGCGCGGCTCTCCTGCGCGGTAAAGATCCAAGCGCTCTTCCCGACAACGGTAAGGTTCACCCGCTACGCGTTCACGTCTCCGCGAACCGCAACCTCTTCGCCTTCGACCGCGAAGTTCAAGACCACATCACCACCCTCGTCGAATTCCCTGCGCCGAACTACGATCCCGCCACTCCCGCGGGACGTCGCCGAACGATCACCGTTCAGTACTCGACTATCAACGGAAACGGTTTCGGCGGCTACGGCGAAATCGTCTTCGGTACGAAGGGCACGATCATTCTTGAACGCGAACAGGATTCTCAGCTCCTTCGCGGACCTTCTACGAGCAAAGTCGAAAAGAAGGCCGCCGGCGCCGCCGCTCTGGACACCCAAGCGAGCGCCCCCGCGCAGAAAGCCGTCGCGTCCGCCGGTTCCGCCGGGCCCGCCGTTAGCCGCGGTTACAAAGAACAGATCGAACACTGGGCGTGGTGCATCCAGGAAAATCCGAATTGCTCCGATCCCGCGATCCAGCCTCGTTGCAATCCGCGCATCGCGTTGGGCGACGCTGTTATCGCGCTCGTGACCAATATCGCCGCCGACAAGGGTGAAAGCGTCTCCTTCAAGGAATCGTGGTTCGATCCGGACAACGACGAAACTCCTGAAAACGACCTCGGAGTCGAATCGGGCGTTCCGAATCTCGATCAGGACAAATACCGACTGTAATTTTGACGGGCTCGCGCGCCGATCGCGCGCGGGCTTTCCTCGGCGACGCTCCTTTGCGGAGCTAGATTTACAATAGAAATACCAACACGAGGCGCTCGCGTGACGCCGCGCCTTGCGAATAAAATATTAGGTTGAAAAATGAATTTAACGAGCGAACAAAAATCGATCGGTAAGGATAACTTTCTTGCCGCGATCGGAAGTACTCTGACGCGCCGCGAATTCCTTAAGCAGTCAACGCGCGCCGAACTCGCTTCCGGAAAGGGTATCGGATCCTATTACTTCAAATACGGCGTCGTTGACCGCCCGATCCGCGTCGCTGTATTTGGCACCGGCGACGAAGGTTCCGTCCTCTTGGGCGCGATCAACCCGAAATATATCCAAGTCGTCGCGATTGCGGATATTCGCCCTTACAACCAGTACCGCGCTTTCCACGGCGATTGCTACAGCGCGAGCGCCGCCGCCGTGCGTTGCGGTCTCATGAAGAAGTACGGCTGGAAGACCGAAGCGGAAGCGCGTCAGCACGTTAAAGTCTACAACGACTATAACGAACTCCTCGACAACGACGCCGATTTGAAGGCGCTCGGCGTCGAAGCGATCATTATCGGTCTGCCCCTCTTCCTGCACGCTCCCGCCGCGATCAAGGCGATGAACAAGGGCTTGCACGTCCTCACCGAAAAATTGATGGCGCACTCCGTCGCCGACTGCAAAGAGATGATTCTCGCCGCTCAGAAGAATCATAAGCACCTCGCGATCGGCCATCAGCGTCACTACAATATCCTTTATGATCACGCCACCGCTCTCATCAACTCCACCGCGATCGGCGACGTTCACTATATTCGCGCGCAGTGGCACCGCGGTAATCTTCCAGGTTCCGACAGCTGGCAGATGCCTCTCCCCGAAGGTTCCAAAGCGGTTGACGTCAAGAAGGGTTCCTTGATGACAGAATACATGGAATGGAACGCGGAAGCGGATTCCATGAAGGCGAATATCGTCAAGTCCGAAGCGCGCATCGGGGAAATCAACGCGCTTCCCGACGATCAGAAGTCCCTCGAAGTCATCGACGAGGCGAAGCGTCTTTCTCGCGAAAAGGTCAAGATTCAGCGCGATCTCGAAGCTCTTCTGAAGAAGATCGATCAGAAGAAAGCGCAGCTCTCCGACTACGTCCTCATCAACGGCGGTGAACTTAACAACGTCAAGTACGGCAAGGCCGAAGATTACGGCTATCAGGCGACTGTCCGCACCGAAGGGGAAGAAAACTACGATCGTCCTGCGATCGAAGAATTGATTCGCTGGCGCTTGTGGGATCGCACCGGCGGCGGCCTTATGGCGGAACTCGGAAGCCATCAGCTCGACGCGGCGTCGATCTTCGTCGCGGCTATGCACGGCGGCGTCAAACAGCACCCGTTGACCGTCTCCGCGTCCGGTTCTCGCTCACTTTTCAGCTCCCTTGATCGCGACGTCGACGACCACGTCGCCGCCGTCTACGAATATCCCGCCGCGAATTACGATCCGAACGACGAATTGGGCAAACAGCGCAAGATCACCGTCGCGTACTCCACGATCAACGGAAACGGCTTCGGCGGTTACGGCGAAGTTGTCTTCGGCACCAAGGGCACCCTCCAGATCGATCTTGAAAAAGACGCGTATCTGTATCGAACTTCCGCTGTCAACGACAAGACCCGCGTCGCCGGCACGAAGGGTAACCTCGACGTCGTCATCTCCGAAGACGGCGATCCTCTCTCTTCCGCGATTGGTTATCAAGCCGTTTACGGAAGCGACGTCTCGCGCGGTTACTGTGAAGAATTGGAACATTGGGCGTACTGCATCCGCAAGAACCCCAACGCCGATCCTGATATGGTCGACGAAGAAATCATGCCGCTCTTGATCTCCGCTTACGGCGAAAAAGCGTTCGGCGACGGCGCCAACGTCAAGCCAAACCTCCTTACCCGTTGTCGCGGCGAAGTCGCGATTTGGGACGCTGTTATCGCGCTCGTCACCAACATCTCCGCTAAACTTAACAAGACGATCGAGTTCAAAGAGAGCTGGTTCGACGCGCACTCCCCCGAGACGCCCGAATACGATTACGCGGAGGCGATTATCCGCAACGATCTCGAAACGCCCGCTTCTGAAGAGGAAATCGCGAGCATGGTCAAAGCGGCTCAGGAAAAGGCGACCCCTTCCATCGACTGACGCGATCCGCCCGACATTTTGAGTTCCCAGTCTCGCGCTAGGAACTCAACCCAATAAAAAAAGAGCCAGTTTTGCGACCGGCTCTTTCTTTTTTATCTTCATAGGAAGATTACTCGGGCGTCTTTTCCTTCCGCTATCGTTTTCTTAATAACATACTTTGTCGTCTCCGGAGTTCGCGGCGCCTTCGCGCGAGTAAAATACTCTTTGGCAACGACTTGGACTACTTCTTCCTTCCCCTCGTCCCCCGTGGTAACCAGGACGAAATCGCCGACTTTGATCTTGTCGTCGTCCGTGAGGTAGTAGTACGTTTTATGACTCTTCCCAAAAACGACGGAGAGGTAGATGAACTCGCCTGGTCGACGCGGACGGCTCTTGTAATTTGATTCAAGGAGCATTTCTCCTTTTTCGCACTTCGTTAAGAAGATTTCGACTTGCGATATGAAGTAAGCCCATTCGTCTGGAAGTTCCAACTGATCGTAAGCCCCGGAAAAGTTCCATCGTTTTCCCTTGCAGGTAGCCGCGGTAAAGCTGTACGTCTGTGTCGGAGTCGCGGCGTCGACTTCGGGTGCGTCGGGATCGTCGGAAGAGGGGTGAACGACGCCAAAGGGATTTTCCCCCTTCAAGTTTTCAACGAGTCGTTCCATCGCCTCCGGGTTGCGATATTCCTTGACGACGCTTAAGGAGTCGCCGTATTGGATCGTATGCTTAATGGAGTTCGACGCGACGTCAATCGAGATCGATTCGTGCAACCGTGGGCTAATGGAGTCTTCTTCGAGCAGATCGTACGACGTTTCGATCCAGACGATCGAGTCAGGACGTTCGTTTGAATCGAAGACGTAAAGGCTGTCGATTCCCAGCGTTCTACGGAAGACGTCGGAGAGGTCAAGAATCTGCGAGTTTGAATCGCGGCAGATAGCGCCGGAGAAATGGCATTGACGTCCGTCTTCGTCTTGAAGAACGATCGTCCAGCTGTCGGCGTTTGACGCCAGGGTTTCGCGTTCTTCGCCAAAGAAGTATTTTTTGACCGCGTCGAAGAGCGCGTTGACGCCTCCTTGGGGAATTTTCCCTTTCTGTCCGCGCGAGCCTTCGAGCCATTCTCCGTTGTTTTCCGTAAGGACGCGTTCCGTGAACGAAAAGCTTCGATCCGCGTTGACGACGAGCTTCTGTTCGACTTCCTCCCTTTTTTGCGTGGAGGAATTGCGACGCGCGAGATTGACGACGAGATTGATTTCCTTGACGACTCCGGAGAACGCAGGGTTCTTTTCGTCGCAAATCGTCGCGAGACGATTGAAGATCGAGACGAAGACGGTGCGTTCGGAGTCGCTCAGTTTTCGATTTTCGTCCTTGCGCGAGGCGAGTGCGCGCGCGTAATTTATCAGGAGCGCTCCTGCGCTTGACACTTCCTTGACCTCGTCTAGGGCGCAGTTCAAGCGCGTTAGGTTCCAGGCGCTCGACGCGCTACGTTCCGACAAATCGTCGTTCTTACTCGCGTAGATGTGGAAATTTTCACATTCCTGGAAAATGTTTTGCGCGACGACGCTAACGTCTTGCGAAAGGATTGAATCTTCGTCTTGAGGATTTCTCAAGATTGTCAGCCACTTAGTGGCAAATGCGTAAATGTCAGTCTTCATAGTCGCCCCTTTTAGACATGAAATTTTTCAAGATAACTTTCCTACCATTATAAACAAATTGCTAGGGAAATATCAACTATCCCTTTTGGAGATAAGAAAGCGCGCGAACGTTCAAAACCTTGAAACGCACAATCACTGGATATAGAATATCTTGCGATTGTAATTTGAAAAGGAGCGCCCCTATGTCGACTCCCCGTAAAATGATTTATACGCGCTCGGGAGACAAGGAAACAGTCTACCTCAAAAACGTCGTTTCTAATCCCAATGTCCAGGTTGGCGAATTCATGATCTACAATGATTTCGTCAACGATCCGTGCGATTTTGAAAAGAACAACGTTCTTTATCATTATCCGATCAATCGCGACAAACTCGTGATTGGCAATTCTGTTCGATAGCCTGCGGGGGCAAATTTCTCTTCAATAGCGCGAATCACACGCTCTCGTCGTTGTCGACGTATCCCTTTCCGATCTTCTGTGAAGAGTGGGGATTGGATATGAAGCGGTCGTTTTGGCGGGGGTTACGATAGGGGACGGGGCGATAATCGGGGCGAGAGCGCTTGTAACCAAGGACGTTCCTTCTTATACGATCGTCGGCGGAACGCCAGCCAAGGAAATACGCAAACGTCTTGACGAACGGGTCGTCGTCAAGTTGGCGCGGCTAAAATGGCGGGATTGGCCCGTTGATAGAATCGCAACGAACCTACCGGCGATTCAATGTGGCGATCTTGAGAAATTAAAGTTAAACTTACATAGACTATTCTTGAAATCGAAAAAACGCCATTTTATAATTGCGTTAAGGTTAAAGGGGTCACCTTCCACTAAGAGTAGGAGTAAACGATGAAAAAGTTATTCGCTGTTCTTTGTTCGCTTGCGACGATCCTGTCGTTGAGCGTTTGCGAAATTCAAGGGAGCGATTATCCCTCCCCGAGTCAAACGGCGACGCCGGTCGTTGCGCCAAGCGAATTAGCGATGGACGCCGAAACCCTTAACGCGATTGACGCGCTTGTCGCGGAAGGGATCGAGAACGGGGATTTTCCTGGCGCCGTCGTCGCGGTCGGTCGCGGCAATAA
>CAVGEG010000020.1:8785-39717 GCA_963628165.1 Paratractidigestivibacter sp. | reverse complement strand
GCTTTGAACTCAGGAGATCCGGCCTTTTGGGTAATTTCAAATAAGGCTGATTCACCGGTCGTTGGAACTACTCCATTCATATACATTCGCTTCAATGCTATTTGCGTTTCTTCAGGACAACGTGAAGAGACGCAGTCTACGGCGATGTAAACCTTTTTGCCAAGGTCAAGAAGGTCAAGCGCTGTTTGCAGAACGCAAATATGAGTTTCAATTCCTGCTAGTAAAACGTTTGCTTTCGAGTTTTGGGAGAAGTAATTACGAATCTCGTCCGAATCTAAGCAACTAAATGTTGTTTTGTCAAAAAGAACGGTATTGACGGCCACATTTTTAATTTCAGGAACGACGTCTCCCAACCCCTTCGGATATTGTCTTGTCAATACCACAGGAACTTGGTAGACAGCCAAACCTGAGAGGAGACGCGCAGAGTGTTCTAACAATGTAGTAGCGCTATTCATGACTGGAACTATTTTTTCTTGATAATCTACAAATAACGCTATGGTATTGTCTTTGGACAATTTCATCCTATTAAGTCCTTTTTAACATAGCAGGTTCTCACTTGAAAATACCAGTCGCATTGTTGAGCTTAGGCAATTTGGAGTAGAGGGATTGTTCTTCAGGTGGAGTTGAAACTTCGCCGCGTTTGTATGCTAGGTATTCCAGCCACGCGTCGCCATTTAGTCCGTAATCTTTATCAGTTACGTTTGCGAGCGATAAACATGACTGAATTTGTAAAGCTCCATCGTCAAGTTTTTCTCCAACAAGACCGTCTTCGAGGGTTTCTAACACTTTTGGCGAGTCTTCTTCTTTAAATGAACCCAGCGCTCGTAAAATCGCAATGCGTACGTCTTTACGGCGCGTGTTTTCTTCTTCTGAGCCTGCGTCTATGACGTATGGAAGAGAATGATAGCGCGCCGCGAGCAACTCGACGGCTAACTTTCTTTCTTTGTGATTTTGTTTGGTGACGTCTCCCTCTGTGCAATACTTTGACCACGTGTTGCAAGCGGTCAAGTTAAGATTCATTTCTTCGGATTCAAGCGCGTCCTTAAAGAGTTGTTCCGCGACTGGATTTGAATAATTCTGGGAGATACGTCCAACCGCCTCTAACGCCGCCCGTTTGATATAGGGACTTGAAGCTTTTTCATATTCTTCGCTGAGTTGGACAAGTAAGACGTCTTTTTCTTCAGGCTTCGACTTTATCCCCTTTGTTCCTTTTTCTTCAATGATTTTAATCCGTTCCCAAGGACGAAGATAACCTTCAATCTCATCGCTTCGTCGTCCAGCTCCTGGAAGGTACAAGAGGAACTTATTGTCGGTCCAAAAAATGGGAGTCGCACACCCAGTAGCAAGGAGGACGAGGAACCCTATGTAAAGATACGAGGCTATAATCGCCCTGAAGCGATTACGCTGGTTAAATTGCCCGTATTTTCTATGACACAACATTTAAGAACCTGATACTTCTTGAACTGGATTATAGGGAATAATCGAGGTTTTCGACGTCAAGAACCCCCAACCAACCTCGGGAAGTATAGAGATTAATACATCGTGACGCAAGAGCTTTCAGGCTTGTATAAAAAAATAGGGTCGTTAATAATCACGACCCTACGAACATGTGTTTCAGTATCTTTTCGAATCAGCGAGCGGCCATCTTCGAAGCGCGGAAAGCGCGTCGTTCAGCTCGCAAACGAGCGCGACGCTTAATCTCACTGGGCTTCTCATAGCATTCACGACGACGACCTTCCTTTTTAATACCGCTACGTTCCACCAGCTTTTTAAAACGACGAACCGCGTCCTGAATAGATTCTTTCTCACGCAAAGTAAGTTTAACCACTTTAATTCTCCAATATAAACTACATTCAAGGAATCCGCCGCACGTTTTCTTAACGGAGATCGACTCGCGACGCGCCGACCGAAAAGCCCTGCGCTTAACCGATTAAAGGATTGACCGTTTAGCGAATTACGAAACTGAAAACTGCCGCAGAGACGATTATCTATGCGACCTAATAAACCGCTACCATTTTAATCGTTATAATTTAATTGTCCAGCCTTAAAGAATCTGAGTTTTTAGATTCTACAAGCGAATATCTACTTCCTCTGATTGTAACTGGGAAATTTCTTGCTTAAGTAGGAGCAAAAACGTGTACATATCCACAAATTCCACACGAGAACCTGAGGTCGGATCTTTTCTAACTTCTTCCATCATCTCGCGGATTTGCGTGGGCGACCAGAGAGTCGTGCGATATACGTTAAACTGTGATCCCATATTGTGGCGAACGTCTCCTAAGATCACTTTGATTCCATGTGGAATATTTAACAAGTCGCTATTCATCGGACGATATGGAACGACGTTATTAGACGGGGAGGTAACAATCCCCATTTTAGAGCCCCTATGCGTAACCATGCCGTCACAAGCAAAGTCTGCTAGACGCGACAAAGTTGCGCGATCAGTCGTTGAAGAAGAACCGTCGATAATAAAGCCGATTCCAGATAAATCCCACTGTTGAAAGTATTTTTTGCAATGTTGAATCCAGACGTTGAGTTTATCGGGATTGTGCGAATATTTTCTGGGTTCTACAAATTCCATTGGGTTGACATATCCAGCTCCTGAATCGCCTGAAATGAAATAGTCCAGGTCGGTTTTGGTAAAGCGTAGATAATCCAAGCCTGGAGCAAAACGATCAGCAATGTTAGGATTGATCGCCCAGGTTATTGGGATTTTCCCTCTGTTAGGATCGTCCCAAAAATTAGGAATCATCTGATAAACCCAAGCGGAAGAATCGTAGTCTCCAATGTATAATGAGACAAACGTCATGTCCTTAGGTCGATCAAAGGCGTCTAGATAATCTAATTTTCGAAGGCTTTCTAGAGTGGGCTTATTTTGAGGATAGCGATTTTCAAGGGGAAAATGCTGATAAAACGACGCATTGGCCATCGCCCCAAGACCTAGTGCGTCGGCGTCCATGTAACAATTATAGTTTGATAAAAGTTCCGCATGTCGCCACTCGGTTGCAACCGGCTCGTGGGAACACTCTTGGGTTGCCGCGTTCGTGTACTTTGTATCCCAAGGTGTAAAACCGGATATGCGGATGACGTGATCCCCCTTCGTTTGTTCGTAAACAGTTTTCAATATCTCATTGAACGCCTTAAAATCTGTTCCCTGAGGTTGGTCTGGATCGTCGTTGGGCGTTTCGTCTTCCCAGGGAGATAGGTCTAAGAAAAAGCCTTTACGCGATATGACAAAGTCTCTATTTGTTAAGCAGTGATTTTGGACGACCCCTTCAGGTTGAGTTAGCCAATATGCGTCAAGATAATAACCGCCTTCTAGCGGATTTACTAAACCCGTTTTAATGTAGTTCTCTACCATCCAATAGTAAGCGTCGGCTTTACTAGATCCTGTTGACGGGAGATTGACGTCCGGGATCATCCCCTTTCCTGTAAAGAGCGGCGAACCGTCTTCCTTTATTAACCGTTTAACAACTGGTAGGCGAGGCCCCGCTGGATCGTTGACGAGCATGTTGTAAAGTGAAGTCGGCTCTGGATCGTATCTCACGGGGAGTAAATTCTCGACGCCTGCGATTGTTAGCGCCACATTAACAGTGGAAGGAACGCGTTCGTCATACACGACGGTTCCTTCAAAATCTCCTTTGAAGATTTCTAATAGTTCGTCGAGAGAGTTGATCGTTATTTGCGAATAATCCTGTAACCATCCCTTCTTGACGGCGCCGCTAGGAGAGGTTATCTCGTTCGAGAAGATCTGGATCCAGTATCTGTCAATGTTCCTATTCGAATTTTGAATAAAGAACAGGAACAGACGCGGTTCTTGGCGGTTTACTAAACCCTGTAAGGCGGATACGAGCACGGTTTGATCCCATACTCGACGAATTTCCTTGGGATCTTCTCTATTAACCTGATTTAAAGCTTCAATATCGTAAGTGTAGAACGACGGTCGATTTTGAATCGATTTGTTTTCATTGGGATATGCTTTTAGCGTGGGGCATGTTAGAAGCAAAAGAACTAACTGGACAATATAATATGAAGTTAAATAACGGCGGATTCTTTTTTTCATTTCACTTTGTATTGAAGATGGAGTTTTAATTTCAGAAAGACATTAAAAGGGGCGCCATTTGAAATATAAATGACGCCCCTTGTGTTTAATTTAGTTGTCGAGTAGATCGTACGGCCCTAGACCAACTTCGTACGGAGCGTAATTATTCGGGAAACCTTCGGAAGGTTTTTCGCAAAACGTTTCTCTGATTGCTTCGTACATACCAAAACCAAACTCCTGATTGGGTTCAATATACGAGCCTTCGCCCCATTCGTTCAACGGGCCTAGAACAACCCGTTTGACGCCTGCTTCTTTGGCAAAGGACTTATACGATTCCAACAATCGTTTAAATCCGGGAATTGTTCGTCCATAAACAACTGTTTGCTTGAAACCGTGCCAAGGGCGAGAATCCCAACCAGTGGATAGATTGGGTAAGAATGGTAGTATTCCGGCGTCTTTCCTTCTTTCCCAGTATGGTTTCGACGCGTCGACTACTTGATCGTAGGAGTAAAGCAGGGGGTTTTCAACTTTGTTTCCAGGATACATGAAGTGGTAGATCGAAGTTGCGTCGAATGTTCCTTCTGCAAGTTTCTGTATGATTTTCGGATCAACGGCATGTTCGGGCCATTTCATGGCGATAAAATAGACGCCTGGAAGTCCCTCTTTCACGCAGATTTGACGTGAAATATCAAACGCGCGCTTCCACCCTTCGCCTGGTTTGAGATTAATCCCTTTTTCTCGGGCTTCGTCAATCATGTCTCGATCTAATATTTCAGGTTGCCAAATAACGACTACCGGCTTTCCGTCAATCGTGTAGTATTCAGGGGTTTTAAAGTAGTTGTCAATCCAGTAGTGGGTAACTTTCTCCCAGTCTTCAGTTGAATGCGTCCCGTAGCCCGTATGGTTAGCCCACATAATCGCCCATTTGAGGTGTGATCGATATTTCGCTTTTTGGAATGCTTGAATCCAGTGATCTAGACTAATTATTCCGTGATACCAGTACCAATCGACTAGAAAGAAGGAAATTCCATTTTCAACGGCCCATTTGATTTGCCAGTCGACTACTTCAGGATTTCCCTCATCATAGTAACCTAGGAGAGGTTTTCGTATGGGAGCGGCTTCGTCAATCTTTTTCCAATTAACCGCCCTTGACCATCCAGGAAAATAAAACGCGCCTATTTCAAAATCTGTTTGAAGCGGTCGCGGTTCAGGAACATACGCAGGATTTTCAGGAAGGTTTATAGACGGCAGTACTCGTAAAGAAGCGGGAATTTTGATCGAGACGTCAGAACCGTTTTCATCAGAAGAATGGTTGGATCCCTTTAGGGTGATTGGCGCCTCATACTCGCCAGCCTTACCAACCATAAATTTGGCTATGATCTTAAACGCTTCATTCGGAAGTAGCTCCAAGTCCGGATCAAAAACGATTTGATTGTTTTCTGCGATTGAATTCCAATGGGATTCCTCACTTAACTCAGAAACAGACGTTAAGGACGTGCTCCTATCTCCCTTAGGATTAAATCCCAAAAGAGGATCCGTTGAAACCTTAGCGAGGGAAGCCTCCAACAATTTGAGTTCGGGAATATCGCCTAAAGAGATGATAAATTCGTTTAGGGCGTTTCCTCCGCAGTTTCTGACAATCGCTTCGTAACTTACTGTCGCAGATGACTCTTTCATTCTAGTTAAAGACGATTGGCGGCCTTCTTGTCTTTCTAACATTCCTTGGTTTACGGGATCGGACGTGATGGCAAGACGCTTTAGTTCAATATGCGAGGGGAGTATTATTTCCCAGCCGAAAATTGGCACACCCCAAGCGTCGTAGGCCGAAAGATCAATGTTTTTATAATGAGTCGCTTTTCCTGATTCTGTTTGTTTTTCGCCGCAATTGAAAAGCGGAATTTGAGCTGTGAATAGTCCTGAACTCGTCGCCGTAGGACAGGTAAGTTGCGCCAATTCGAAAGGATCTTCGGATTGACTCTCCTTAGCGTATTCCCATTCAAGGAATAGATTAGAACCTGATTCTTTCGGATCAATTTTGATGACGGGACTTTTCCACGCATTCTTCGTGTCGCCAGAAACGGGATGAATCTCATCTAGAGCATTTCCTTTCCAGTCGTGCGTGGCGCTGTTTTTAACGAGTTCAAAATGAGGATCAATAATCTTCATGTGATCTATCGCAACCGTCGCACCCTTCTCAATGTCTTCTGGCGTGGGGGAGCCAATGTCAAATCGAAGCTTGATAATTTGGGGTTCCGACAACCAAGGGGGAATGATCTGATAGACGTGGAACTCTCCGTCGTGGCGAATTGGAAAGCTTACGGAGCAGGCTTCCGAAAAACCGTTATATTGTCCTTCGTCTGACGATGCGTAAAAGATCTGCCCTTGTCCGCTTCCCGTCGAGCGCATGCGGATTTCTATATATTGGCCAGGGTTAGGCTTCAGATTAAAGTGGGGCGTTACCCAGAAAGGGTCAAAGGACGTTGGTTTTCCCAAGAGGAGATTGTCGGTGTTTTTAATCGCAATGAGATTAGCCGAGCTCCATTTGTCCGTGGAATTTTGATCGTCGAAATTCCAAGATACTATTGTCTCTGATTCTTGTGAAAAGAGCGTAGGGAGTTTCACCGGTATGAGTAAAAGCCAACACAGGACGCCCAATAAACATTTCTTTCGTGGCATTTGTGCTCCTTAATTGTTGGAGAGGAGGTTAGTCTTCGAATTCGAAATCAAATTCTGTTTCTTCCTCCGAGGAATTGGAAGAGGGATGTTGCTGCGGAACGAATAAACGACTTATAGAGTTTCTAGCATCGAACGCGTCGAGTAGATGATTAAC
Organism: Paratractidigestivibacter sp.; assembly: GCA_963628165.1. GTDB lineage: Bacteria > Planctomycetota > Planctomycetia > Pirellulales > Thermoguttaceae > RUG369. The sequence continues at coordinate 32,845 of CAVGEG010000020.1, read as the reverse complement.
AGTGGAATAGGGGATTGAAGCGCGTTGAAGGGTAAACGGAGGCTTGATACTGGAGATAATAAGGATTTTAGAGGATTCTGAGGGAAGTTCCACATTTAATTCAGGAGCTTGTGGAATGTAGAAGTGGCGTAACCACTTGTAATATGTTAAGGATCCTGCAAGATCGATACGCGTGGATCCGACGATATTGGTATTGGCAGGATCAGGAATCTGTTTTCCTAAATTCTGGAGCGCCTCGATTGAATCGGAGGAAGAGCCTAACGAAAGATAATGCACGTTCGGGTCTTGTATTGCGCGATAATTGTTGACGGCGAGTTTAAGCAATTCCTGGTTTCCTAGACCATAGAGCAACGTATGTTTGTCAAGAATAACGAGATAGCCTTTTTGTGCGATAAGCGGAGATTGAACGAGGTTTTCCGCTTGATAATTGGCTGTTGCAAGAATTGCGTTTTGTAGTTGTCCGTCGTTGCGTATAGCAGAAATCAAAGCGTCGATAGGAGAGAAGGGGAGTCCATTTGACATGGGGAAATAGCGTCCTTCTTTTTCCGCCTTCATGAGCGCACTTTGACGCGCGAAAGTTTCGAGATCGGAAACGTACATTTTGTAGCCGTTCAAACGATACTCCTTCATGGCTGACTCTTCGCCAGCCTTTTCCCCGATGAGACCGCCAATAGCTCCGCCGATTGTTTCACCCATTTCAGCGGCGCGTTCAGGGGACGCTAAGCGCCTATTAGGCACACGCCGCGCGGTCTGTCGAGCAAGGCGTCTTTCTGCCGCTGAACCGAGAAGTTGCGACGCCACATCCGCTACTTGTTTCGAACCAATGTATCGACCAATCTCTCTTGCACGTGGAATGATCATTTCCTGTGCGAAAAGTTCTGAATCGTCTACTTCTAGGTAAAATAACCAAGACTCGGCTGCGAGCTCTTGAGCCGTCGGCAAGCCCAAAGAATACTCTACAAAGCGAATTCTGTTGAAGGGTGGTGGAAGTGTTGACGATAGGGAAAGCGGAAGATCAGCTTGCCCTGCGATTGACATTTCTACTTCTGGTAAGACTGTAAAAAAACGATCCGCTGAGAGATTGAGTGGGAAAGTAAACGGATAGTCAAATAGTTGAGTTGAGTTTTGACTAGGTATTATTTCTGTTTGAAGAGACGTATAGAGGCCAAAATCATCCGTTGCGACGTCTAGGCGGATACTGGCAACCTTGTCCGAAAGGGCGGAAATGGCTGAATCAATCGAAGGCCGCTTAAGGAGATCCTGCGGGAGATTGGCGTTTTGGAAAAACGTCTTGGCTGTATTTTTTAACTCTTCGGAGCGTTCTGGAAGTAGTTGTAAGCCTCGAGGCGTTACCTCGACGGATAAGAAAGGCGCTTGAATCTCAGGCGAAGTTGAAGATGGATATGTAGCGTTTTTAAAGGTTGCGTCTATATCGACGTTACTGTCAGCTATTGCTATATAGTCGTTTGTGATTTGCTTGGCTACGTAGGTTTGTTGATCTTGAGATGCGATTGTAATACGAATGATTTGTTTCGATTTATCAATTGCGGCGTCCAACGAACTAACTTTTTTCAGGTTAGCAGCGAAAGAGGCAAAGTTTCCTCGGTCGACAGGAAGTAATAAAACGAATTGAGGAGACGCGGCGTACCAAATCGCCAGGCCTACCGGTCGATCAAGATCTAAAGAATTGAGGATACTTCGATAGGAAGTCAAACGGAGTGAGGATAAGACGCTGATCTTCGCGTCCATTGCTTGCCCAAGAATCGTGCTGACCGAAGAGTCTAGATACGAAAGAGAGGGGGTTTTTAGGACTAGCGCGGATTCATTGGGAATTGGAAAAATCACGCCGTTCTCTTTTGTTTTATCCGCTGACGAAGACTTTGATGCGATAGCTCTCCCCTGTGTGGAGGGGGAGGCGGCGCGGTCTGAGGCGTTTTGCGCTTGTGTCACGGAAGAAAGGGAACAACACGACAAAAACGCATAAGCTATACATAGACCAAGAACGTAATGCCAAAGACACTGCTTATCCAATAAGGAAATTCTCATAATTCTTACCTTCCATGCGTCTGTCTTTAGAGTGTTGAAGAAGACGGAGCGAAAAATCTAGGTTGTAACTTAGGCTCATTAGCTCCACAATTTAGTCTGGAAAAAGATTGCGCAGAGCGCGCCTTTAACAATGAATCCGCGGCTTAAGAGTGGGCGACAACGCGTCTTTCCTCTGAAAATCAATGAAATAATCAAGCCCTCTCGGATCTGGGTAAATCAATGACAATTGAGGAACGGGGAATTCTATGTAGAAAAGCCGCTGCTTTCCATACGTTTAACACGGTCAACTCCTTCAGTTCATATTAGTTTGTTTCACTGTAAGTTTCAAGTATGGACAGCGTCTACCTCAACGTTTGCTGTACAAAGCCACGTATGAAAAGTAACGCATCTTTGAAGGGGTGCATTTCCCAAGAAGACTGAAAACGGTTTAAATAACTGGCCCGCACTGATTACCTCACGGAAACTTCTATGTGCGGGCTAATTGAATTTTATTGACCGTTAGGAAATGCTATTTCCTTAGCAAACTTTAACAAAATCAATCTGTAATATATTCGCCAATTTCTTCAATTGTTCGGCATAATGTCCTGTCCCTATAGCGCAGTGATGGGAAGGGCCATGCTGCGACCAAGCGTCGACAAAGTTTCGGGCGCTTATCGAAAACCGATAGCGACTATTCGTGTTTCCAATTTCTAGAATGGAACCTGGTGTTGATTCTCCCTCCGCTACTAAAAATTTTGCGTTTCCATCAGGTGAATCGACGACGGATAGGAGGGTTGTGGAACCGTATTTAACTGAAGTTTCAACACTCAGACCATCTCCTATTTTTCCATGGTACACGTAGAGAGGTTTAATTTTGGTTTTCCCTTGAGCGATTCTCGGATGGCAGGGGCCGTCATGTCCTAAGAGTACGACGTCGTCGTCAAAATCGAGCGCGTAAAATTCGGAAAATGCGCCGCCGATATTGAAACTATCCATTATTTTCATCGCCAAGCAATTCTTGACTTCATATTCTCCGGCAACGGGAATGTGACGTGCAGTAAGGATTGAGTTTCCGATAATGACGGAGGCGATCAGATCCTGATAACGGGAGTCTCCAAATCCATTATAGAAATACGCCATACCGTTTAATCTATTTTTCTTTACAAAACGATCAAGAGCCACGGAAGTTCGAGCAGCTCGCTCTATTTCATACGGGGTGCAGTCGTTTTGAACGTCGAACATCTCTTCAATTTCTTTGATCTTTAGTTCGACGTCTTCTGGAGTCGCTTGATCCCGTTCCTCAAGTATTTCACCAAACTCTCTTATTTCAAAATGCGGACCTATTTGTGCTGAAAGACGCGTTAAGTCTGAATAGACGTCTAGCATGCCATTGTAATAATGCCCGACAAGACCAATTCTTGACGAGCGTAATGTAGAGGCGACTTGAGCAGCGGCTAGCCATTCAGACAGTTCTCGTTCAACGTAGGGATCGTCGTTTAATACTCCTGTAATTGGAAAAAATTGGACTCCTGCGCGAAGAAACGCGTTCGCAATTTCGGGCATGCTACAGGCTTGGCAGTGCGCCAACCATTCTCCCGTCATTCGCGTCCTGTCGCCCAAAGCGTTGAATTTAGCGTAATCGATCGCCGAAACCGGTTGTAAATTTAGTACAACTACAGGTTTGTTTAACTTTTTCACAACAGGTAAAACGGTTGAGGAAAGTGCATAAGTCGATACATATAGGAAAATCAATTCAATGTCTTTTTCCTGTAAAACTTGAGCGGCAAGTTGGGCTTTTTCAGGGTTATCGATCATCCCTAAGTCAACCACTTCTATTCCTGGACGCGTCAACTTCGCCTTAACTTGATTCTGATAATTTACTAACCGCTCGTATAGCCCTTCAAATTGGGGCCAGTAAGTTTCTAGTCCTATGCCATAAAGTCCAACTTTGATTGATTTAGTCATTTCAAGCGATCTCTTTTTGAAGGGATGAAAATGAGGAAAGGGTTTCGACTTCGTCCGATATTCATTACCGTTGTTGTATCTTTGGGGAAAAACGGAGTCAAGGCTTCGATTTGGGAAATTCCTTCTTATGTTGAGTCGACTCCAAATAATTGACAATAAAGCGCTGAAGGTTAAAATACCCGTACATTTTCACGAGTCTAGGCGGACGCCCTGCGCCATCGATTCTTTGTTACTTTTATTCATGAGTAGGATCAATGAAACACATTGATATTTATGACGTTCTTAACGACGAAAGTTATCTCGAAACTGAGGCGACTGTATGCGGTTGGATTCGTACCAGACGTGAAAGTAAAAACGTCGCTTTTGTCGAATTGAACGACGGTACGTCGCAGAAACATCTTCAGGTTGTTTTCGACAAATCGGTATTTCCGGACATCAGCGCCTTTGCGTTGGGCGTCTCGGTATGCATAACAGGCAAAGTTATTCCCTCGCAGGGGCGTAATGGCGGCGTGGAGATGAATGCTAGCGTTGCGAAGGTTTTGGGCGTCTGCCCTCCCGAATATCCGTTGCAAAAGAAGCGTCATACGTTGGAGTTTTTAAGAACCATTCCTCATCTTCGCCTTAGAACGAATACTTTTAACGCCGTTTTTCGCGTACGTTCCGTCTTAGCGGCCGCTATCCACGAGTATTTTCAGAAAAGACGCTATGTCTACGTTCATACGCCTTTGATTACGGCAAGCGACTGTGAAGGCGCCGGCGAGATGTTTCGCGTAACGACAAAGCCTTGGAACGCTTCGTCTCCTTCGGAGAAGGAATACTATGAATCCGATTTCTTCGGCCAAAAAGCAGGGTTGAGCGTTTCTGGTCAGCTCGAAGGCGAAATGGCCGCGATGGCTTTTGGGAAAATATACACGTTTGGTCCGAGTTTTCGCGCTGAATGTAGCAATACGCCTCGTCATGTCGCTGAATTTTGGCATGTCGAGCCGGAGATCGCTTTTGCTGAACTTCCTGACGTCATGGAAGTTGTTGAAGAGATGATTAAATCGGTTGTCTCTGCTACTCTGGACAAGTGCTCTTCCGAACTTGAATTTTTTGAGAAGAACTTTGAAAGCGGCTTGTTGGATAAGCTTCAGAATCTCGTGAACGAAAAGTTTGCCGCTGTTACTTACACCGAGGCGGTAGAAATTCTCCAAGATTCTAAAGAAAACTTCCAGTATTCCATTGACTGGGGCGGGGATCTTCAAACGGAACATGAACGCTACTTGTCAGAAAAGGTTTTCCATAAGCCGGTTTTCGTGACGGATTATCCTAAGGAGATAAAATCCTTCTACATGAAACAAAATTCCGATGGAAAGACTGTTGCCGCCACCGACTTATTGGCTCCTGGCGTAGGGGAGATCATCGGTGGAAGCGAACGCGAGGCTGATTTGGACAAACTCCTTGCGGCGATGCGCGATAGGAACATGTCGATGGATGAATACACATCCTATATCGATTTGCGTAGGTTTGGCAGCGTGCCGCACGGTGGGTTTGGTTTAGGTTTTGAGCGCTTGATAATGTACGTGACTGGAATTAGCAACATTCGCGACGTGATTCTTTTCCCGAGAGTTGTAAACAAAATCTATTGATATATTTAGCGTTTTCGTGAATTCGAATAGGCGACTTTCTGAAGGAGGCCGCCTATTTGGTTTCTGAATATGTTTGTTGGTTTGTTAGGCAATATGGTACTATTGTATTATTCCGTTCATTTAATTTGGCTCAGGGAAAGGATGAGCGACGGCGATAAAGGTAAGGAACTCCCTCGTCTTTCGTAGCGCTATAACCGCTTCGTTAGGAGGTTTGTTATTTGGTTTTGACGCCGCCGTGATTTTAGGGGTTACCGACTCTCTGCAATAAGTATTTAGTCTTGATGATGCGAAATTAGGAATAGCTGTATCCTGCGCTCTTATTGGGACAATTTTGAGGTAGTAACGGTACAGTTTCCTGCAAATCGTTTTGGACGTAAACCCACGCTTCTTCTTATTGCGTTGTTATATTTCATTTCTGCAATTGGGAGCGCTTTCCCGTGGAATATTTCTTCCTTTGTCTTTTTTAGATTTTTAGGAGGTATTGGAGTTGGAGGCGCATCGGTTGTTTCTCCTCTTTACACCGCTAAAATATCGCCTGCAAAAAAGAGGGGCTTCCTTGTCGCGTTAACTCAGCTTAACATCGTTTGGGATCTTTACTCGCCTACGTCAGCAATTTCATTATTGCCGGTTTAAATTTCGGAGAATCTGAATGGCGATGGATGTTAGGGATAGAAGCCGTTCCCGTTCTGTTTTTCTTTGTCCTGTTATTGGCTAATACTGAAAGTCCGCGATGGCTTATGTCAAAATGTCGTAATACCGAAGCCGCGCAACTTTTTAGGCGACTTACTGGAAGCGACGAGGCAGTGAAAGAGGAGTATGCCGCTGTTGAAAAAGCGCTTTAGGAGGAACTTTCTACTGGAAAAGAATTGTTGTTTTCTGGTGTTACCGTAAACGATCTTCTTCGCTATATGCATCGCCGCTTTCAATCAATTCTTTGGGGTGAACGCAATACTTTACTATGCGCCCAAAGTCTTTTTAATGGCGGCGTTAGTTCCAATATGTCGATGTTTTTCCCGACGATCATCGGATTAACAAATTTTGTGGCGACACTACTTGCCATTCCGGTGGTCAATTCCTTCGGACGCAAGAGGTTAATGTATATTGGATCCTGGAGATATAATCGTTAGTCTAGGCCTTGTCGGCGCTCTTTTGGGAATCTATGCCGAGCCTTCAACTTCCAAATTAAAGCCATCGACGCGCAAGCGGTAGCGGTTGTGGAGAGCGACGCTGAAAATAAAGTCGTAGAGTTAGCTGACAGTACGACGGATCAAGCCGAGAGCCAGGCGGTCAACGACGCTTCTTCTACGGTCGAAAACGCCAACCTGAGTATTTCTTCAACTTCTGAGAAGGAGGAAATCCATACAATTGTCGTAATTGGGGTACTCGTCGGACTTATGGTGTTTATTTCGGCTCACGCGCTAGGACAAGCCTGCGTTTGGGTCTTTTTAAATGAAATCTTTCCGAATAGGGTGCGAGGTTAAAGCCAGGCCCTTGGTTCGTTAGTCCATTGATTTTGGCGGCTTTGGTCTCTGGAGCGTTTCCCCGTTGCTTGGTTTCTTTGACCCTTCAAAAGTCTTCTTCTTGTTCATGGGATTTATGATCTTGTAGCAGGCGTGGGTTAAGTTTGCCATGCCTGAGACGAAACAGATCTCGTTGGAGAATATCCAGAAGAATTTAGAAATGATTGACGATTGACCGCCTAGTGTGATAGAATCAGGAGAAGGAATCTACCTTGCGGAGTTCTTCTCCCCGTCATATGTACTGTTATATGAGGATTGGAGCGTGAAATGGCTTACGTGATGTTGCCCTACGCCGCGTTCTAATCCTCAAGTTGTTTTTCATGCCATACGTTTGTTTCAGTTGATTTTATAAGCTCATGATTCTCATTTTTCTTTGGGAGAGTGTAATATGAATAGACGTGATTTCTTTGGTGTTGGAGCCGCTTTGGGCGTTGGAGTTAGCGTTTTTCCTGCTTTGGGCGCTCAGACCTTTGTTGAGACGGACAAAAGAGACAGCGCTAAACTTCGTATTTCTTCACAAACAGGTCCTGCTCCCGGAAACAGCCTGGAAGAAAAGCTCGAAAAGATGAAGCAGTACGGCTGTGAGGCGGTCGAATACGGCGGCGAGTGCGTCGGTAAGGGGAAGGAATACCGACAGAAGGCTGATAATGCAGGTCTCAAAGTTTCCGTTATTTGCTGGGGATCCCGTAATGGCGACCTTTGTTCAGAGGACGTTCAAAAGCGTCAGCCTGGAATTGACGCTTTGAAAAAGGCGTTGGAAACGGCGGGTGAAATGGGAGCTCAAGGCGTCATTTACGTTCCCGCCTTTAATGGCCAAACGAAACTGACGAATCAAGAGATTCGCGCTCTTCTCCTTGATTTCATGCCTGATCTTGCGAAATTTGCATATGATTGCAAGACCAATATCATTTTGGAACCTCTTTGCAGGATGGAAGCGTATTTCTTACGCCAGGTTGCCGACGGAGCTTCTATCGCGCGCGACGTTTTGAAGCTTGCAGGCGTCGAGTCTGGTATCGGCGTGATGGGCGATTTCTATCACATGGATACGGAAGAAACGAGTCAGATGGGCGCCTTCATTTCTGGCGGTTCCTATTTGCGCCATGTCCACCTTGCGGGCGGCGTTGAGAATCCACGTCGTACGTTCCCGGGTGAAAATAACATGACCTTTGTCGACGGTTTCCGCGGATTGAAATACATAGGCTATCAGGGTTATTGCTCTTTCGAATGCGGTTGCGCCAACTCGGATAGGGAAGCGGCGTTCAAACAAACGATCGCGTTCCTTCGTTCTCAGTGGGACGAAGCATGATTCGAGTTTGAGCGGAGAGCTTCCTTATCGCTTAGCCGAGACGTTCTAATCTGTGGAACTAAGTTGTTATAAAATCAGACATTCCTTGACTTCGATGAACGGGAAATATTGTATTTTTTCAATAACGCTTGATTTTTGACTTCGTTCTTGATATAACGAAGTATCAGTTTGAATGGAACTGTGAGAAGCACTGGTTGAATTTTTTCATGCCATACGTTTGTTTCAGTTGATTTTATAAGCTCATGATTCTCATTTTTCTTTGGGAGAGTGTAATATGAATAGACGTGATTTCTTTGGTGTTGGAGCCGCTTTGGGCGTTGGAGTTAGCGTTTTTCCTGCTTTGGGCGCTCAGACCTTTGTTGAGACGGACAAAAGAGACAGCGCTAAACTTCGTATTTCTTCACAAACAGGTCCTGCTCCCGGAAACAGCCTGGAAGAAAAGCTCGAAAAGATGAAGCAGTACGGCTGTGAGGCGGTCGAATACGGCGGCGAGTGCGTCGGTAAGGGGAAGGAATACCGACAGAAGGCTGATAATGCAGGTCTCAAAGTTTCCGTTATTTGCTGGGGATCCCGTAATGGCGACCTTTGTTCAGAGGACGTTCAAAAGCGTCAGCCTGGAATTGACGCTTTGAAAAAGGCGTTGGAAACGGCGGGTGAAATGGGAGCTCAAGGCGTCATTTACGTTCCCGCCTTTAATGGCCAAACGAAACTGACGAATCAAGAGATTCGCGCTCTTCTCCTTGATTTCATGCCTGATCTTGCGAAATTTGCATATGATTGCAAGACCAATATCATTTTGGAACCTCTTTGCAGGATGGAAGCGTATTTCTTACGCCAGGTTGCCGACGGAGCTTCTATCGCGCGCGACGTTTTGAAGCTTGCAGGCGTCGAGTCTGGTATCGGCGTGATGGGCGATTTCTATCACATGGATACGGAAGAAACGAGTCAGATGGGCGCCTTCATTTCTGGCGGTTCCTATTTGCGCCATGTCCACCTTGCGGGCGGCGTTGAGAATCCACGTCGTACGTTCCCGGGTGAAAATAACATGACCTTTGTCGACGGTTTCCGCGGATTGAAATACATAGGCTATCAGGGTTATTGCTCTTTCGAATGCGGTTGCGCCAACTCGGATAGGGAAGCGGCGTTCAAACAAACGATCGCGTTCCTTCGTTCTCAGTGGGACGAAGCATGATTCGAGTTTGAGCGGAGAGCTTCTTCTGGCTTATTAAGAGAGTCCGTTGTCATAAGAGTTGACAACGGGCTCTCTTTAAGTGTTTTTTATTTTTTATTTACACTTCTTGTTTGGGCGCCTCCCTATACAAGGCAGCGTTTTGTGTTAATTTCAACGTATAATCGTTTTTTGATTTCCTTGGCGTACGTCAAGGAAGCGACGGGAGACTTCCGATTGAATAGCGACAATACTGAAGGCCGTGCGCACTTCGCTTCACTTGTAAGCGGTTATTCTGTTGCAATGCGAATCACCGTTTATGCAATAGAGTTTGGCGTGCTGTGCTGGTTTGGTCGTTTTATCGACGTGACCTTTGACTTTTCTCCTTGGGGATTGATATGCGGGGGAGGAATCGCTCTAGCGACCTTTCTCGTCGGGGTTGTTTCGATCGTTAAGGGGGTTGAAGAGAAAGAGCGATTGGTCGATCAGAATGCAAAAAAGAGAGAAGACGACGGAGAACAATGAGTGTGTTTTCCGGGCAAGGTCTCTGGTTTTCCAGGGACTCGGTTATATAGTTTTTTCAATTTGCGTATGGGGAGGACTCTGTGGATTCTGGTTTTTGAAGCACATTCCAGATTTTCCTCTCTCGCACGTTCTAGCGGTTGTTGTTATAATTCTTCTAGGCGAATGGGCTTCGTTGGCTTATTTAGGCGTTTGTGAAAAGGACAAGGCTTCTGGATTTCCGGCTCTATTGATTGGTATTACCGGACGTACCACGGTTCCGTTCCTAGCGTTTTTTTTTCTTGGTTTTTTGCAATTTCAAGAAAAAAAGGCGTTGATAGTCTCGGCGCTATTTGCATACTTTATTATACTTCCTTTCCATGTGGCGCTTTCGCTTCGGCTTGTGAATCGTCGGTGCGAGCGATAGGACGTATTTCATTTCAATCAAGGTTTGATACAGCGTTAATGAACCTAATTGGAAGATTAAAAGCCTCTAGGGAGAATTTAGCGAGGTGGTAAGGTGAGTGTAAAATGAGCGCTGAATTGGTTAATATGAGCGAACTGGCAAATCATGTGTCGGACGGCTATACATATCATCTTCCAGAGTTTTTGGGGATCCCTTTAGAATTACCTACAATATGTGGCTTACAGCTAACGCGTTTCATGGTTGTCGAGGTCGTTGCCAGCGTCTTGATGACTATTCTGTTTGTTCCGTTGGCATTGAAAATGAAGACTGGCAAACCCGTTCGCGGGCGTTTCTGGAATTTGCTAGAAGTCATATTGTTGTATCTGAGAACAGAGGTTATCATTCCCGCCATTGGTAAAAAGGACGCCGATAGGTTTACTCCTTTTCTTTGGACTCTCTTCTTTTTCATTCTTTTTTGCAATTTAGCGGGTTTAGTTCCATGGTTTGGAGCGTCTCCGACTGGCGCGTTATCGACGACCGCTATTCTTGCTGTATCAACGTTCCTAGTTCTCGTTGGTTCTGGAATGAAGAAGTTTGGCGTTGTCGGTTTTTGGATTGGTCAAATTCCGAAAATGGAGTTGCCTTTCATCATAGCTATCTTCCTTAAGCCGATGCTCTTGGCGATTGAAATCCTCGGGCTGTTCATTAAGCACATTGTCTTGGCTGTTCGTTTGCTGGCTAATATGTTTGCCGGTCATCTAGTTCTAGCTGTTATGCTTGGATTCATTGCTGCGACGGCGGACAAATTGATCCTTTGGTTGGGCGTCACTGTGGCGAGCGTGGCTATGTGTGTGGCTTTGAATTTACTAGAACTTTTTGTCGCGTTCCTTCAAGCTTACATATTTACGTTCCTTTCCGCGATCTTTATAGGAATGGCTCAGCATCAGCACTAATGCTCTTAGCCCAATAGTATATGGAATTTGTGACATGCTCGTTTCTACGAGACGTTACGCTTTGGACTGATATTGGTTTACCTTTTAAAAGTTGCTATTTGAAATTTTCGTTGTGGAGTTTAGAACAAACGCAATGGGAACGCCCATTCTTGGAGGTTTGTTGAAACTCCCGCTGAATAGCTTTTGAATTTGGAGATTTTCCGTGAACAAGTTTGCTAGATTCGCGTCCTTGCTTATCCTGGTTGCCGTCATCCTTGCTCCTGTCGCCGTTTTTGCTCAGGACGCCGGCGCTACTGAATCCGCGGCGACCGCCGTTTCGACTTTTGACTTCACTTCCTTTTATGGGATTGGCGCAGGTTTGGTTTTGATTGGCGCTGGCTTGGGAATTGGACGCATTGGCGCGTCGAGTGTTGAAGCCATGGCGAGACAACCCGAAGCGGCTGGCAAGATCAATACCGCGATGATTATCTCGGCGGCTCTTGTCGAAGGCGTTACGTTCTTTGCCCTTATCATCTGTATGTTGAAATAGTCCCTGTCGGTTTGGGTGTGCTAAGAAATGTAACGCTTCTTAGTTTGACCTCAATTAAAAGCATTATTCAAAAGAGTGCCGTATGAAAACACCTCTACATACAGTGGATAAACTTCTCCCTACTTTTTTGAGCGGGCTAGTTTTTTGGAGTTCCTCTGCTTGCTTGGGTTTGGCCGCTGAGCCTATGGAGGAGGGCGGGTTGAAGCCGCTAGTCTGGCAAACAGACTTAGCCATTTGGACGGCGGTTGTTTTTGCGATTCTTCTCTTTGTTCTCTGGTATTTTGCGTTTGATCCAATTGTCAAAGCGCTTGATCAAAGAGAGCAATCCGCCTTGGATCGCGAAGCCGCCGCCGAGAAGAGCAAAGCTGACGCGAAGGAGTTGCTGGAGCAATATAGTCAAAGATTGTCTGATTCCGAGGCAGAAGTCCGCCGTATTATCAGCGACGCCAAGCAAGGCGCTCAGAAACAGGCTGAGGCGATTATTGCTGAGGCGAAACAATTTGCTAGTGAAGAACGTTCACGCGCCTTGAAGGATATTCAGGTCGCTTCTGACGTCGCTTTGCAGGAAATTGCAGAGAGGAGCGCTACGTTAGCAACGGCCTTGGCGGGGAAAATTATACGCGAAGAAGTGGATCCTGCAAAACACGCAAGTCTGATTGACGGCGCGATTGGTGATATTTCGAAATGATTTTTTGAGCGCCTAGAAGCCTTCCTTTGTCTGTGCGCGATAAATGATTGAAGGGTCGTGTATATTCCACATCTTAAAACAATATTTGAATTGGATGCATATATTTTAGGTTAGGTAACATGCATTGAAATGGAACATAAATTAGAGCAAGACTCTTTGTGTGTAGCACAGCAGTGCGCCGACGCGACTCGCGAAAAGCTTGCAGATATTTATGCTAAAGCTTTTCTAGGGGCATGCCTCGCGACGGGAACGTCTTTTGAAGACGTTTGTCGTGAGTATGAGTCGTTCCTAGACGACGTTTGCGCTTCTTTTCCAAAGTTTCAGGAAGTGTTAACATCCGCTAATGTTTCAGTGGAAGAGAAGTATGGCATAATCGATCGTGTTTGCGGCGAATCGAGCGCCGTATTTAAGAATTTTCTTAAGGTGTTGGCTCGACGCGGTCGGTTGGATATGTTGCAAGACGTTTATAAGGGTTCTCTCAGGTTGAATTTGACACAGTCTGGTAAGACGATCGTACAAGTAACAACCGCAACTCCAATTGATTCTGTCGCTCGGGGAAAATTGACTGCCAGCTTACGAAAACTCGTTGGCGGCGAGCCTGTGCTATCCAGTAACGTCGATCCTGACGTCATTGGCGGTGTCATCATACGCGTTGGGGACGTTGTCTACGACGCTTCCATTTTAACACAACTGAATAAAGTGCGCCAAAATATAGTTTACAGGAGCGCCCATGAAATTCAAAGCCGACGAGATTGCTTCCGTAATACAGAAGGAAATTGAGCATTTTGAATCGCGTGTCGACGTACGGGAAGTAGGTCGAGTGATTGAAGTAGGCGACGGTATTGCCCAAGTTTATGGTCTCTCAGGGGTAATGTCCGGAGAAATGCTCGAGTTTCCCAATGACGTTGTTGGGTTAGCGTTTAATCTCGAAGAAACAAGCGTAGGCGTCATTATTTTAGGCGACTATCTTAAAATTCAAGAAGGGGACGAAGTCCGCGCGACTGGGAAGTTGTTGCAGACTCCCGTTGGCGAGGCAGTTTTAGGCCGAGTGCTAGATCCTCTTGGAAATCCTCTCGATGGAAAAGGATCGGTTTTAACGTCGGAATATCGATTAGTCGAAAGTCCTGCGCCTGGCGTGTCCGATAGACAACCGGTTCGTGAATCTCTTCAGACAGGTATTAAAGCTATCGACGCGATGACCCCGATTGGGAGAGGTCAACGAGAGTTGATTATTGGCGACCGCAAGACCGGTAAGACTCAAATTGGCGTCGACGCCATCATTAATCAAAAAGGCACCGGCGTTAAATGTTTTTATGTTGCCGTGGGGCAGAAAGATTCTACTGTTGCTGGCGTTATCGAGACGTTACGCCAGCATGGGGCGATGGAATATACGACCGTCATTGTCGCGGGCGCTAGTTCTCCTGCGCCATTGCAGTATATTGCTCCTTATGCTGGAACGGCAATGGCGGAGTACTTTATGTACAACGGTCAACATGCTCTGATCGTGTACGACGACCTTTCGAAACAAGCGGTTGCCTATCGTCAACTTTCTTTGTTGATGCGTCGTCCGCCTGGGCGTGAAGCTTATCCTGGCGACGTGTTTTATTGCCATAGCCGTCTTCTCGAGCGTAGCGCAAAGCTCTCCGACGATTTAGGAGGCGGATCTTTAACTTCGCTACCCATTGTCGAAACGCAAGAAGGCGAAGTGTCTGCCTATATCCCAACGAACGTTATTTCGATTACTGACGGACAGATTTACCTTCAACCTGACTTGTTCTTCCGTGGACAACGTCCGGCAATGAACGTCGGTATTTCCGTTTCGCGAGTTGGCGGTTCCGCTCAGATTCCGGCAATGAAACAAGTGGCCGGTGGTTTGCGTCTTGACCTTGCCGCTTTCCGTGAATTAGAAGCTTTTGCTCAGCTTGGTTCCGATCTCGACGCCGCGACCAAACAGCGTCTCGACCGGGGTTATAGGATGAACGAACTTTTAATTCAGGGCGTTTGCCAGCCTCTCGACGTCATTGATCAGGTGCTTCTGTTTTATGCCGGAACCAAGGGGTTCCTCGATCAAGTTCCGGTAAACCGCGTTCGCGTATGGGAAAGTGAGTTTGTTACGTGGTTCCGTCGAACAAATGGAGAACTTTGGGAGAACATTCGCGCGTTATCAGGTAAGCTTGACAAGAAAGTTTGCGGACAAGTCGATAAGGCGCTGAACGAGTTCAACCGAACTTTTAGTTCTTCTGAAGGTTAGTTTATGGAAGCGCACGCAAGATTAGGGTACTTGTCTTGCGTGTGTTGGATTTATTTGTTTTGATTTAAGTCTGTCAATCCGTTGTTTCCGGCTTTTATTTGTTGTTATTAATCCACTTGTGATTTTTTGTTTATACTATGGCAAAAGCTAGAGCTCTCGATAAACGTCGAAAGTCAATTAAGAATATTAGGAAAATAACGCGTACAATGGAGTTGGTTTCAACTGCCCAGTTTAGACGCGCCATGGAGCGAGCAGTTGCGGCGGATTCTTACACTGCGAGACTTGTGTCTTTGGTGAAAGATTTGCTTCAATCAAGTTCAGAAATACAACATCCGCTTCTAGTTCCAAGAGAATCAAAAAGGAGAGCCGCTCTTTTCCTCTTGACTGCAAATAGGGGAATGTGCGGCGGGTACAATTCGGGGGTAATTCGCGCTGGATTGGCCCGTCTTGACGAGCTGAAAAAGGAGTACGAGAACGTAGAGCTCTTCGTTGTCGGTAAAAGAGGCGTGGCGTTCATGTCCTATCGAGGGGTTGAGATCGTTCGCTCTTATACCCGATTCAACGACAAGCCTACTTTGGATGAAGTAATGACGATTGCAAACGAATGTCTTGCTCGTTATCGATCCGGCGACTTAGATCGCATTGACGTTTCCTATTCTCGTTTCGTCTCCCTCTCGAAACAGTATCCTTGCTCTGAAACGTTGCTTCCGCTTTCTGGATTAGCGAATGGGAGTGAGAAGACTGAGATTGTTGAACGTACCCTAGACTATGAGTTCCTACCGTCCGCTCAAGATATCTTTGAAGAAGTTTTGCCAAACGCCTTCAAAGTTAAGCTCTTTAAGGCTTTTTTAGACGCGGCTGTCAGCGAACAAATTGCTCGCATGATGGCCATGAAAGCTGCTACGGATAATGCCGATCAGATGATTTCTGCTTTGACGACAACGTACAACAGGGCTAGACAATCACAGATCACTAACGAAATCATAGAAGTCATTAGCGGCGCTAGCGCGTTGCAGTGACGTCTCAGGAACTGTTGTCGCTGTCCGAATATAACTATTAGATGTAAGGTTTTGAATTGCCTAACGTTTGAGCTGGTCGTAATCGATTCAATTATACGTTATGGTGTAACCGGAGCGTTGTGACATATGAACCAAATCAATGAGAAAAATATCGGTCGCATTACGCAAGTAATCGGCTCAACGTTTGACGCGGAGTTCCCGGCTGATCAGTTGCCCGCAATTTATAACGCCGTGAGAATTGATCAAGAGTTAGGTTCTTCTAGTGTGCATTTGACAGGCGAGGTGCAACAGCACCTTCCGGGAGGGCGTGTTCGTTGCGTAGCGCTAGGTAGTACCGACGGTTTAGTGCGCGGGATGGAATGTGTTGACAGCGGGGCCCCCGTGTCTGTCCCTGTCGGCGAGAAAACTCTTGGGCGTGTTTTTAATTTGCTCGGCGAGCCAATTGATAAAATGGGGCCTGTCGAGGCGGCTGAGTATAGGCCTATTCACACGGCCCCACCTAAGATCTCCGATCTTGCTACGACTTCAACGATCTTCGAGACCGGTATTAAAGTTATTGATCTTCTTACGCCTTTTGTTCGAGGTGGTAAGGCTGGTCTGTTCGGCGGCGCAGGTCTAGGTAAAACCGTTATTATTCAAGAGCTTATTGCTCGAATTGCTAGCGCGCATGACGGCGCGTCGGTCTTTGCCGGCGTCGGTGAGCGAACGCGTGAAGGCAATGACCTTTGGCGTGAAATGAAGGAGGCCAAAATTGGAAATACCGGACGTTCGGTTCTAGACCAAACCACAATGGTATTTGGTCAAATGAACGAACCGCCTGGGGCTCGTCTTCGCGTCGCTTTGTCTGCGTTGACTATGGCGGAGTATTTCCGCGATCATCTTGGCACAGACGTTTTGCTCTTTGTCGACAACATCTTCCGTTTTTCCCAGGCGGGTTCCGAAGTTTCCGCCTTATTAGGAAGAATGCCGTCTGCCGTAGGGTACCAGCCGACCCTTGCTTCGGAAATGGGCGCGTTGCAAGAACGTATCGCATCTACTAAACGAGGTGCGATTACCTCTGTTCAAGCGGTATATGTTCCGGCAGACGATCCCACGGATCCTGCTCCGGCGACGGCTTTCGGTCAGTTAGACGCTTTTGTCTACCTTGAACGTTCTATTTCCGAAAAGGGTATTTATCCCGCTGTTGATCCGCTCGCTTCTTCTAGTCGTGTTCTTGATCCTCAATATGTCTGTGAAGAACATTACGCTTGCGCCCGTCGTGTTCAACGAATGCTACAGAAGTATCGTGAATTACAGGATATCATTGCGATTCTTGGCGTCGATGAACTAGGGGAAGAGGATAAGCTGGTCGTTCATAGAGCAAGACGTATCGAAAGGTTCCTCTCCCAGCCTTTCCTTGTCGCGGAAGTTTTCACGGGGAAACCAGGAGAAATAACCCCTCTCAAAGATACGATTCGTTCTTTCAACGAAATTTGCGATGGTAAGTGGGATCACTTGCCCGAGCAGGCTTTCCTTTATGTCGGATCCGTAGAACAAGCGGCTGAACAGGCTGAAAAGATGGAGTTTGAATCACGAAAGAAGTGAATCTGGCGGTAAGTTTCCGTAAGTTTCATAATCAGGCGCTTCGTGTTTGAGGATTTACTTTAGGGGGATTTGTTGACAATGAAATGCGTGGCTGTTACGCCAGAAAGAACTGTCTTTGAACAGACGGTGAATTTTGTGGTTCTGCCTCTTTGGGATGGAGAGTATGGGGTAGAAGCTTCTCACTCTCCTGTCGTCGCGAGATTGGGGTGCGGTGAATTGCGTCTCACGCTTGCCGATAATACCGTTGAACGTTGGTTTGTTGAAGGGGGAATTGTAGAAGTCGCGCATGACGTCGTTTCTATACTCACCAATTATATGTGTCGTGTAGAAGAACTTGACTATCAGGCTACTCAGCTTGATTTAGAGAAGGCGATTGCATTGCCGACGGGTTCCCTACAACTGACGGAAGTCAAGAATGAGGCCGTGAGAATTGCTCGTGCCAAATTCGCGGTGGCTCGTCGGGCTAATCCTCATAGAGGATAAGCTCCGGTATTTTGGACATAGCTCCCGATGTTGGCGTTGTTCTAACTCGGGAGTTTTTTTCATTTATTCATTCTCGCAAGAAAGCAAGAGTAGTTTCATGTCGGAAGAAGAAGTTCAGTCGCGTTGCCTAGAGATATTTGGCGAGCCTTCTTTCACTGCAAACGATGTTAAAAGGTTGACTATAGGAGGAAAACACGTTTTTCAAATGAAACTTCGGGTCTTACCATTCCTAGAGGGGTTGTTGTACTTAGTTCCCGACGAGGATGAGCAGACATGGACTCTTATCGATGCGGGAGGCGGGGATTCAATTTCAAACGCCGACTTCGAAAATGGAATAAAGATTATTCGAGAAAGGTTTGATACGTCCTTCAGATGCGATCGAATAGCGCGGGTTTTATTAACGCACGCTCACGTGGATCATTTTGGGGGAATCGCCAATCTGAAACGGAAAGCGTCTTGCGAAGTATGGTGTCATGTATTAGAAAGTCGTCTTGTTGAATCGTACGATGAATGCGCCTATGTTGAAAATAACCGTTATCGGTTTTTTCTTCGAGAATCAGGCGTTCCTCAAGAGAAGGTGGAACCTGTTTTATTAGGCTTTGGTTTCTTGCCTGGTCGCGTGGAATCCGTTCCCGTCGACCGAAAGCTACTTGGAGGGGAGACGCTCGGAAGCGGGACTTGTATTTATTTACCCGGGCACAGCGCCGGGCATCTTTGTTTATTATATGGCGACGTAATTTTTTCTGGCGATTTGCTATTATCTAAAACTTTGACTCAGATTTGGCCTGCGCGCGTCATCCCGCAGACTGGAGTGATTAACTATATTTCTTCTCTTCTGAAACTTCAGAAGCTGGCGATTATACATGAACGAAAAACAGGAAGAAAACTCGTGGCATTGCCAGCGCATGAAGAACCTATTTTTGACATTCCTAAGCGAATTGAAGCTATCTTTTGCTAAGCGACGAGGGGTTTCCATCGTCGATATGGGATTTAATTGCCAAAATGTACTGGAGCGGACGACCAAATCGAGAGTTCTTCGCACTTTGCGACGTCGCAAGTCGAATGGAATGTCTCCTCCAGCTCAATCTTGTCAGGGTAGAGAACTCTGCAATATTGAGTCAAGAGGATCCTGGTTTACGGTATTCTACATCACTTACCAATACAGAATCTACTAAAAATACGATCGAGCAGGTCGTTCGTATGAACTTGACCAGTTATGAGCCCTATTTGGTTTAGCGCTAATCGTATTTCTGAAGCCAATAAAATTTCATCAAAGAGGTCGCCTAAAGCGATGGCTAACGCTCCTTCTATCGATTCCTTGGCTAATCGCAGTGATTCCTGACATCGAAGGGCAGTGGAAGCGACGATTTCATCGTGCTGGACACTGGAGGATAGTTGAGAGACAATCTCTCGACAGAGTTCTTCCATTCCTTCTTTTTTAGGCGTAGACGTCAGAATATAGCGCTGGAGAAAGTCCTGTTTCCATGCATCCTTGTGAAGAAGATCGCTCTTGGTGATTACGCGGATGGTTTTTTTCTCTTGTAAGTTTATAGAAGGGAGACTATGGATAGGCGCGTTTCCTGCAGATGAGCAAAGAACTGCTAATTTCGACTCCGAAACTATGTCTCTCAGTTTTTGTTGGGCAAGCACTTCGGGCGTATTTTTCCCTTCTGCCTGTTGTTCCTGAACTTCTTCTGCTCCCGCTGAATCAATTAGTATGAATCTAAAGTTATTGTAAGATAGCTCTGCTTTCAAGTAATCGCGAGTCGTCCCTGAATGATTCGAGACAAGGGCATGTCCCTGAGTCTTATCTCCATATATTTCTACAAGGCTATTGAATAGAGAACTCTTTCCTGCGTTTGGGGAACCGAGTAATACAACCTGAGGGAGGCGGTCGTTCAGGAGTCGTGTTTGAGCGTGATTTAACGCTTCTTGGATTTCTTCTCGAATACTGCGTAAATTACTTACAATTTGTTCGGATGAAATAAACTCAATGTCTTCTTCTGTAAAGTCCAAACCTGCTTCAATTTCGGTCAAAATATCTAGCAATTGAGCTTGAAGTTTGTCGAATTTTAGAGACGTTGATCCAGAGAGTTGCGAAAGCGCATTTTTAAGTTCATTGTCTGAGTTTGCGTCTATCGTTCCAAGAATTGCCTCCGCTTGTGTTAAATCCAGCTTGCCATTTAAGAAAGCTCGTAAAGAAAACTCGCCTCGATCTGCCAAACGAATCAAACCTCTTGAACACAAAGTTCTAATCGTTGCATTGACGACGGATGGGGAGCCTGGCAAATGGATTTCCAGACAAGTCTCGCCAGTAAAACCTCTCCCTTTAGGCCAATAATATAGTTCACAAGGGACGGAACGTTCCCGCTTCGAATCTAGCCATGGTTTGATTCGCCCTTTCTGTATCATCGGATAACTAGGAGTTTTCCAGTTTGTAGAAATTGATTCCCCATTCAATTCTTCAATTTGGAGATCTAGCGGCGTGAATAATGGCTCGATAGCCAAAAGAGAGTCTTTTCCTGAGATTCTGATAATACTGCTGGATGAGACTCCCGAGGCGGAGGCTTGAGCGACAATTGTGTCTTCTGGATTCAACATTAGGTTTATAAGTTAAATTAGCAAGTAACGTCAGTCGTTGATTGGAGCGTTCTTTAAGGGGACTGTATATCCTTCGATTTGACCCTTTGTCCATTCGGCTAAAAGCTCTCTATTGATTTTGGCATTATGCCTGATATCCACAGGGAACGACTCGCATATCAGTACAGTATGAATCCCAGACGTTAATGGCGATTGTTTAAGTAATTCAAGAACTTCTTGTTTTAGTAAGTCGGCTTCCTGAGGATTTTGAGGTCGGCTGTCTGCTTGAGGCTCTACGATCATTATAGGTTCTTTCCAGGAATTTCGGAAGCTTAGCTGTCTTTCATTAGGCATCGCTTCAGGAGTATAGTCTGGAGGAAGAGGTATTCCAACGAGCGCAGACCGAAAAACCTTAGGGGAATTATTGGATATTGCTTCGCACGGAATGGTGAACAAGACGCCGGACGGCGTTTCTACACGATGAGATTTACGTCCACAAAACCAAAAACGATCAGATTCGTCAAAATATCCGACGTCTCCAACTCGTCGCCACTGAGTTCCATCTTCGCCTGAGACGAGGGCGTCTTTATTCGCGTCTGTGCGAGTGACGTATTTGGGAGAACATTGAGGCCCTGAAACAAGTAATTCTCCGATCACCCCTGTCGGATACGTTTCAACATCTGAGAGGCTTGGTATCGGCGAATCAGTGACGGGTATAATACGATGTTGCAAGGGAAAATCGAAAAATTTACCGACGCATATTCCTTTGCCTAGTTGGGTTTGTTGGAACGTTTCTGTGAGGATTTCTCGAGATTCAATGGCGGCCAAGGGTAAAGATTCCGTCGCGCCATAAGGGGTGATGATTTCCGCGTCTTCAGGCAATATTTTTCTGAAGTCTTTTAATAACTTAAATGAAACCGGCGCGCCTGCGATCACGGCTCGTTTTAGGGTTTTAATTTTTTTGTTATTTTGGAGACAATACGACACAACCCTGTTCCAAAGCGCAGGCGAACCAAAGGATTGCGTAATGTTCCAGTCGTTGGCCGCTTCAAGGAAAAGTTCTGGATTTACAGCGCCAGGTTTGGTCGTATCCATATCTGGTATAATTGCCGTTGTTCCCATTCCGGCGTTAAATAGTCCGAAGAATGGAAAGCCTACAAGATCCACGCCTCCCGGAGTGATATTCAAGCGTTTAGAAATTTCCTCTACCTGGGTTTTAAACATTTGGTGGGTGTAAAGGACGCCCTTAGCTACGCCAGTGCTACCGCTCGTAAAAATGATAGCGGAAGGATCTGACAATTTGGTTTGAGGATCCTTGAGTGAAAATTGGCTCCCTTTTCTTATGCGGTCTAAAGATATTCCTTTCAGGAAAAAGCTTTTGCCTACTATTACATTGTGCTTGGCATTTGGAAACCAACGTCTGTATAGAATACGCGCAAGGTGTACTTGCGGTATCCCCACAAAGCCGTCAGGATTTAGTTCCCGAAGACATGCAAGCATGCGTTTTAATCCCATGCCAGGATCTATCAAAACGAGAATGGCGCCCGTTTTATAAAGGGCAAAAACAAGAGATATAAAATCTATCCCTTGTCGAACCATGAGGACGAGCTTCATTCCTTTCTTGACGCCTGCATCTTGGAGCGCCGCGGCGATCTTCGTTGAATCGTTTTCCAGTTCAGAAAAAGTGACCGTTCTATATTCGCGTTTTCCCGATTGATCTCTTTTAGGGCGTTTTTTTCCTGTAAATAGAGGTTCGGCGATGGCTATTGAATCGGGTAAAAGCCGAGCGGTTTGAGTTAAGCGTTCTGCTATATTGAAATAGGATTGGGACAACACGGGAACCTCCGTTGAAAAAATAAACGACTAAATAACAAAGGAACGTCGACTTGTCATGGACGTTCCCTTGCATAGAGCTATTTACAGGAAAGAACCTTTTCAACTTTACTCAATTTTACCAGTAGCCCAAGAATTTTGAAGCATATTGGCTCCAGGGCATGCTCGTGTAAGATTGGGCTCGGTTGAAATTTTGACGTCGCCGGTGACGACTTTTAAGAGATCGGCAAGGAGATCATCATTTTCTCCGTTCGTCCAGAAAACGTCGTTATGTCCAAAAGCGCAGTAAACGACTGAACCCTTCTTTTCAAAACGTTGCCAAATGCACGGGAACGCAGGTCGATCGTAGCACTGATTTCTGCCTTGATTTTTCATTCCAGCCGTTTGAAGCGTTGCCAGGACATGCATTTCCGGCGCGAAATTTTTATTGGCGTACCACTCGTCGTAAGTGCGCCACGACGGCTTACGCTTTTTCAGTGAGGGCAACGTGTCGTCAACGACTTCAATAGTCGCTTCCTGTTGTTCGCCATGGGTGATAAATTCACCGCCCATCATTTTGATGTAATCGGTCATGTCATAATAGGGATCGATCTTGTAACCGGTGTTGTGGCGCCAAGTGTCGGTGGCGCTATGGAATCCCAACAGACCAACTCCATTGCAAATCGCTTCATGCATTTTTTTAACGCCGACTTCGCTTATGGGCGCTTGGCCGTCGCCACCCTCTTTGTCCAGATCGCCGCTTGTATAGAAGACAAAAGCTTTAAACTGGGTCAAATCGCCGTCAAAGACGCGTCCGTCTTTAGTGCAAACAACTTCATAACCGAGTTCTTTTCCAATTTTTTGCAAGACTTTACCTGCAACGTTTTCGCCCTCTTCATTGTTTTTAATTGGAGAGTGCTCAAACCCCTGTGAACGAGAAAAGAAAAGAATTTTATTAGGGGAAGTTTCTTGGGAAAAAGACTGACTACTACAGAAGGAAAACGCGGCGAGTACGAGAAACGCGCTCGTTAAAAAGGATTTACACGTCATGATTTGAGCCTTATTCTTAGTGTTTGAAAGTTTAAGGTATACGACTAGAAGTCGACTTGCGACTAGCGTCCAAACTTGACTCATTATACGCGATAACGATGATCGATGCAATTTTGTGGTCTTGGCGTTTGCGTCAAGATCGAGAGACTTTGCATCATAACCCTCTCAATTGACGTACTCTAACGACGCCTTATAATCAGGCGCACACGGAAGCTTTGAGCTGAATGACGAATAGGTCGGGAATCATCTTAATATCGTCATCTTCCATTGCAAGGCGAAGGGTTCTATTATGGCAGTTCTTTTTTCACAAACGATTATTCTCGGCGTTGGTCTTCTTGGAGGATCTCTGGGACTTGCCGCTAAACGCGCCCAAGTTGGCGGGAGAATTGTCGGTCTTGGGCGCAATCCTGACAAATTGAAAAAAGCTGCCGAGTTGGGAGCCGTCGACGATTGGGCGTTGGCTTGGAACGATATCTTTGCGGATCGAGAAGTTTCCGAGGACGAGTTGCCGGTGCAAGTCGTCCTTGCGGCGCCTGTTGAAATTAATCTGAAGCTACTGGCAGAATTTTGGTCGCACCGAAACGAACAATGG